>NZ_QGSY01000283.1 GCF_003857035.1 Micromonospora arida
GATCAAGCACGATCTTGCAGGGCGTCGCGCGCGACGCCCCGCGCGCGACGCCCTGCAAGATCGTGCTTGATCCAGGATGTAGTGGCCTCCCTCTCCGTGGAGGCCACTACATCCATGTTCCAGCGTGATCTAGGGAGACGGCAGGTGCGAACCGGTAGCGGTCAGGCGACCGTGGCGTGCATCTCCCAGACGAGGATCTCGGCCGGTTCGTCGGCGGTCACCCGCCGGCCACCGGTCATGGTGAGCCGGGCGGCGTCGCCACTGCCGAGCGGACCGCTGCCCTCCAGGGTCACCGTGCCGTTGGGCACGTAGAGGTGCACGTAGGGCGCGTCCGGGATGGTGACCTCGTCGCCGGGGGCGAGACGGGCGGCGTGCAGGGTCGCGTACCGGTTGCGGATCCGGATCGCGGACGCGCCGTCGTAGCGGTCCATCCCGGAGGCGATCGGCACCAGACCCCCGCGGAGCAGCTCGTCCTCGATCTCCAGTTGCTCGTAGCCGGGGTCGACGCCCTGCTCGTCGGGGAGCACCCACATCTGCACGAAGTGCACCGGGTCGGTGTGCGGCTCCTGGTTGTTGAGCCGCCAGGCGTCGTTCTTCTCCGAGTGCAGGATGCCGGTGCCAGCGCTCATCCGCTGGGCCAGGCCCGGGTAGATCACCCCGGAGTGCCCGGTGGAGTCCTGGTGCACCAGGGAACCGCGCAGCACCCAGGTCACGATCTCCATGTCCTGGTGGGGGTGGGTTTCGAAGCCGGCCCCCGGTCGGACCACGTCGTCGTTGTTGACCAGCAGCAGGCCGTGGTGGGTGTTGGCCGGGTCGTAGTGCCGGGAGAACGAGAAGGAGTGCTTGGAGTCCAGCCAGGAGATCCGGGTGGCGAAGCGATCGTCGGCACGACGGATGTCGACCGCGGGTGCGGGCGCGGTCACCAGGCACGCTGCCCGGCGTCGGGGGTCGACGGCGCCCAGGTCAGGGCCGGCTCGCCGGTGGCCAGTTCGGCGATCTCACCGGTGCGCAGCTGCGGTGTGTGGCCGAACTCGGCGCAGTGCTGCTCGGCGATCTCGGCACAGATCTCGGCCACCTGCTCGCAGATCGGGTCGCCCAGGTCGGCGGCGTTCAACGCCATGATCATCTTGAAGCGGAGATCACGCATCTGCCCCCCAACCGCCGTCGTCCCACCACCTCCGGACCCTACCCGCCGCCCTTGCGCAGGACCCCAAAACGAGCACACCACCCCCGCTCGGTGCCAAGCCTTGATGGTCGCCGTGGCGCTTGCCCAGGCCCCTCGGCACCAAGGGGGACGCGACAACGCCGCCCGCACGGGAGTGCGGGCGGCGTTGGGACAGCTGGGGGTCGGTCAGAAGAAGCGGCGGCGCTTGGCCTTCTGCGGACGCATCAGGTCCGCACCCTTGGTCAGCAACCGGGTCGCCCCGGAGGGACCACGCCGGGCCTCCAGGGTGTGGCTGAGCCGGCGGGCACCGGCTGCGGCCACCGGCACCGCGATGGCCATCACCGCCCACTGGGCAATGCGCTTCTGGATCATGTGGGTTCACCTCCGTCAGTGGCTTCTGACGTCTCTGATACCCAGAGCGACGTGCGGGTAAGCGCGTCGGCTCAGATAACCGGGGCGACCGGGTTGGGCAGCGCGCCGCCGAAGCGTCGGTCCCGCTGGGCGTACAACTCGCACGCGTACCAGAGGTGGCGGCGGTCGAAGTCGGGCCAGAGCGTGTCCAGGAAGACCAACTCGGCGTACGCGGTCTGCCAGAGCAGGAAGTTGGAGATCCGCTCCTCCCCGGAAGGGCGCAGGAACAGATCCACCTCCGGGATCTCCGGGTGGTAGAGGTACTTCGCCACGGTCTTCTCGGTGACCTTCGCCGGATCCAGCCGGCCGGCCGCCACGTCCCGGGCGATCGCGGCGGCGGCGTCACCGATCTCGGCCTGCCCGCCGTAGTTGACGCAGAACTGCAGGGTCAGCGTCGAGTTGTCGCGGGACATCTCCTCGGCGGTCTGCAACTCGGAGATGACGCTCTTCCACAGCCGACCGGGCCGGCCCGACCACACCACCCGTACGCCCAGGTCGACCAGCTGGTCACGGCGGCGACGGATCACGTCCCGGTTGAACCCCATCAGGAACCGGACCTCGTCGGGCGAGCGCCGCCAGTTCTCCGTGGAGAACGCGTACGCCGACAAGTACGGGATGCCCATCTCGATGGCGCCCTCGATGGTGTCGAAGAGGCTGTGCTCCCCCGCCTCGTGCCCCTTGGTGCGGGGCAGCCCGCGGTCCTTGGCCCAGCGGCCGTTGCCGTCCATCACCACCGCCACGTGCTTCGGCACCGCCTCGGTGGGCAGCGCCGGGGGGCGGGCCCCGGACGGGTGTGGCACCGGCGGGGTCGGCTCGCGCCGGCCGGCCTTCTTCGATCGGATCACTCGGTCACTCCCTGTTCGCGCCGTCCGCCCCGGCCTCGACGTCGCCACGTGGCCGGAGCACCACGGCCCCGGTGCCCTCCGGCGGCGGGGCCGTGCCGGCCGCCGAGGAACCCCGGTCGACCAGCGGCAGCGAGCGTAGCGCGCGCTCCAGGTGCCACTGCAGGTGAGCCGCGACCAGCCCACTGCACTCCCGACGTACGGCGGCGTCGGTGGCGTCGGCGATCACCCAGTCGCCGGAGGTCAGCGCGGACATCAGATCGATGGTGGCCGGGGCGGGATGAGCCGCCCCGGGTGGCCGGCAATCGGGACAGACCGCGCCGCCGGCCGGAACCGAGAACGCCCGGTGCCGCCCGGGCGTGCCGCAGACCGCGCAGGCGACCAGCGCCGGCGCCCAGCCGGCCAGGGACATCCCGCGCAGCAGGTACGCGTCGAGCACCAGGGTGGTGGCGTGTTCGCCCCGGGACAGCGCCTTCAACGCGCCGATGGTGAGCTGGAACAGCCGCAGCGACGGCTCCCGTTCCACCGGGGTCAGGCGCTCGGCGGTCTCGGCGATCGCGCTGGCCGCCGTATAGCGCGGATAGTCGCCCAGGAACCGTTTGCCGTACAGGTCGATGCCCTCGACCTGACTCACGGTGTGCAGAGAACTGCCGTGGTTGCCCTTCGGGTCACCGGCGAGCTGGAGGTCGACGTGGCCGAACGGCTCCAGCCGGGCACCGAACTTGCTGGTGGTGCGGCGGATCCCTCGAGCCACCGCGCGCAGCCGGCCGTGCCGGCGGGTGAGCAGGGTGATGATCCGGTCGGACTCGCCGAGCTTCTGCACACGCAGCACCACCGCGTCGTCGCGGTAGAGCTGTCGGCGATACCCGGCCATCGGGCCATTCTCCCTCGGGGTGTGAAATCAGGGTTGGTTCGGGGTGCAAGCGCGGATGAACCCCGATGCGGCCGCCTCGTGCTCGGCCGTAGCGTGCTGGTCATGGCACTGCACCTGACCACCACCCCCCGCCGTCGTCGCGTCGCCGCTCCCGTCGCGCTAGGGCTCGCCACCAGCCTCATCGTGCTCGCCGGGTGCGACAACCTGTCGTTCCGTCGGCTCGACTACGACAACACCGAGGCGGTCCGGATCACCACGATCCGGGTCTCCGGGGGGTCGGGCGACGTGGTGGTCCGCGGCACCGGCGCGGCGTCCGAGGTGCGGATCAAGCGAGTGGTTCGTTACCAGGGCGGTGAACCGGACAACACCCGCTACGAGATCAAGGGCAGCGAGCTGGTGCTGAACACCGACTGTGGCTCGCGGTGCAGCATCTCCTACGAGGTGACGGTGCCCGAGGGTGTGGCGGTGCAGGGCGAGACCAGCTCCGGCAACGTCGAGTTGAGCCGGGTCGGCACCGTGGACCTACAGGTGAGCTCGGGCGACGTGCGGATCTCCGGCGCGTCGGGCGCGGTCGGGGTGGAGGCCCGTTCCGGCAACATCGAGGTGAGCGAGGCCGCCGCGGCGGTACGGCTGCGCGCCTCTTCCGGAGACATCACCGCACGCCGGCTGGGCGGCACTGTCGACGCCGAGGCCAGCTCGGGCAATGTCAACGTGGAGCTGGACAAGCCCGCCTCGGCCCGGGTCCACGCCTCCAGTGGTGACGTCACGCTGGTGGTGCCGCAGGGCAGCTACCGGGTCCGGTCCAACGCCGACTCCGGCGACGAGACCGTCACCGTCGCCGACAACCCGGCGGCGTCCCTGGTGCTCGACGGTTCGGCCAACAGCGGCAACCTCACGATCAGCGAGCGTTGATCTCGACGCTGGCCGCCTCCCCTGCCGTCCGCTGCGACGGCACCACCGCTCGTCCGACGGTCGCCCCGGCACCGCCCGCCGCGTCGGCACCCGGCCGGGCCGCACCCTCGGCACCCGGCCGGACCGCCGCGTCGGCACCCGGCCGGCCCCCAGCGTCGGCGGGCTGCGCCGTGCCACCGGGGATCAGCTCCGGGCGGCGGCGGGCGGCGACGTCCTCGACCCAACCGACGGCCAGGGTGACCAGCCCGACCAGAGCGAAGACCAGCAGTACCCGGATGGCCAGGCCCACCGGGTCCTGGTGGGACCAGCCCACCACGTCGACCAGCGGAGTGAGCGCCACCACGAACGGCATGTGCCAGAGGTAGACGGTGAGCGCCCGCCGGTTGAGCACTGTCACCGCCCGGTCGACCAGTCGGCTCCGGCTCAGCCAGGCCACCCCGGCCGGCGCCCGGCCCAGCACGATCAGGATGAACGCGGCCGACCAGAGGGCGTTGCCCAGGGGGTTGTCGTTCAGGTCGTACCCGCGCGGACCGGGATGCTCGACGATCCAGGCGCCGCCGCCCACGGCGAGGGCGAGCGCCACCGGGTACAGCAGCCGGCCGGAGAGCCGGCGCAGCATCCCGGCGTGGTGGGCGAAGCCGAGCAGCCACGCGCCGAAGTAGAGCCCGAACTCCCGCAGCACCGGCGGCGCCGGGTAGATCCCCACCTCGATCGTCACCAGCAGGAGGTACGGGGCGAGCAGGGTCATCAGCGGGGCACGCCGGAACAGCCAGAACGCGACCGGCGAAGCGAGCACGAACCACAGATAGTCACGCAGGTACCAGATGATGCTCAGCGCCAGCGCGCCCCAGTTGTTGGCCGGCGGGTCGGCGATCGGGAACAGCCACAGCAGCACCCGAGGGCTCACCGACAACCCGCTGAACATCATGGCCGGCACGAAGACCACCGCGAGCACCCACAGCGACGGCAGCAGTCGACGCAGCCGACGCCCGACCGCCGCCGGCCCGACCCGGGTCAGCGACGCGGCCATCAGCGAGCCTGCCAGCGCGAACATCACCGACATGGCGGGGAAGACGAGGGTGAGGGTCGCCCATCCGGTGACGTGGTAAACCACCACCCGAACGATGGCCAGGGCACGGAGGATGTCGAGGTACCTGTTGCGCATCAGCCTGCACTCGGTCGGGGACGCGGGGCACAACTTTCCTACCCTGCGTGGCGCCCGCACCAAACGACAGCCACCTCAAACGGGGCGTGAACATCCCCGGCTGCCCGACCGAAGGCGATCGTGCCGCCGGTCGGGCACCGCCGACGAGGTGGGTCAGAAGCCCAGCTTGCGCAGTTGCCTCGGGTCGCGCTGCCAATCCTTCGCGACCCGCACGTGCAGGTCGAGGTAGACCCGACCGCCGAGCAGCTCCTCGATCTGCTTGCGGGCGTTGGTGCCGACCTCCTTGAGCCGACTCGCCTTGTGCCCGAGCACGATGGCCTTCTGGCTGGGCCGCTCCACGTACAGGTCGGCGTAGATCTTCATGACCTGACCCTCGGGGATCATCTCCTCCACCACCACGGCGATGGAGTGCGGCAGCTCGTCGCGGACCCCCTCCAGGGCGGCCTCGCGGATCAGCTCGGCGACCAGCACCTGCTCGGGGTCGTCGGTGAGCATGTCGTCCGGATAGAGCTGCGGCGACGGCGGCAGGTACTTGGTCATCACGTCGACGAGGGTGTCCACCTGGTGCCCGGACACCGCGCTCACCGGCACGATCTCGGCGAACTCCCCCATCTTGCTGACCGCCAGCAGCTGCTCGGCCAGGCGACGCTTGTCCACCAGGTCGGTCTTGGTGACCACCGCCAGCACTGTCGCCTTCAACTCGGCCAACTCGCCGGTGATGAACCGGTCACCGCGCCCGACCGGCTCGTCGGCCGGGATGCACAGGCCGATCACGTCGACCTCGGTCCAGGTGGACCGGACCAGGTCGTTGAGACGTTCGCCGAGCAGCGTACGGGGGCGGTGCAGGCCCGGCGTGTCGACGAGGACCAGCTGCGACTCCGGTCGGTGCAGCACCGCCCGGATGACGTGCCGGGTGGTCTGCGGCTTGTTCGAGGTGATGGCGATCTTGGTGCCGACGATGGCGTTGGTCAGCGTCGACTTGCCGGCGTTGGGGCGACCGACGAAGCAGCCGAACCCGGCCCGGTACGGACGCGCTTCCGGATCCTGCACCGGGCTCACTGGGTCACCGTGCCGAGGACCGTGCCGTCCGGAGCGGCCACGTGGACCGGTGCGTCCGCCGCGAGGTCCCGTACCGCCGCGTGCCCGGCACCATCCAGCGTCGACGCCTCGGTCACCACCACCGCCGCCTCCAGCCGACTTGCCCCGGCCGCCACGGCCGAAGCGACCGCCAACTGCAACGCGGTGAGCGTCAGCGACGGCAGCGCGACACTGGCCGCCGCGTACGTCCGGCCGTCCTGGTCGCGGACCGCGGCGCCCTCCACGGCGCCGACCCGCGCGCGGGCTCCCCGGGCGAGGACGACGAGCTTGCCGTCCTCGGCGCTCAGCGCGCCCGACGCGGTGGGGGTGGGCCGGGCGACAGGCGCGGCGGGTGTGTCAGGCATCGGCGGATTGCCTCTCGTCGTCTCGATAGTTGTCCGTGTCGTCCCCGGGGCCGGCGTGCTCGCCGCGCCCCGCGGTGTCCTGCTCATCGCCCGGCTCCACCCGGCTGACCAGGACGGTGTCGATCCGGTTGCGCCGCCCGGTGGTGCCCTCGGCGACCAGGCGGAGACCGGCGACCTCGGCCTCGGCACCCGGGATCGGCACCCGCCCCAGCGACTGGGCGAGCAGGCCGCCGACCGTCTCCACCTCGTCGGTGGGCAGGGCGGTGTCGAACATCTCGCCGAGATTCTCCACCGGCAGGCGAGCGGTCACCCGCACCGAGGAGTCCGCCAGACGTTCGACGGGCGGGCGCTCGACATCGTACTCGTCGGTGATTTCACCGACGATCTCCTCGAGGATGTCCTCGATGGTGACCAGACCGCCGGTGCCGCCGTACTCGTCGACCACGATGACCAGGTGGTTGCGGGCCGCCTGCATCTCGGACAGCAGGTCGTCGACCGGCTTGGACTCCGGTACGAAGGTCGCCGGGCGCATCAGCTCGGCCACCGGCAACTGCTCGGCCCCCGGGTCCCCGCCACGGGAGCGCCGGATCAGGTCCTTGAGATAGAGCACGCCCAGCACGTCGTCGACGCTCTCGCCGATCACCGGGATGCGGGAGAAACCGGAGCGCAGGAAGAGCGCCAGCGCCTGCTCGAGCGTCTTGCCCTCCTCGATCCACACCATCTCGGTACGCGGCACCATCACCTCACGGGCGATGGTGTCGCCGAGCGCGAAGACGGAGTGGATCATCTGGCGTTCGCCGTGCTCGACAACGCCGCGCTGCTCGGCCAGGTCGACCAGCTCCCGCAGCTCCACCTGGGTGGCGAACGGACCTTCCCGGAAGCCGCGCCCCGGGGTGACCGCGTTGCCGATCAGGATCAGCAGCGACGCGAGCGGGTTGAGCGCCCGACCCAGCCAGCGGACCAGCGGCGCCACCGCACGACCCACGGCGTAGGCGTGCTGCCGGCCGATGGTGCGCGGGGCGACGCCCACCACCACGAAGCTGACCACGGTCATCGCGCCGGCGGTCACCAGCGCGGCCCGCCACCCGGCGCCGAAGCTGTCCACCGCCACGAGCGCCACCAGTGTGGTGGCGGTCAGCTCGGCGAGCAGCCGCAACAGCAGGAGCAGGTTGAGGTGCCGGACGACGTCGCCGGCCACGACCTGGAGGGTACGGGCGCCGCGTACGCCGTCGCGGGCCAGCTCGGCGGCGCGGGCCGGTGAGACCGCGGCGAGGGCCGCCTCGGTCATCGCGATCAGGCCGGCCAGCACCACCAGACCGGCCGCGAAGACGATCAGCTGAAAGTCGGGAAGGCCGGCGGTCGCGCCGGCCGCGAGTAACGGAGAAGTGGACATCACTGGGTGCGGGTCGACCGCCAGCTCGCCAACAGCCGAGCCTGGAGTGCGAACATCTCCCGCTCCTCCTCCGGCTCGGCGTGGTCGTAGCCGAGTAGGTGCAGCACCCCGTGCACGGTGAGCAGGTGCAGCTCGTCGGCCGGTGCGTGCCCGGCGGTCGCCGCCTGCTTGGCCGCCACCTCCGGGCAGAGCACGATGTCGCCGAGCAGGGCGGGCTCGCCACCGGCAGGTGCGGACTCACCCGGGCCGTGGTCGACGCTGCCCTCGTCCATGGGGAAGGCGAGCACGTCGGTCGGGCCGTCGCCACCCATCCAGCGGTGGTTCAGCTCGGTCATGTAGTCGATGTCGACCAGCAGCACGGACAGCTCGGCGAGGGGGTTGACCCCCATCTCGTCGAGGGCGTGCCGGGCGACGGCGAGCACGGCGTCGGTGTCGACGTCGACACCGGACTCGTTGGCGATCTCGATGGACAACTGCTTTCCTCTGCTTTAGCGGCGGCGGCCGGCCCGGCCGCCCTGGGCGGGTCGCCCAGGCACGGCGTGAACGCCCTGCGCCTGCTGGTTCTCCCGCTCGGCGTCCCAGCGGGCGTACGCGTCGACGATCTCCCCGACCAGCTGGTGGCGGACCACGTCAGAGCTGGACAACTGGGAGAAGTGCACGTCATCGACGTTTTCCAGGATCTCCCGAACCACCCGCAGGCCGCTGCTCGTCCCGCCGGGAAGGTCCACCTGGGTGATGTCACCGGTCACGACGATCTTGGAGTTGAAGCCGAGTCGGGTGAGGAACATCTTCATCTGCTCGGGCGTCGTGTTCTGCGCCTCGTCCAGGATGATGAACGCGTCGTTGAGCGTCCGACCCCGCATGTAGGCGAGGGGGGCGACCTCGATCGTGCCGGCGGCCATCAGCTTCGGGATGGTCTCCGGGTCGAGCATGTCGTGCAGCGCGTCGTAGAGCGGGCGCAGGTACGGGTCGATCTTCTCGTTGAGCGTGCCGGGCAGGAAGCCCAGTCGCTCGCCCGCCTCGACCGCCGGCCGGGTGAGGATGATCCGGTTGACCTGCTTGGCCTGCAACGCCTGGACGGCCTTCGCCATCGCCAGGTAGGTCTTTCCGGTGCCGGCCGGACCGATGCCGAAGACGATGGTGTGGGTGTCGATCGCGTCGACGTACTTCTTCTGCCCGAGCGTCTTGGGGCGGATGGTGCGCCCGCGCCGGGAGAGGATGTTGAGTGTCAGGACCTCGGCGGGCCGCTCGGCGCTGCCCTGCTCGAGCATGCCGACGGTACGCCGGACGGCGTCACTGGTCAGGGTCTCGCCTTTCTCGATGAGTTCGAGGAGCTCGCTGAAGACCCGCTCGGCGAGGGCGTTGTCCGCGGGGTCACCGGTGATGGTGATCTCGTTGCCGCGAACGTGCACGTCACTGTTGACCGAGCGTTCGACGAGCCTGAGGATCTCGTCGCCTGCGCCGAGCAGATTGACCATGATCTTCGGGTCGGGCACGGTGATCCTGGTCTGCACCCGGGGCGGGCCGGGAGGTGGGGTGCCGGTCATAGGTTGGGCCGAAGGGCCCTGCGCACCTGCTCTCGATCTCGGCGCCGGCCTGCTGGCTGGCGTGCGGACGTTACACCCATCGTATCGGTTCAACGCGGGGCGCATCGCGCCCATTTCCGCTGGCCGCGATCAGCTCCCGGCCCGGAAGTCGTACCGGTCGAAGGTCTCCTGGTGGCGGGTGAACCGGTACGTCGCCCAGTGCATCCGGACCACCGCGCCGGCCTCGTCCCGGGTCAGCCGCAGCAGCTCACCGACCTCCCGGCCGGAGACCACCCGGAACACGTCCGGCTGGTCCGGCAGCGGGGTGAAGATCGCCGGTGGGCGTCCGGTCGGGTCACCGACCCCGCGCGCCCGCAGGGTGCCGTCGTGCCAGGAGAAGACGTACTCGGAGCCCTCGCCCCACCAGCGGCCGAGCGCACCCCGCAGGGCCGCCGGCGCGGGTGCGCCGGGTCGCCAGGGCTCGATCTCGGCCGGGTCGTGCTCGACCGCCGCGGCGAGCAGCCGGTGCGACAGGTCGAACAGTTCGGTCGCTGTGCCGGACGAGCCGAGCACAGCGGCACCCATCGCGCCGGGCGTACCGTCACCGCCACGGCGGCCGTACGCCCCGGCGAGGAACCCGGGCATCGCCCCGTCGTGCCCCACGTGCATCACCCGCTCCCCCTGCGGGATGAGGATCAGCCCGAGCCCGAAGCCCGCGCCCCAGAGCGTCTCGTCGGTGGTGGTCAGCGGCCAGCGCATCTCGTCCAGGGTGGCCGGGGCGAGGACCGCGCCGGCCGGGTCCAGCGCCGCCGGGTCGGCCAGGAACGCCGCCCAGCGGGCCATGTCGGTCGCGGTGCTCCAGAGCTGCGCGGCCGGGCCGACCGCGCCGAAGTCGGTCGGCGGTTCCGGGTGCGCCTCGTCGGAGTACGCGTCGACCAGGAACCCGGTGGCCGCCGTCGGCCGTGGGGTCACCGTGGTGTCGGTCAGCCCCAGCGGCGTCAGGATCCGCTCGGTGAGCGCCTGCGCCCAGCTGCCGCCCCGGAGTCGGGCGACGAGTTGGCCGAGTACGGCCACGCCCAGGTTGGAGTAGTGGAACCGCCGGCCGGTCGGCAGCACCCGCTCGGCCCGGTCCAACTCGGCGACCAGTTGGTCGTCGTCCGGTGCGCGCAGGCTGTCCCACACATCGCCGAACGGCTCGCGTTGCAGGCCACCGGTGTGCGACAGCAACCGGCGTACGGTCAGCTCGCCGTGCGCCGGAAGGTCCAGGTGCCGGCCCACCGGGTCGTCCAGGTCCAGCAGCCCGTCGTCGCGGCACTGCAGGACCAGCACCGCGGTGAACGTCTTGGTGATCGAGCCGATCCGGAACTGGGTGCCCGCGCCCAGAGGGCTGTCGGTGCCGGTCTCGCCGACGGTGCGGCTCCAGAGCGGTCGGTCGGCCCGGTGCAGCGCCGCCGACACAGCGGGCACCCGGGCCTCGGCCTGCACCCGCCGGACCAACCGGTCCAGGTGCTCGTTGCCACGACCGTCGGGCGCGGGAGCGCGCTCGGTCACGCCAGGTCCCGGGCGAGCATCGGGCCGAGCGGCGCACCGCCGAGCAGGTGCGCGTGCACGTGGAAGACCTCCTGGCCGCCGTACGCGCCGGTGTTGAACATCAGCCGGAAACCATCGCCGAGCAGCCCCTCGTCCTCGGCCACGGCGGCGGACGTCGCCAGCACGTCGGCGGCCAGCGCCGGGTCACCCTGGGCGAGCGTGGCGACGTCGGCGTAGTGCTCCTTCGGAATGACCAGGACGTGCACCGGCGCCTTCGGGTCGATGTCGCGGAAGGCGAGCGTGGTGTCGGTCTCCCGGACCACGGTGGCCGGAATCTCCCCGGCGACGATGCGGCAGAACAGGCAGTCGGATCCCATCGGGGCAGTGTAAGGACTGACGGGCCGGGGGCGCTCCGGCGCCGGGTGCGCCGCCGGCCCGTTCGCAGGGAAGGTACGGCTGAGGCAGGATGGCCGGCATGACGGATCGGGCGGTACTCGTGACCGGGGCCTCGCGTGGGATCGGCCGCGCTGTGGCGAAGGCGTTCGCAGCCGGCGGCGACCGGGTGGCCATCCACCACCGCGACTCCGCCGATGCGGCCGAGGAACTACGCGCGCAGCTACCGGGCACCGGGCACGTGGTGGTCCGCGCCGACCTCACCGATCCGGACGCGGTCCGGGTCATGGTCGACCGGGCCGCCGAACTGCTCGGCGGGCTGGACGTGCTGGTCAACAACGCCGGGACGTACGGCGACCGGGACGACCCGCACCCGATCTTCGGCGCTTCGTACGAGGAGTGGCAGCAGCGGTGGCGGCAGGTGCTGGAGACCAACCTGACCGGCGCCGGCAACGTCATCTGGTGCGCCGCCCAGCACATGCGCGAACGCGGTGGGCGGATCGTGAACGTCTCGTCCCGGGGCGCGTTCCGTGGCGAGCCGCACCAGCCGGCGTACGGCGCCAGCAAGGCAGGGCTGAACGCGCTGGGCCAGTCCCTCGCCGTGGCGCTCGCGCCGTACGGCATCGCGGTCGCCACCGTCGCGCCGGGCTTCGTGGCGACCGACATGGTCACCGAGTACCTGCGCGGTGAGGAGGGCGTGGCCATCCGGGCGCAGAGCCCGTTCGACCGGGTGGGCAAACCGGAAGAGATCGCCGCCGCCGTGCACTGGCTGGCCTCGCCGCAGGCCGAATGGGCCTCCGGCACGATCGTCGACCTCAACGGCGCCTCCTACCTGCGCAGTTGAGGTCGACGCCGGCGGCAGATCACCTGGCCAGGGAGGTGGTTGGCGGTTCGTGGGCGGGTAAGTCTCACCGACATGGCCGACTCCGCGCTGCTGGACCTCACCGCCGACTACCGGGTGGCCGATGGCCACGACGACGACCCTGTCCTGCTCCGCCCCGACGGCACCCCCGTCGACACCTGGCGTGAGGACTACCCGTACGACGAGCGGTTGGACCGCGACGAGTACGACCGCGACAAGCGGCTGCTCCAGATCGAGCTGCTGAAACTCCAGGACTGGATCAAGGAGTCCGGCGAGCGTTTGGTGATCCTCTTCGAGGGCCGGGACGCGGCCGGCAAGGGCGGCACCATCAAACGCTTCATGGAGCACCTCAACCCGCGTGGCGCGTCGGTGGTGGCGCTCGCGAAGCCGGACGAGCGGGAAGCCGCCCAGTGGTACTTCCAGCGGTGGCTGGCGCACCTGCCGGCGGCCGGTGAGATCGTGCTGTTCGACCGTTCCTGGTACAACCGGGCCGGCGTGGAGCGGGTGATGGGATTCTGTAGCCGTAAGGAGTACCTGGAGTTCCTGCGGCAGGCCCCGGAGCTGGAACGGATGCTGGTGCGCTCGGGCATCCGGCTGGTCAAGTTCTGGTTCTCCGTCTCCCAGAACGAGCAACGCACCCGGTTCGCGATCCGCCAGGTCGACCCGGTCCGGCAGTGGAAGTTGTCTCCGATGGACATCGCCTCGCTGGACCGGTGGGACGAGTACACAGAGGCCAAGGAGGCGATGTTCTTCTGGACCGACACGGCCGACGCGCCGTGGACGGTGGTGAAGAGCAACGACAAGAAGCGGGCCCGGCTCGAGGCGATCCGGCACGTGCTGCACCGCTTCGACTACACCGGCAAGGACCCCGACGTGGTCGGCACACCGGACCCGCAGATCATCGGGCCGGCCGGGCTGGACCTGGGGCCGGAGGAAGAGGTGGTGCCGGTCTTCCCCCGCCCCTGACGGCTCGACCGACGACCGGTCACCAGCGGCCGAGGCGGGTGGCGAGCACGCTGAGGGCCGCCACCCCGGCGGTGGAGGTGCGCAGCACGGCCGGCCCGAGGCGTACGGGTCGCCCGCCGGCCTCGGCGAAGGCGGTCAACTCGGCCGGGGCGATGCCACCCTCCGGGCCGATCACCAGCACGATCTCGCCGGCGGTCGGCAGCTCGGCGGTGGTGAGCCGGTCCTCGGCCTCCTCGTGCAGCACGAACCCTGCGGCGGCACCGGCGATCCGACGGGCCACCGTGGCGGTGGACTCGTCCGGCGCACCGGCCACCACCGGCAGCCACGGCCGGCGGGCCTGCTTGGCCGCCTCCCGGGCGGTGGCCACCCACTTCTCCCGGGCGCGTACGCCCCGGTCACCGCGCCACTGGGTCACCGAACGCGAGGCCGCCCAGGGCACGATCTCGTCCACCCCGACCTCGGTCATCGCCTGCACGGCCAGCTCACCCCGGTCGCCCTTGGCGATGCCCTGCACGGTCACCAGCCGGGGTACGGGCGCGTCCGCGTACCCCCGGGAGGTGATGGTGACCTCCAGGCTGCCCCGGCCGACGGCGGTGACCACGGCGGCGGCCGTGCCGCCCCGACCGTCTGCGAGCAGCAGCTCCTCGCCGACGCGCAACCGCTGCACGGTGGCGGCGTGGTGCCCCTCCGGGCCGTCCAGGGTCAGCGCGTCGCCGGTGGGCAGCGCCTCGACCAGGAAAAGCGGTGCGGACACCTCAGGCGTGCCCGTTGAACGCGTCGCGCATCCGAGAGAAGAAGCCGCCCTGCTTGGACAGCTCGGCGACCTCCTCACCACGGGTCTTGGCGAAGTCGCGCAGCATCTTCTCCTGGTCCGGGTCGAGCTTGGTGGGCGTCCGCACGTCCAGGTGGACGTAGAGGTCGCCTCGGCCGGTGCCGCGCAGGTGCGGCACGCCCCGGGCGCGTAGTCGCAGCGTGCTGGCCGGCTGGGTGCCGGCCTTGACGTCGACGGTCTCCTCGCTGTCCAGCGTCTTGATGGTCAGCCGGGTGCCCAGCGCCGCCGCCGTCATCGGCACGGTGACCCGGCAGTGCAGGTCGTCGCCCTTGCGGGAGTACACGTCGTGCGGGCGTTCGTGGATCTCCACGTAGAGGTCACCGGCGGTGCCACCGCCGGGGCCCACCTCGCCCTGCTGGGCCAGCCGGATCCGCATGCCGTCCTCGACGCCGGCCGGGATCTTGACGGTCAGCGAACGGCGGGTCCGCACCCGGCCGTCGCCGGCGCAGGTGGGGCAGGGGTGCGGGATGGTGGTGCCGTAGCCCTGGCACACGGTGCACGGCCGGGCGGAGACCACCTGGCCGAGGAAGGTGCGCTGCACCGACTGCACCTCGCCCCGACCGCCGCACGCCTCGCAGGTCGCCAGGTGCGTGCCGGCGGCCGTGCCGGCCCCGGAGCAGGTGGTGCAGAGCACCGCGGTGTCGACGGTGATCGGGGCCTCCACACCGAAGGCCGTCTCGTGCAGGTCGAGTTCGAGCCGCAGGATCGCGTCGGCGCCCGGCCGGGTACGCGGCCGTGGGCCACGGGCGCCACCTCCGGCACCGCCGAAGAACGCGTCCATGATGTCCTGGAAACCGACGAACGGGCCGGCGCCTCCGGGACCACCCGGGCCGCCGGCACCGCCGCCACCCGGGGCGAGCGGGTCGCCACCCAGGTCGACGATCTGCCGCTTCCGGTCGTCCGAGAGGACCTCGTACGCGGCGTTGATGTCCTTGAACTTCTCCTGAGCCTCCGGGTCCGGATTGACGTCCGGGTGGAACTGGCGTGCCAGCTTGCGGTAGGCGCGCTTGATCTCGTCATCGGAGGCTTCCCGGCTCACACCGAGAATGCCGTAGTAGTCCCTGGCCACTGCGTTCCGTGTCCTCATGTTCGTCTCGCGTTGCGCCGGTCGGCGGCCGCAGCCGGCCGCATCGGCCCTGACCAATCAGTTCTGGGCCAGCAACTCGCCCACGTAGCGTGCCACGGCGCGCACCGTGGCGATGTTGCCGGGGTAGTCCATCCGGGTGGGCCCCAGCACCCCCAGGCCGCCCACGATGGTGGTGCCCGGGCCGTACCCGGTGCTGACCACGGAGGCGGCGCGCAGGTTGTCGAACTCGTTCTCGTCGCCGATCAGCACCCGGGTCGTGCTCGGCTCGGTCTCACCGATGAGCTTGAGCAGCACGACCTCCTCCTCCAGGGCTTCGAGGATCGGCCGCAGGGAGCCCTGGAAGTCGAGCAGGCCACCCCGGGTGAGGTTCGCGGTGCCGGCGAGCGCGATCCGCTCCTCGTGCCGCTCGACAAGCGTCTCCAGCAGGACGGTGGCGAGCGTGGTCATGGTCGGACGCAGGCCGGTCGGCGCTTCCTCGACCAGCGCCTGCACCAGCGGCGGCGTCTCGGACAGCCGGGCGTTGGCGAGCTTCTCGTTGATCAGTCGGCGCAGGTCGGTGACGTCGTCGGCGGGCACCGGCCCGGGCAGCTCCACGAGTCGCTGCTCCACCCGCCCGGTGTCGGCGATCATGACGAGCATCAGTCGGGTGGTGGAGATCGGCACCAGCTCCAGGTGACGCACCGAGGAGCGGGCCAGGCTCGGGTACTGCACGACGGCGACCTGCCGGGTCAGCTGGGCGAGCAACCGCACCGTGCGGTGCACCACGTCGTCGAGGTCGACCGCGCCGACCAGGAAGCGCTCGATGGCCCGGCGCTCGGCCGGGCTGAGCGGCTTGACCCGGGACAACCGGTCGACGAAGAGGCGGTAGCCGCGGTCGGTGGGCACCCGGCCGGCACTGGTGTGCGGCTGCCGGATGTAGCCCTCCTCCTCCAGCACGGCCATGTCGTTGCGGACCGTGGCCGGGGAGACCCCGAGCTGGTGCCGCTCGACCAGCGCCTTGCTGCCGACCGGCTCCTGGGTGGAGACGTAGTCTTCGACGATGGCGCGGAGCACGGCGAGTTTACGGTCGTCGAGACCCATCCTCCGCACCTCCTGTCGCACGTCGGCCGCCGGCGCTCTGGGCCGGCCGGCCGTCCTGGCACTCGACTGTAACGAGTGCCAGTCTACGTCGGCGGGCCCGCCGACGCGATGATCAACGGCCACCCGTCGGTGCGGTCCACGCCACCTGCGTTGGGCCGATCGGCCCACACTGCCAGGCGGTGTCGCTCTGGTGCGGCGTTGCCACGGGCCCCTACCGTGACATCCATGACTGAACCTCCTCGCCCTCCCGGGTCGGGCGACCCCGGCAACTACCCGCCGGAGCCCACCTCCCCAGGCCCGTCCCCGTCGGCCGAGCCGCCCACCGCACCACTGTC
>NZ_QGSY01000142.1 GCF_003857035.1 Micromonospora arida
TACGGCGGTCATGGCGGAGGGGAAACGCCCGGTTACATTCCGAACCCGGAAGCTAAGCCCTCCAGCGCCGATGGTACTGCACTCGTGAGGGTGTGGGAGAGTAGGACGCCGCCGGACAATCTTCCAGTCGAGGGCCGCCCCATCCGGGTCGGCCCTCGACTGCGTAGCGCCATTGGTGGCGCAATCAGGAAGGATGTACCTGTGAGTTCAGGACCGCAGGGCGGAGACCGTCCCCGTCGTTACGAAGACCGTACTGACGGTGCGGGCGGAAGCGACCGCGGCCCGCGCCGCGATGACCAAGGCCGGCCCCCGTACCGGGGAGACCGCGACAGCGGCGGCGGCGCCCGAGGCGGATACGCCGGCGGCCGCGACTCTGGCTCCCGTGGTGGTGACCGGGACAGCTCGCGCTCCAGCGCCCCCCGTGAGGGCGGCTACCGTGGCGGCGACCGCCGCGAGGGTGGTTTCCGGGGCGGCGACCGCGACGGCTCACGTTCCAGCGCTCCGCGTGAAGGCGGCTACCGTGGCGGCGACCGTGATGGGTCACGCTCGGGTGCTCCGCGTGAGGGTGGTTTCCGGTCCGGCGCTCCCCGTGAGGGTGGCTACCGTGGCGGCGACCGCGACAGTTCGCGTTCCAGCGCTCCGCGTGAAGGTGGCTACCGTGGCGGCGACCGCGACGGTGGTTTCCGTGGTGGCGACCGCCGTGAGGGTGGTTTCCGCGGTGGCGACCGGGACGGTTCGCGTTCCAGTGCTCCCCGCGAGGGTGGTTTCCGTGGCGGTGACCGTCGTGAGGGCGGTTACCAGGGCGGCGACCGCACTCGTTCCGGCCCGCCGCGTGAGGGTGGCTTCCGCGGTGGTGACCGCGAGGGCGGCTTCCGTGGCGGTGACCGTCGCGAGGGCGGCTTCCGGGGCGGCGACCGTGATGGCTCGCGTTCCAGTGCTCCGCGCGAGGGCGGCTTCCGGGGTGGTGACCGCGACGGTGGTTTCCGTGGCGGCGACCGCCGCGAGGGTGGCTTCCGTGGCGGCGACCGTGATGGCTCGCGTTCCAGTGCCCCGCGTGAGGGTGGTTTCCGTGGCGGCGACCGTGACGGCTCGCGCTCGAGCGCTCCCCGTGAGGGTGGCTTCCGGGGTGGTGACCGCGACGGTGGTTTCCGTGGCGGCGACCGCCGTGAGGGCGGCTTCCGTGGCGGCGACCGGGACGGTGGTTTCCGTGGCGGCGACCGCCGTGAGGGTGGTTTCCGGGGCGGCGACCGTGATGGCTCGCGCTCGGGCGCTCCGCGCGAGGGTGGCTTCCGTGGTGGTGACCGCGAGGGTGGTTTCCGTGGCGGTGACCGTCGCGAGGGCGGTTACCAGGGCGGCGACCGCACTCGTTCCGGCCCGCCGCGTGAGGGTGGCTTCCGTGGCGGTGACCGCGACGGTGGTTTCCGTGGCGGCGACCGCCGTGAGGGCGGCTTCCGCGGCGGCGACCGTGACGGCTCGCGTTCCAGTGCCCCGCGTGAGGGTGGCTTCCGGGGCGGCGACCGTGACGGCTCGCGCTCGGGCGCTCCGCGCGAGGGTGGCTTCCGCGGTGGCGACCGCGACGGTGGGTTCCGGGGCGGCGACCGCCGTGAGGGCGGTTACCAGGGCGGCGACCGCACTCGTTCCGGCCCCCCGCGCGAGGGTGGCTTCCGGGGCGGCGACCGCGAGGGTGGTTTCCGGGGCGGCGACCGCCGTGAGGGCGGCTTCCGCGGCGGCGACCGTGACGGCTCGCGTTCCGCTGCTCCGCGTGAGGGTGGCTTCCGGGGCGGCGACCGTGACGGCTCGCGTTCCAGTGCTCCCCGTGAGGGTGGCTTCCGGGGCGGCGACCGTCGCGAAGGCGGCTTCCGTGGCGGGGACCGGGATGGTTCGCGCTCGGGCGCCCCGCGTGAGGGTGGTTTCCGTGGCGGTGACCGCGAGGGCGGTTACCGGGGCGGAGAGCGTACCGGCGGCTTCCGGTCCGACGAGCGGCCGCGCCGCGACGGGGAGTTCCGTCGCGATGACCGCACGGGTGGCTCCGAGTCGTCCGAGGGTGGGCGTAGCTCGGCCCCGGCGCTACCGGACGACATTGTCGCGACCGACCTCGACAAGGACGTCCGCGCTGAGTTGCTCTCGCTGAACAAGCCGGTCGCCGAGACGGTGGCCCGGCACCTGGTCGCCACTGGGCAGCTGATCGACGAGGACCCGGCCGAGGCGTTGGCGCACGCGCTGGCCGCCCGGCGGCTCGCGTCGCGCATCTCCGCTGTCCGTGAGGCGGTCGGCTTGGCCGCGTACCGCGCTGGGGAGTGGCAGTCGGCGATCGCCGAGCTGCGCACGTACCACCGGATGAGCGGATTGCAGAGCCACCTGGCCGTGCTCGCGGACTGCGAGCGGGCTCTCGGCCGGCCGGAGCGGGCCATTGACCTGTTCCGTGGCGCGGACCGGGAGAAGCTGGACCAGGCCGTGGCGATCGAACTGCTGATCGTCGCCGCCGGCGCGCGGGGTGACCTCGGGCAGAAGGACGCCGCGGTCGCGATGCTCCAGGTTCCGGACCTCACCAACGAGGCCACCGTGCCGTGGACGGCCCGGCTGCGGTACGCGTACGCCGACGCGCTGCTCGCTGTGGGCCGGCGCGAGGAGGCCCGCGAATGGTTCTCCCGCGCTGCCGACGTGGACACGGAGGGCGAGACAGACGCCGCCGAGCGGCTGCTCGAACTCGACGGCGTGGTCATCGAGGGTGACGAAGAGGACGAGGCCGCCGAGGAGATCGCCGCGGGCCCGGGTGCTCCCGGCGCTGTGCCGGCCCGACCCGACGCCGACCTGGCCGGCGAGGCGAACGACGACGACATCGACGACGACGATGACGACGACGACGATGACGACGACGATGACGACGACGACGACGATGACGACGACGACGACGACGACGACGATGACGACGACGACGACGACGAGGACTTCGACGACGACGAGGAGGACGACGAGGAGGACGACGCCGTCGGCCGCCCCGCTGACGACGAAGGCTTCGACGACGAGGACGAGGACCGTCACCCCACCGAGAGCGGCAACGCCGACGCGGCCACCACTGGCGACAGCGGCGTGACGGACGGGGACGCGGCGAACGCCGACGGGACCTCGCCGGCCCGGGACGACGAGTCGGGGTCGACGCAGCGGTGAGCGCGGGCGTGGGGGAGCGGCTGGTCGACGGGTACACCCTGGTCGTCTTCGACCTGGACGGCGTGATCTACCTGATCGACCGGCCGATCCCCGGCGCCGTCGAGACGGTGGCCCGGCTGCACGCCGAGGGACGGGCGGTGGCGTACGCCACCAACAACGCGTCCCGCCGGTCCAGCGAGGTCGCCGACCTGCTGACCGGGATGGGCGTGCCGGCACGGCCGGAGGAGGTCCTCACCTCTGCCGCCGCCTCGGCCGAGTTGCTGCGCGACCGGCTGCCCGCCGGCGCGTCGGTGCTGGTGGTCGGCGCGGAGGCGCTGCGCGCGGAGCTGCGCGCGGTCGGTCTGAACCCGGTCACCCAGGCCGATGAGAAGCCAGCCGCGGTGGTGCAGGGGTACGGCCCGCAGGTCGGTTGGGCCGAACTGGCTGAAGCGTCGGTAGCGGTGCGGGCGGGTGCGATCTGGATCGCCACCAACACCGATCGGACCCTGCCCAGTGGGCGGGGACCACTGCCCGGCAACGGTTCGCTGGTCGCCGTGCTGCGTACGGCACTGGAGCGGGACCCCGACGTGGTGGTCGGCAAGCCGGAGCCGGCGCTGTTCGAGACCGCCGCCCGGCGCAGTGGCGGTGGGCGGAGCCTTGTGGTGGGTGACCGGCTGGACACCGACATCGAGGGTGCCCGCCGGGCCGGGCTGGACAGCCTGCTCGTGCTCACCGGCGTGCACGGCGTACCGGAGCTGCTGGCCGCCGAACCGCGGCGACGTCCCACGTACGTCGCGAAAGACCTGGCGGGGCTCTTCGACCCGGCTGCCGCCGTGCGGGTCCCGGGCCCGGCGGACGCCGGCGGCTGGTCCGTGACCGACCGGGACGGCACGCTGGAGCTGGCCGGGGCCGGTCGGCCGCTGGACGCCCTGGCGGCTCTCTGCGCGGTGGCCTGGTCGGCGTCGGTGCCGGAGTTGCCGAAGATCCGTGCGGTGGGCCCGGACGCGGCCCACGCGGTGGAGAGTTTCGGTCTGACCGCGACGGCGTGAGCCGGGCGGGGCCCTCAGAGCAGCTTGCGCAGCTTGAGCAGGTCGAACGGGTTCGCCTTGATCGACACCCGGCGGGAGGTCACCGCACTGGTGACGTCCAGGTTGCCCCGGACCAGGGCGAGCAGGTCGTCGCTGGACGTGCTCAGCGCGATCTTGGCCTTGGGGTCGTCGCCGTCGGTCAGCTCGACCAGTCGGCCGCCGGTGATCCGGCCGTGGAACGCGGTGTCCAGGTCGGTGATCCGGCAGGCCAGCGTCCGGTCCAGGTCGATCCGTTCGCGCACCGTCTCGGCGTTGCGATCCAACCGGGCGGCCAGCTCCTGCAACGCCTGCCGGCACTCGTCCACGCTGGCCACATCTCCCCCTTGTGATCGCCACGCCGTCCTCGGCACCGTACCGCACGGGTCGGTCCGGGGTGCCCGGTAGCGTGACACCTGCACACCCCGCCCCGTGGAAGGACTCAGGCATGCAGGACGCGTGGCGCGCCTACCTCGAGCTGGCCATGGGCCTTGCGGAGGCGCCCCGGAAGAAGGCCCAGGACGTGGCACGTCGCCTCGTCGGCACCGGCGGCGCGACCGCCGCCCAACTCCAGGCCCTCGGCGAGGAACTGGTCACCACCGGCGCCGCCAACCGGGAGGCGCTGACCAAGCTGGTCCGCTTCGAGGTCGACCGGGCCCTCGGCGCCGTCGGTCTGGCCACCGCCGACGAGGTGGCCGAGCTGACCCGGCGGGTGCACGACCTGGAACGGCAGCTGCGGGAGGCGCGGTCCACCGAGCCGGCCGACGCGCCGACCGCCGGCCCCACGCCACAACCCGACCCGACCGTCGCCGCGCAGCCCGGCACCGGTCTCGTGCCGTCCGACGCCTCGGCCGGTGCCCCGGTCTCCGCGCCGGTGGCGAAGAAGGCCGTCGCGAAGAAGGCGGTCGCGAAGAAGGCCATCGCCAAGAAGGCGCCGGCGACGATCAGCCGGACGGCCGACGAGGACGTCCCGACGCCGGCCGTGATGCCCGCCAAGAAAGCGGCGGTTCGCAAGCAGCGGCCGGACGACGCCGAATGACCCGGCCCGGTCCGCCGCCTGGCGGGTCCTTCCCGGCTCGGCCCGGTCCGCCGGCTGGCGGTGCGTTCCCGGCTCGGCCCGGTCCGCCGGTGGGTGCCCGCCCCGGGCCGCCGCCGGATCTCGGGGACGACGAGACACGGCATCCGGCGGTGGACGCCGCTGTGCGGGCCATCGCCAACGCGGCGACGCTCGCTCCCGCCGACCAGATCGCGCAGTACGAGGCGGCCTACGAGACGCTGCGGGAAACCCTCGCCACCATCGACCAGACCTGAGCGGGACGACCAGGCCTGAGCAGACCGGAGAACCACCCATGGCACGTCGTAACCGGCTGGACGCCGAACTCGTCCGCCGCGGTCTGGCCCGCTCCCGTGAGCAGGCCGCCGCGCTGGTGGAGGCTGGCCGGGTCCAACTGCGGGGCGTGGTCGCCCGCAAGGCGGCCGCGATGGTCGACCCCGCCGACCCGCTCCTGGTGACCGGTGCGGACCCGGCTGAGGAGTACGTCTCCCGAGGCGGGCACAAGCTCGCCGGCGCGCTGGCCGCGTTCGCCCCCGGTGGGCTGCACGTGGCCGGGCGGCGTTGCCTGGACGCGGGAGCGTCGACCGGTGGGTTCACCGATGTGCTGCTGCGCGCCGACGCGGCCGAGGTGGTGGCCGTGGACGTCGGCTACGGGCAGCTCGCCTGGCCGCTGCGTACGAACGAGCGGGTCCGCGTCCTGGAGCGCACGAATGTCCGTACCCTCGATGCCGACGCGATCGGCGGCCCGGTCGACCTCACGGTGGCCGACCTGTCGTTCATCTCGCTGCGACTGGTGCTGCCGGCGCTGGCCGGCTGCACCCGCGACGACGGTGACCTGGCACTGATGGTCAAGCCGCAGTTCGAGGTCGGCAAGGACCGGGTCGGCGCCGGCGGTGTGGTCCGCGATCCGGAGCTGCGCGCCGAAGCGGTGCTGGACGTGGCCGCGGCGGCCGCGCGGCTCGGCCTCGGACTGGCCGACGTGGCGGCCAGCCCGCTGCCCGGGCCGAGCGGCAACGTGGAGTTCTTCGTATGGTTGCGCCGGGGCGCACCAGCGGCCGACCCGGAGCGGGTGCGGGCCGTGGTGGCGGCCGGGCCGGACGGCTCGACGACTGCCGGCGGGGTGCCGGACGTGGCGGCGGAGGAGGTCGCAGGGTGAACGCGCGCAGTGAGGGCACCGCAACGGGTCGCGCGGTGACACGCGGCCGTGCCGAGGCGACGGCGTCGGTGGCGCGACGCCGCCCGGTCCGGCGTGGGCGGGCGGCCCGATGAGCCGGACCGCGCTGCTGGTGACCCACACCGGCCGTCGGCGCAGCACGGAGCACGCCCGGTCGGTCGCCGCCGACCTGATCGACGCCGGTTTCGAGGTGCGGGTGGTCGCCGACGAGGCCGACGACCTCGACCTGCCCGGCGTGGTGCCGGTCGCCGGCCCGCAGGCCGCCGAGGGCGCCGAGATCGTCTTCGCGCTCGGTGGGGACGGCACCTTCCTGCGCGCCGCCGAGCTGGCCCGGCCCGCGAAGGCGCCGCTGCTCGGCATCAACCTCGGCAAGGTGGGCTTCCTGGCGGAGGCGGAGATCGACGATCTGGACACCGCCGTCCGGGACGTCGTCGGCCGCAACTACACGGTCGACGAGCGGCTGACCCTGGACGTCACGGCCGAGTTCGACGGTGGGCCGACCATCGAGTCCTGGGCGCTCAACGAGATCAGCATCGAGAAGGGCGAGCGGGCCCAGATGCTGGAGCTGCTCGTCGACGTGGACGGCCGGCCGCTGTCGCGCTACGGCTGCGACGGTGTCGTCTGCGCCACCCCCACCGGTTCCACCGCGTACGCGTTCTCCGGTGGCGGCCCCGTGGTCTGGCCGGAGGTGGAGGCGCTGCTGCTGGTGCCGATCAGCGCGCACGCGTTGTTCAGCCGCCCGTTGGTCACGGCCCCGACGTCCACCTTCGTGATCACCGTCGACCCGTTCACCACCCTCGCCGTGCTCTCCTGCGATGGCCGGCGCGTCTACGACCTGCCACCCGGGGCGCGGGTGACGGTGCGTCGGGGCGCCCTGCCGGTACGCATCGTGCGGCTGCGTCCCCGCCCGTTCACCGACCGGCTGGTGGCCAAGTTCGGCCTTCCCGTGCACGGTTGGCGTGGCAGCCGCCGGTGACCGTGGCGCACACGGTCGGTGGATGTCAGTTGTCCACCTGACGACATGTCGCCGCTGCGGCGGCCGGCGACTAGTGACCTGGTGACACGCTCCGACGCAGACTCCGATCGGCCCTCATCCACGGATGGCGGGCCTGGAGGAGTAGAGGAGCCCATCGCATGCACTGGTCCCCACGCTGGCTCGCCGTCGGCGCGGTCGGCGCGTTGGTGGTCGGCATCGCCGCACCGGCGTCCGCCGACCCGCCCGCCCGGCCCACCGGCCCGACGTCGGGCACGCCCGCCCAGCACGCACCCGTCCGCATCACCCTGATCACCGGCGACCAGGTCGACCTGGTGCAGGCGGCACCCGGCCGGGTCGCCGCCACTGTCCGCCCGGGACCCGGGCGCGAGCGCGTCATCTTCCAGACCCTGGAGGTCGACGGCCGGTTGCGGGTGCTGCCCAGCGACGCCCTACCCTACGTTTCGAGCGGGGCCCTCGACGCCAACCTGTTCGACGTGCAGGAGTTGGCCGCCGACGGATACGGCGACGCGGCGCAGGGCGCGTTGCCACTGATCGTGCGCTACCAGGAGCAGGCGGCCGGGCGGGTCAAGCCGCTTGCCGGTGCCACCGACGCCCGGCCGCTGGAGAGCATCAACGGCGCGGCGCTGCGGGTCGGCAAGGGGGCCCTCGGCAACCTGTGGACCGCGCTCGCCGGTACGCCGGCCAGCCGGACCACGACTGCCGCCGCGCCCCGGCTGGGTGCTGGCATCGCCCGTATCTGGCTGGACGGGCGAGTCCGCCCGGCGCTGGAGCACTCCGTGCCGCAGATCGGCGCCCCGACGGCCTGGGCGGCCGGGCGCGACGGTGCCGGCGTGAAGGTGGCGGTGCTCGACACCGGCGTCGACGCCACCCACCCCGACCTGGCCGGTCGGATCGCCGAGGCGCAGGACTTCTCCGGCAGCGGCAGCGCCCGCGACGGGCACGGCCACGGCACCCACGTGGCCGCCACCATCGCCGGCAGCGGTGCGGCGTCCGACGGGCTACGCAAGGGCGTCGCCCCGGGTGCGCGGTTGCTGGTCGGCAAGGTGCTCGACGACGGTGGGTCCGGCTACAGCTCGTCCATCATCGCGGGCATGGAGTGGGCCGCCCACTCCGGCGCGAAGGTGGTCAGCATGAGCCTCGGTGGCGACCCCACCGACGGCACCGACCCGATGAGCCAGGCGGTGAACGACCTGACCGCCGAGACCGGCGCGCTGTTCGTGGTCGCCGCCGGCAACTCGGGCGCCGCGCGTACCGTCGGTGCGCCCGGCGCGGCTGCGGCGGCGCTCACCGTCGGGGCCGTGGACCGTGCCGACAACCTGGCGGAGTTCTCCAGCCGGGGCCCGCGCCTCGGCGACAACGGCCTCAAGCCCGAGATCACCGCGCCGGGCGTCGGCATCGTCGCCGCCCGGGCCGCCGGCACCGCCATGGGTACGCCGGTGGACGACGCGTACACGACCGCGTCCGGCACCTCGATGGCCACTCCGCACGTGGCCGGAGCGGCGGCGATCCTCGCCCAGGAACACCCGGACTGGGCCGCCGCGAAGCTCAAGGACGCGCTGGTCAGCACCACGAAGGCGAACCCGGCGCTGACCGTCTTCGAGCAGGGTGGCGGTCGGGTCGACGTGGCGCGGGCGCTCGGCCAGCAGGTGTACGCCTCGGCCACCGCAGACTTCGGCCGGATCTCCACCGGCGGTGCGGCGGTCGAGCGGACCGTGACGTACACCAACGGCACGACGACCACGCAGTCCCTGCGACTGGCCCTGGAACTGCGCAACTTGGACACCCGTGCGGCCGAGACCGACGGGGTCACGGTCGGCGGCACCGAGGTGACAGTGCCGGCCGGCGGCAGCGTCGCCGTGCCGTTGCGGGCGGACCCGGCGAAGCTGGACCGGGGTGTGCACAGTGGGTGGCTGGTGGCCACCGGCGCGGACGGCGTCGCGGTGCGGACCGCTGTCGCGCTCACCGTCAGTGGTCCCGTGCACCAACTCACCATCAAGCTGCTGGACCGGCAGGGCCAGCCGGGCCTCTCGCCGGGGTTGACCGTCTTCGGTGAGCAGCCCGAGTCGGACTTCTGGGGCCTGTGGGGTGGCGAGGGCACCCTGGAGGTCGAGGAGGGCACGTACGTGCTGACCGCGCTGATGGCGCACGGCGTCCCCCTGGACGAGCAGATGACCCAGATCATCGAGCCAGAGGTGACCGTCGACCGGGACCTGACCGTGGTGCTCGACGCGCGCAAGGGCACGCCGGTGCGGATCGAGACGCCGAAGCCCAGCGAGCAGCGGGCCACGCTCAGCTACTACGT
Organism: Micromonospora arida; assembly: GCF_003857035.1. Classification (GTDB taxonomy): domain Bacteria; phylum Actinomycetota; class Actinomycetes; order Mycobacteriales; family Micromonosporaceae; genus Micromonospora; species Micromonospora arida. The sequence continues at coordinate 9,739 of NZ_QGSY01000142.1, forward strand.
GCACCGGGTGCTGGGCAATGGCCGGCAGATTGACCACGGCGTGATGGCCTACAGCACCGTTCAGCAGGTCAACGTCACGCCGACCCGCCAGGTGCGCCAGGGCGAGTTCGAGTTCGCCTCGCGGTGGCAGCTCGTCGCGCCCATGGTGGACGCGAAGATCAGCGGGGTGTCCGGTCCGTCGGACATCAACCTGCTGGGCACGTCGCCGGCGCCGACCGGTCGGCGGAAGCTGCCGCTGGTCTGGGCCGGCACCGGCACCCCCGCCGACCTGACCCGGGTGCGGGGCGCCGCCGTGCTGCTCGGCGCCGACCCGAACCGCTCGGAAGAGGAGCAGGTGGCCGCCGTCGCGGCAGCCGGCGCCGCCGCGGTGCTGATCGTCCGGCCCGAGGACCAGAGCGCGTGGACGGTCTGGCGGCCCAACGGAGAGCGGCTGCCGATCCCGTCGATGGTGGTCGCGTACGACGACGGGCAGCGGCTGATCGCGGCGGCGCGCAAGGGTCGGGCGACGCTGGACCTGACGCTGACCGTGGACAGCCCCTACCTGTACGACGTGTGGCAGGTGTCGAAGGGTCGGGTGCCGGAGCGTGTGGTGCACACGGTGACCGCCAAGAACACCGCCGAGGTGACCGCGAGCTACGGCGACATGGGTGCGGGCTGGGCCACCGAGGAGCGGTTCGGCTGGCGTCCGTGGCAGGAGTACGCCTGGAACGACGACCAGCGCATGGTCCGCAACGGCACCACCCGGCAGGAGTTCGTCAGCGCCGGGGACTCCTGGTGGCAGCAACGGGTGCTGCACAAGCAGATGTTCATGCAGTGGGGGCAGCTGACCGGTGGTCTGACCCAGCAGCCCCGGCGCTACGCCGCCGACGACCGGGTGACCGAGACCTGGCACGCGCCGGTGCTCCGCCCGGCCGTCCCGGCCAGCGGGGCGCCGGTGCCCACCCGCACCGGTGACAACCTGAAGTTGCGGGTGCCCGAGTTCGTCGACGCCGAGGGGCACTACAGCGTGGCCGGCGAGAGCGAGGAGTCGGACACCGTCACGGCGCGGGTCAGCCGCGACGGGCAGCAGATCGCCGACCTCTCCGACGGCTGGGCGTCGGTGCCCACGACCGCCGGGGCCGCCCGCTACCGCCTGGACGTGACCACCCAGCGGTCCTCGGCCGACTGGCGTTACGGCACGCGGACCGACACGGCCTGGGAGTTCACCTCGGCCCGACCGGCGGGCGACGCCGCCACGCCGTTGTCGCTGCTGCAGGTGGACTACCGGGTGCCGGCCGACCTGCGCGGCACGGTACGCGGCAACCGGCCGCACCAGTTGGGGCTGACCCTGCGGCAGCCGGCCGGGGTGCCGGCGCCGACCGGTGCCGGTGTCCGGGTGCAGGTCTCCTTCGACGGGGGCGTCACCTGGCGTAATGCGCCGACCACGGGGTCGGGCACCCGGTACACCGCGACCGTGCCGGCGGGGCGCGGAACGGTGTCGCTCCGGGTGCACGCCGCCGACCGGGCCGGGAACACCGTCGACCAGACGGTGCTCCAGGCGTACGGGCTGCGCTGATCGGGCGGGGCGGGGCGGCCTGGCCGTCCCGCCCTGCCGGTCGAGGGTCCGCCGTCGGTCGACGGCGGACCCTGTCGCATCAGAGCCAGCCGCGTCGGGCCACCTGGAACGCCAACCCGGGCCGGGTGTCCACGCCGGCGGCGGCCATCAGGTCGGCGATCCGCCGTTGCACGGTCCGCCGGCTCACCCCGAGCTGGGAGGCGATGGACTTGTCCGGTACGCCCGCCACGAACAGCGACAGCAGCCGGGCCTCGTCGGCGTCGGGTTGGTAACCGTCGCCCGGTTGGTCGGCGGGATCCGGGCGTCGAGCCTCGGGGGCCGCGACGGCGAGGGGGTCGTCGAGGCGCAGCCGGGTGGCCACCCGCCAGTGGCTCTCGAAGAGGGCGAGCAGCGCGTCGAGCAGTTGACTGCGGCCGATCACGGCGGCGCTCGGTTCGCCGCCGTCGCGGTCGGGCACCAACGGGCAGATGGCCGTGCGGGCGTCCACGATGGCCAGTCTGACCGGCAGCCGGTCCAGGACGCGGGCCTGCTCCCCGGCGGCGACCCCCTTGGCCAGGTCGGCCAACGCGCCCGGCTCCAGCAGCAGGTCACGCTCATAGATGGCCCGGTAGCTCACCCCACGGGCCAGCGCGTCGAACTCCTCGACGTTCTCCGGGCCGGCCATGGCGAGGGGATTGGCCCGGCAGAACCAGAGCACCTCGGTACGCGCCGAGTTCTGCAGGTCGCGCAGGCGATCCCGCAGAACCCGGGCGCCGGTGATCACCTCGACCAGGTGGTCGACGTGGTGCCGGCGCAGCCCGGTGCGGTACTCCTCGGCCAGTTGGGTGACCAGCCGGCGGGCCGACTCCAGGTCCTCCTGACGTCGCAGCAGCGTCCCGCCGAGGGCGACGTCCGGGGCGGTCGGGCGCAGCGGGGCGTCCGGGTCGTTGTCGCTGCGCTGTACGAGGCCCTTGCCGCGCAGTGCCTCGACCTGGGCGACGACCTGCTCACGGGGCCGGTGCAGGCGATCGGCCAACTCGTCGATGCGGGCCGTGGTGAGCTGGAGCAGGCAGCGGTAGAGCTCCTCCTCAGCCGAGGTCAGGCCGATCACGTCCAACACGGGGCAGAACTGTACGTCGGCCGGGTGCGGGCCTCACCCGGGCCCGTCGGCTGGTCAAGTGTCGGGCCTCGCGTCTACTGTCGGTGGCTGTGCTGGAAGAGCTGCGCATCACCGGACTGGGCGTCATCGAAGACACCACGCTGCCGTTGACCGGCGGCATGAACGTCATCACCGGCGAGACCGGTGCGGGCAAGACGATGGTGGTCACCGGCCTCGGCCTGCTCTTCGGCGGCCGGGCCGACGCCGGACGGGTCCGCGCCCAACCCGGCCGTGCGGTGGTGGAGGGGCGGCTGCGGCTGCACGGGCGGGTCGCCGACGCCGTGCACGCGCGGATCATCGAGGCCGGCGGCGAACCCGACGAGGACGGGTCGGTGCTGCTGAGCCGCACGGTGACGGTGGAGGGGCGCTCGCGCGCCCACGTCGGCGGTCGGAGCATGCCGGTGTCGATGCTCGGTGAGATCGGCGAGCAGGCGGTCGCCGTGCACGGCCAGTCCGACCAACTGCGGCTGCTGCGCCCGGCCGAGCAGCGGGCCGCACTGGACCGGTTCGCCGGCCCCGCGCACGAGAAGCTGCTCGACGCGCTGCGCGAGGCGTACACGGGGTGGCGTCGGGTCGTCGACGACCTGGCCGACCGTCGGCGCAATGCCCGCGAGCGCAATCAGGAGGCCGACCTGCTGCGGTTGGGCCTCGACGAGATCACCCGGGTCGATCCGCAGCCCGGTGAGGACGACGAGCTGAAGACCGAGGCGCAGCGGCTGGAGCACGCCGAGGGTCTGCGGACGGCCGCGCAGATCGCCCAGCAGTGCGTGGCCGGTGGCGCGGAGGCGGCCGAGGAGACCCCGGACGCGGCGGCGCTGCTCGGCACCGCGCGGCGGACCCTGGAGGCGCAGTCCGGCACCGATCCGGCGCTCGGTGAGCTGGCGGCCCGCCTGGAGGAGGCGGCCACCCTGGTCACCGACGTGTCCGCGGAGCTGTCGGCGTACCTGGCGACGCTGGACGCGGACCCGGCCCGGTTGCAGCACGTCTACGAGCGGCGGGCGGCGCTGCGCGCGTTGACCCGCAAGTACGCCGACGACGTCGACGGGGTGATCGCCTGGGCCGATCGGGCGCGCACCCGACTGTCCGATCTGGACATGTCCGACGACGTGCTCGACGAGTTGGAGCGGGAGGGTCAGCGGCTCGCCGTCGAGGTGGCCGACCTGGCCGGGCGGGTGTCCACTTCCCGGCAGGAGGCGGCGGTCCGCTTCGCCGACCAGGTCACCGTCGAGCTGGCCGGGCTGGCGATGCCGCACGCGCGGATCGAGGTGGCGGTGCTGCCCCGTCCGGCCGGGCGGGCCGAGCCGACGCTTGCGGTCAACGGGGTCGAGGTGGGTGTCACGCCGGACGGCGGTGACGAGGTGGAGTTGCGGTTGCTGGCCCACCCGGGCGCGCCGTCGCTGCCGTTGCAGCGCGGCGCCTCCGGCGGTGAGTTGTCCCGGGTGATGCTCGCCATCGAGGTCGTGTTCGCGGGCTCCGGTGGCCCGCCCACGTTGGTCTTCGACGAGGTCGACGCGGGGGTCGGTGGGCAGGCGGCGGTGGAGATCGGCCGGCGGCTGGCCCGACTGGCCCGTAGTCACCAGGTGCTGGTGGTCACGCACCTGCCGCAGGTGGCCGCGTTCGCCGACCGGCACCTGGTGGTGGCGAAGGACACCGGCGGTGCGGTGACGACCAGCGGGGTGCGGGTGGTGGAGGACACCGAGCGGGCTCGGGAGTTGGCGCGCATGCTGGCGGGTTTGCCCGATTCAGATCTGGGTATCGCCCACGCCGAGGAGCTTTTGGCAGTGGCCGCCAAGGAAAGGCGGTTGTGACGCCGCGTATTGTGAGCGCAAGCACACCGGCTTGTGCCGGTGTGTGCTTCCCTGGGTAGGCGGCCCTGCTCAGGCATGTCGCGACAGAAAAGCCTGCCTCACATGCCAGGATGGTCACGATGCGTCTACCCACGTTGCGCCGGAACCGGAACTCCGAACCGGGCAGAGTCCTCGGCACCGCGCGCCTTGATCGCCGGACGAAACGCCTGGTCGGTCGGCTGCGCCCCGGTGACATCGCGGTCATCGACCACGTCGACCTGGACCGGGTGGCGGCCGACTCGCTCGTCGCCGTCGGGGTCGCGGCGGTGCTCAACGCCAAGCCCTCGGTCTCCGGCCGTTACCCGAACCTCGGCCCGGAGGTGTTGATCGCCGCCGGCATTCCGCTCCTCGACGACCTGGGGGAGGGCGTCTTCGAGCGCATCCGCGAGGGCGACCAGGTGCGCATCGAGGGCAACACGGTCTTCGCGGGTGACGAGCCGGTGGCCCACGGCAGCCTTCAGGACGCCGAGTCGGTCGGCAAAGCGATGGCCGACGCCCGGGAGGGTCTGTCGGTGCAGTTGGAGGCGTTCGCCGCCAACACGATGGACTACCTGCGCCAGGAACGCGACCTGCTGCTCGACGGTGTCGGAGTGCCGGACATCGAGACCCAGATGCAGGGTCGGCACTGCCTGATCGTGGTGCGCGGCTACGACTACAAGGCCGACCTGGACGTGCTGCGCCCGTACATCCGGGAGTTCAAGCCGGTGCTCATCGGCGTCGACGGCGGTGCGGACGCCCTGGTCGAGGCCGGCTACACCCCCGACATGATCATCGGGGACATGGATTCGGTCACCGACGACGTGCTGCGCTGCGGCGCGGAGGTGATCGTGCACGCGTACCCGGACGGGCGCGCGCCCGGCCTGCCCCGGGTCAACGGCCTCGGTGTGCCGGCGATCACCTTCCCGGCCGCGGCGACCAGCGAGGACCTGGCCATGCTTCTCGCCGACGAGAAGGGCGCCTCGCTGCTGGTCGCGGTCGGCACCCATGCCACCCTCGTCGAGTTCCTCGACAAGGGCCGCGGCGGGATGGCCTCGACCTTCCTGACCCGGCTGAAGGTCGGCGGCAAGCTGGTCGACGCCAAGGGGGTGAGCCGGCTCTACCGGCAGAGCATCTCCGGCTCGTCGCTGCTGCTGCTGGTGCTGTCGGCGATCGCGGCGATGGCGTCCGCGGTGGCCGTGTCAACAGTCGGGAAGGCGTACCTGGGCGTGGTCGCCGAGTGGTGGGACAATTTTGTGTTCCAGCTGTACCGGCTCTTCTAGTTCCCGACCGATCAAGAGGCTGCAAGCGTGATCAACTTCCGCTACCACGTGGTGTCCCTCACCGCGGTCTTCCTGGCTCTGGCGATCGGCCTGGTGGTCGGCACAGCCGCCCTCAACGGCCCGGTCGCCGACTCGCTCAAGGAGCAGGTCACCGGGCTACGCAAGGACAACCAGCAGTGGCGTCAGACGGTCAGCAACATGGAGAAGCAACTCGCGCTGGAAGAGGAGTTCGCCGAGGAGACCTCCCAGATCCTCCTGCCCGGCACCCTCACCGCGCGCCGGGTCGCGGTTCTCAGCCTGCCCAACGGGCGCGACCACACCGAGAACGTGCTCAAGAAGCTCCAGCAGGCCGGGGCCACCATCACCGGCCAGGTCGACCTGCAGGACAAGTTCATCAACCCGGACAACAACTCCAACCTGCTGGAGTTGGCCGTCACCGCCGCCCGTCCGACCGCGCAGACCACCGGCCTGCCGGGCAACGGACACGGCGTGGAGACCTCCAGCGCGCTGCTGGCCAGCGTCCTGCTGGACCGGCCCCAGGGCGTCGCGCCGGTCAGTGACGCCGACCGGCGGGCGGTGCTCGCCGCCTACAACAACGCCGGCTACCTGACCACCGACAGCAACAAGGTCACCGCCTCGGCGGAGGCGGTCGTCGTGGTCAGCGGTCAGCCGTACGTCGACAAGGACTCCGACAAGCGGGACGAGTCGGTGGTCAAGATCGCCGAGCAGTTCGACCGCACCGGGGCGATCGTGGTGGCCGGCAACGGTTCCGTCGGCGGCAACCTGGTCGGCGTGGTGCGCGGCGACCCGGTGCTCGCCCAGACCATCTCCACGGTCGACAACGCCAACACCGTGCAGGGCCAGGTGGTCACCACCCTCGCCCTGGTGCAGCAACTCACCGAGAAGAAAGCCGGGCAGTACGGCGTCGGCGACAACGCCGCCTCCGGCCTGTTGCCTAGACTGCCCCAGTGAGCGAACGACGTACCCCCGTGTCCGGATCCGACCAGGCGACGCGTGACCGAGCCGGCGAGGTGGCGGCGTGAGCGCGCTGGGTCGGCTGTTGATCGCCGGCGCGGGCGCCGCGGCGGTCCGCTACGCGCTGCGTGAGGCGCGCACCTCGCCGGCCGGGCCCGCGTTGGAACGCACCAACTTCCGCGGCCGCACGGTGAGCCTGGCCGCCGGGCCGGCGCTCGCCGCGCGGCCGCGGAAG
>NZ_QGSY01000285.1 GCF_003857035.1 Micromonospora arida
GGGCAGGGCAGGGCAGGGCAGGGCAGGGCAGGGCGGCGCACAGCGAGCCGGGCCGACTCCGCGGTGAGCGGAGCCGGCCCGGCCGGTGTTCTAGCGACTGCTCAACAGCCGTCGTGCATCTGACTGCTCAGCAGTCGTAGTACATGGCGAACTCGTGCGGGGTCGGGCGCAGACGCACCGGGTCGACCTCGTTGGCGCGCTTCCAGTCGACCCAGGTGGAGATCAGGTCGGGGGTGAAGACGCCGCCGTCGAGCAGGTAGTCGTGGTCGGCCTCCAGCGAGTCGAGCACGGCCGACAGCGACCCCGGCACCTGCTTGACGTCGCCCCACTCCTCCGGCGGGAGGTCGTAGAGGTCCTTGTCGATCGGCGTCGGCGGCTCGATCTTGCTCTTGATGCCGTCGAGGCCGGCCATCATCATGGCGGAGAAGGCCAGGTAGACGTTGGCCGACGGGTCCGGGACGCGGAACTCGACGCGCTTGGCCTTCGGGTTCGCGCCGGTCACCGGGATGCGGGTGCAGGCGGACCGGTTGCGCTGCGAGTAGACCAGGTTGACCGGCGCCTCGAAGCCCGGCACCAGGCGACGGTACGAGTTGATCGTCGGGTTGGTGAAGGCCAGCAGCGACGGGGCGTGGTGCAGCAGACCGCCGATGTACCAGCGGGCCATGTCGGACAGGCCGGCGTAGCCGGTCTCGTCGTAGAACAGCGGCTCACCGTTGAGCCAGAGGCTCTGGTGGGTGTGCATGCCGGAGCCGTTGTCGCCGAACAGCGGCTTGGGCATGAACGTCGCGGTCTTGCCGTTGGCCCAGGCCTCGTTCTTCACGATGTACTTGAAGAGCTGGAGCTGGTCACCGGCGTGCAGCAGGGTGGAGAACCGGTAGTTGATCTCGGACTGGCCGGCGGTGCCCACCTCGTGGTGCGAGCGCTCCACGTTGAAGCCGGTGTCGACGAGGCGGCGCACGATCGAGTCACGCAGGTCGGCGTAGTGGTCGACCGGCGGGACGGGGAAGTAGCCGCCCTTGTACGCGGTCTTGTAGCCGCGGTTGCCGCCGGGCTCTTCGCGGCCGGTGTTCCAGGCGCCCTCGATCGAGTCGATGTAGTAGAACGACTGGTGCGCCGAGGTCTCGTGGCGGATCGAGTCGAAGATGTAGAACTCCGCCTCGGCACCGAAGTAGGCGGTGTCGGCGATGCCGCTGGCCGCCAGGTACGCCTCGGCCTTCTTCGCCACGTTGCGCGGGTCGCGGCTGTAGGCCTCGCGGGTGAACGGGTCGTGGATGAAGAAGTTCAGCGCGAGCGTCTTCTGCGCGCGGAACGGGTCGATGAACGCGGTGGCGACATCCGGGAGCAGGAGCATGTCCGACTCGTGGATCGCCTGGAAACCGCGGATCGACGAACCGTCGAACGCGAGGCCGTCGGTGAAGAGGTCGTCGTTGACGGACTCGACCGGCAGGTTGAAGTGCTGCATCACGCCGGGCAGGTCACAGAAACGAACGTCGACGAACTTCACGTCCTCGTTCTTGAGGTATCGCAGCAGTTCCTCGGGATTGGCGAACACACATCCTCCTGGCACGTCCACGGGGTGGCTAGGCTTCTGGCGACGCTAGGGCCGGGGGGTTGCCCGGCCGTGTCTCCGTTGTTTCTGCCGTGTTACGTCCCTCGCGGAGCGTCAGCGGCACCCCGGTCCACGCCTCCGGCCCGCCAGGAACGCCGTACCGACTGCGCCAGTGTAATGACATCTGATCGCTTTAGCCTGAATCGGCACACAGCGGCGGCGGCACCCGGCAAGCTCTCATCCCGGCGCGGATACCCTTGACCGCTGTGACCAATCCGCACCTACCGGCAGCGCCGGCCACCGACCCCACCTTCACCGCGCCGAGCCTCGGTCGGCGGTTCGGGGCGCTGATCATCGACTGGGTGCTCTGCCTGCTGGTGTCCAACTTCTTCGCCGACCCGGTACGCGACGGCTGGGCCCCGGTGCTGGTGCTTGTCCTGATGTACGGCATCTTCCTCGGCCTGTTCGCCCAGACGCCGGGCATGTACATCACCAAGATCCGCTGTGTGAACTGGTACGACGGTGGCCGGATCGGCGTGCTCCGAGGGCTGATCCGTGGCCTGCTGCTGGCCCTCGTCGTCCCCGCACTGATCATGGACGAGCACCGGCGCGGCCTGCACGACCGAGTCGCCGGCTCGGTCATCGTCGACGCCCCCCGCGGCTGATCAACCCGACAACGCCGGTCCGGGACCCCCGCAAGATCGCAACCCCGCAAGATCGCAACCCCGCAAGATCGCACTCGATCCAGGATGTAGTGGCATCCGCCGCGTGCGAGGCCACTACATCCAGGATCGAGCACGATCATGGCGAGGGCGAGGGCGAGGGCGAGGGCGAGGTCGAGGTCGAGGTCGAGGTCGAGGGCGATCATGGCGAGGGTGAAGGCGGCCGGAGGCGGGCGGCGCCTCCGGGGCGGGTGCACATGAGGGTGTACGCGAAGGAGCCGGACCCGCACGGGTCCGGCTCCTTTACGTACACCTGGGGTCAGCGGCCCCGCGACTGGCGGAAGGCGCCTGGCGGCCGCATGTTCTTCGGGATCGCGCCCTTGGGCATCTGTGGCCGGGCGGTGAGCGCCTTGAGCCGCTTGTCCAGCGAGTTGACGTCCTTGCCGGAGAGGGCGCGGGGCAGGCGCAGCAGCGTCGTCCGCAGCTTGCGGATCGGCAGCTCGCCCTCCTCCTGCCCGATCACGTAGTCGTGCAGGGGAGCGGAGCCGATCACCTTGGACAGCCGCCGCTTCTCCTGGCCGAGCAGGCCGCGCACCCGCTGCGGGTTGCCCTCGGCCAACAGGATCACGCCCGGGCGACCGATCACCAGGTGGACCATGTCCATCTGGGTGGTCGAGCTGACCGCCGGGGTCACCCGCCAGTCCCCGCGCATGTTCTCCATGATCTGCGCCGCCGCGCCGGGTTGCCCCTCGGCGGCGTTCATCATCGCCTTGTTGGACCGCAGGTTGAGCACGATCAACACCGCGAGCAGGACGAACAGGATGCCGATCGGGAGCCAGATCCAGCTCCAGAGGATGACCGCGACCACGGTGAGCGCGAGCGGGATGAGCACCGCGGCGGCGACCAACGGCGCGAACCACCGGTCCTGCTTGGCGGTGAACTGGAACACCATCCCGATCTGCTTCAGCCGCTGGCCGAACGAGACCTTCTCCTGGGGCTTTGCCATGCCGCAGAGTCTAGTGGTCCCCGCCGGCCCGGTTGATCCGCGTCCGGGTGCCGGGGCAGCTGAGTACCTTACGTCGCCGTACGCGCCGGGAGCGGCCGGGTAAGGAGGCTGTGGGAGGGGAAGATGAGGCGCCATGCCCATGCCCGGGTGGGGCCTTCGCGCGAAGAGTCGTCAGCAGAAGACGACGACCCCACGAAGGAGCCCGACATGTTCGGCAACGACGCAGATTTCCTGCTCACCCTGCACCGTACCCACGCCGCCGAGCTGCGCGCCGACGCGGCCGCGGACCGGCTCGCCCGATCGCTGTCCCGGCCGGTCAGCCGCGGGTGGTTGGGCCGGCGCAGGCAGGCCGGTGGCACCGGCGACGCCCGCCGGTGACCGCGTCCAGCGCGGCCGCCACGCCCAGCGCGGCCGCCACGCCCAGCGCGGCCGCCACGCCCAACGCGGCTGCCATGCCCAACGAGGCGGCCACGTCCACGGCGGCTGCCACGTCCACCGCCGTCAGCGCGGCCGTCACGTCCACGGCGCCCAGCATGGCCGCCGCGTTCAGCGCGGCCGTCACGTCCACCGCGCCCGTCGGGCTGGCCGCTCGACCTGATCCGACCCCGCCGCCCGGCAGCCGGCCGATCGGCGGGGCCGGCGGGGCGGGCCGCCATGGCATGCTCGAACACGTGACCGTACGCGCTGCCAGTTCCGTCCTCGTCGGGCGCCACCGCGAGACCATGGCGCTGCGAGACGCGCTGGGCCGGGCGCGGGCCGGGGAGCCGACAACCGTGCTGGTCGGCGGCGAGGCGGGTGTGGGTAAGACCCGGCTGCTGGAGGAGTTCGCCGGCTGGGCCACCGACGGCGCGGCGCGGGTGCTCGTCGGCCAGTGCCTGGAGCTGGGCGAGGCGGGCCTGCCGTTCGCGCCGTTCGCCGCCGCGTTGCGCGCGGTGCTGCGCGCCGACGGCCCCGAGGTCTTCGCCGGCTACGAGGGGGAGTTCGCCCCGCTCCTGCCGGAGCTGGGCCGCGCCTCCGCGGCGCTGACCACCCCGCGTGCCGTCCCGCTCAGCGACGCCCCGCGCGGCTACCTGTTCGACCTGGTCGCCGAGCTGTTCCAGCGGCTGGCCGATGCTCGCCCGCTCGTCCTGATCATCGAGGACCTGCACTGGGCCGACCGTTCCACCCGCGACCTGATCGGCTTCCTCGTCCGGGCGGCGAGGCCGGGCCGGCTCCTGCTGGTCTGCACCTACCGCACGGACGAGTTGCAGCGCGGCCACCCGCTGCGCCCGTTCCTCGCCGAGCTGGATCGGGCCCGGGGTGTGGAGCGGGTCGAGCTGGCTCGCCTGGACCGTGACGGCACCGCCGCGATCCTCGCCGACCTGCTCGGCGCCGAGCCGCTCGCCCGCGCCGTCGACGACGTCCACAACCGTACCCAGGGCAACCCCTTCTTCATCGAGGAGTTGGCCGTCGCCGGTGACCCGATCGGTTGCGCGGCGCTCCCCGAGACGCTGCGTGACCTGCTGCTCGCCCGGGTGGACCGGCTCCCCGAGCCGGCCCAGCGGGTGTTGCGGATCGCGGCCGCCGGCGGCACCCGCTTCGCCCACGACCTGCTCGCCGAGGTCGCCGGGCTGCCCGAAACCGAGCTGGAGGACGCGTTACGCGCCGCCGTCGCGGCCCAGTTGGTGGTGGCCGACCGGGACGGTGACTACGAGTTCCGACACGCGCTGGTCCGCGAGGCCGTACACGACGAGTTGTTGCCCGGTGAGCACGCCCGGCTGCACGCCCGCTTCGCCGCCGCCATCGAGGCCCAGCCGCATCTGGTCGCCGCCGGCCGCGCCCCGGCCGAGATCGCCCACCACTGGCACGCCGCGCACGACCACCCGCGCGCCCTCGTCGCCGCACGAGCCGCCGCGTGCGCCGCCGCCGACCGGTACGCGTACGCCGAGCAGCGCCGCCTGCTGGAGCGGGCGCTGGAGTTGTGGGAGCTGGTGCCGGATGCCGCCGACCTGCTCGGCATGGACCACCTGGCGTTGCTGGAGCAGACCCTGGACGCCGCGGTGACCGCCGGTGACTTCAGCCGGGCACTCACCCTGACCCGGGCCGGGCTGGCCGAGGTGGACGTCGACGCCGCGCCGCTGCGCGGCGCCCTCCTGCTGGACCAGCGCGGTCGACTGATGGCCCTGCTCGGCAAGAGCGACGGCAGCCGCGAGCTGGATGAGGCGTACCGGCTGGCGGCCGGTGGCCCGCCCGGCGCGGAGCGGGTCCGGCTGCTCGCCGACATCGCCACCCACCTGGTCAAGATCGACCCGCAGAAGGCGGCCCGGGTGGCAGCCGAGGCCGCCGCCGACGCCGAGGCGCTCGGAGAACACGCGGCCCTGCTGTCCACGCGGATCGCGCTGCTCTGCCACGGCGAGCGGGACCTGACCGGCGGGCTGGCCGAGCTGGGCCAGGCGGCCGCCGCTGCCCGTGCGGCGGGGGACGCGCCGACCCTGGTGCTCGCCATGGTGTTCGAGTCGGACATGCTCTGCGAGTTGGGCCGCTACGCCGAGTCCGCGCAGGCCGCCGAGGCCGGTGTGGCCGAGGCGCGACGGGTGGGGATCAGCCGCTCCACCGGGGCGTACCTGCTCTCCAACCGGGCTGAGGCGCTCATCGCGCTGGGCCGGTGGGACGAGGCCGAGGCGGTGTGTGCGGAGGCCGCCCGGATCGACCTGTCCGGTGTCACCGGTCTGCACTGGCTCCAGTTGGGTGCCGGGCTGCGGCTGGCCCGCGCCCATCCGGGCGCCGACGAACTGGTCGACCGGGCGCTCACCTTCCTCAACCGGCCGTACCTGTGGCCGAACCACCGCCTGCCCCTGCACGAACTGGCGATCGAGGCGGCGCTGGCCGCGGACGACAAGGTCGAGGCGGTACGCGCGGCCCGCGTCGCGGTGGCGGACGGAAGCCTGCCGCAGCTGCCCCGGGAGGGCTGGCCGGTGCTCAGCGCCGTCGCGCGTACCGCGGCCCGGGTGGGTGACCGGGAGTTGGCGGTCGCGGTGGCGGCGCTCGCCACCGACCTGCCGGCGCGGCACCCGGCGGCCCGTGCGCACGCCGCCCAGGTCACCGCACTGCTCGCGGTCGGCGACCAGGCGCTGCCGGCGTGGCGTGCGGCGGTCGACGCGTGGCGGGCCGACGGGCAGCCCTACCCGTTGGGCAGGGCGCTGCTGGCACTGGCCGAGGCGACCGCCGCAGCCGGGGAACGCGACGAGACGGCGGCGGCGGTCACCGAGGCCACCGAGATCGGCCGGCGGCTGGGTGCGACCCCGCTGGTCGAGGCGGCCGCCACCCTGGCGCGGCGGGTCGGCCTGCGCGGTGCGGCCGGGGGCGGGGCCGGCGCGGACCTGCTGACCGCCCGGGAGCGGGAGGTGCTGCGCCTGGTCGCGGAGGGGCACAGCAACAGCCGGATCGCCGAGCGGCTGTTCATCTCACCGAAGACGGCAAGCGTGCACGTCTCCCGGATCATCGCGAAGCTGGGCGTGACCAACCGGGTGGAGGCCGCCGCCCTGGCCCACCGCCTCGGCCTGCTCACCGACGCCGCCGCGCCACGCTGACGCGCGCACCGACGCCCCCGCGCCGCGCGCTGACGCGCACCGAGACCGCCGGGCCGCGCACCGAGACCGCCGGGCCGCGCACCGAGACCGCCGGGCCGCGCTGACGCGCACCGAGACCGCCGCGCGGACGTGGACCGCCGGGGTCAGCGCGGCAGGTAGATGCGCCAGCCCTCGATGGTGACCAGGTCGAGGCTGCCCGGCGTGACTCGCTGCCGCTCGTCGAGCACCTCCGCCAGGGGTGAGCCGGCCGGCGCGACCCAGGCCGGTGCCGCCGCGCTGTCCACCTCCCACCGGTACGCGGGGTAGCGGTCGAAACCGGGGCGCAGGGTGTCGTCGACGACCGCGCAGACCACCTGCTCCGCGCTGGCGAAGGTGAGCCGGTTGCAGGTCCAGTAGCCGGCGCGCACGTGCCGTACGCCCAGTTGTCGCAGGGTGCCCACCAGTTCGGTGTGCCGGGCCTCGGCGGCCTGGGTCGCCGGGACGGTCTGCGCTGCCCGCCAGGTGGCGTGGGCGGCGGTGCCCAACGTGGCGGCGAGCAACACCACCGCGACCGACCCGGCCAGCGTCGACCCGACGCCGCGCCGGCCGGTCGCCGACGGGCGCAGCCCGTGCCGCGCCACCGTCCACACCGGCCAGAGCAGCGCTGGCAGGGAGATGAGCAGGCAGGACAGGTAGCGGGAACTCTCTACGGGGGTGAGCCCGGCGGAACTGCTCACGGTGTACGCGCCGAGGGTGGCCACCGCGGCCAGGACGAGCGCCAGCCGTGCCGCCGCCGCCACTCGAGGCGACACCGCGTCGGAGCCGACAGCGGCAGAGCCAGCAGGGTTGGGGTCAGGGGTGCGCAGGGCTCGCCAGGCGGTGGCGGCGGCGATGGCCAGCAGCAGCGGCAGGGCGAGCGCCCACCACAGTTGCCAGGTGGCGCACTGGCCGGGAGCGCAGAAGCCCATGCCCAGTCCGGGGCCGAGCACCAGGCCGCCGTGCAGCCGGTCCGGCCAGCCCGCGCTGGCGTTGGCACCGCTGGCCGCGAGCACGGCGTGCAGCGGGTTGCGTCCGGTCAGCAGGCTGTGCAGCAGCAGTGGGGCCGCCCCCAGCACGGCCGCCGCCCCGAGCAGCGCCCCGGCGGCACCCCACAGCTCCCGGCGGCAGAACCCGACGAGGACCGCGCCGGTCGCCGCGACGTACGGCAGCACGAGCGGGTCGACCCAGAGCATCAGCCCGGCCAGGAACCCCCACGTGGCCCAGCGCGCCAGCCGACGGCCAGGTAGCCCGGTGTCGGCCGTCCGCCCGTCGGGTCGCCCGGCGTCGGCCGATCGCCGCCCCGGTCGACCGGTGGCCAGATCCACGGCGAGCAGGGCCAGCGCTGCCCCGGCCGCGTTCATCTCGGGGTAGCCGCCGCCGGCGATCAACTGGTTCTTGACGATCCGGTCGGAACCGAGGGCCAGCAGCGCCACCATCAGCAGCCCGAACCACCGGTCCCCGGTCAGCCGCAGCGTCAACCGCCAGGCCAGCAGCAGGAACAGCGCGTACAGGGCCAGCGTGGGCAACCGCAGCCCGAGCAGCGACGGCTCACCGGCGAGGGCGAACACCGGCGCGGCAAGGTACGCCTCCAGCGTGCCCATGTACTGCTGGCCGTAGAACCAGACCGGGAAGCCGTCACCCCGGGCGATGTGCAGCGCGGCCAGCCCCATGGTGGCCTCGTCGCTGTTCGTCGCCGGGGCGGCGTGCAGCAGCAGCCAGAGCCGGTAACCCACCCCGGAGAGCACGGCCAACCCGGTGAGCCAACCGACCAGGCCGGGACGTGCGCCGGGCCGCGGGCGGGGCGGGTCGGCGCCGCGCGGCTGCTCGCGTACGCCGACGGTCATCACAGGATCATGACACCCGGACGCCGAACGGCCGCGCGGCGCCGCCGTCGGAGTCAGCTGGCGGTGGCGACCGAGGCGGCGGCGCGGGCGTCGATGGCCTGCTTGTAGAGCCGGCCGGCCCGGTACGACGAACGCACCAGCGGCCCACTCATCACCCCGGCGAAGCCGATCTCCTCGGCCTCCTCGCGCAGCTCCACGAACTCCTCCGGCTTGACCCAGCGGGTCACCGGGTGGTGCCGGGGCGAGGGGCGCAGGTACTGGGTGATGGTGATCAGTTCGCAGCCGGCCTCGTGCAGGTCACGCAGCGCCTGCGAGACCTCGGCCCGCTCCTCGCCCATGCCCAGGATGAGGTTGCTCTTGGTGACCAGGCCGTCGGCGCGGGCCTGCCGGATCACGTCCAGCGAGCGGTCGTAGCGGAACGCCGGCCGGATGCGCTTGAAGATGCGCGGCACGGTCTCCACGTTGTGGGCCAGCACCTCGGGGCGGGAGCTGAAAACCTCGGCCAACTGCTCGGGGACGGCGTTGAAGTCCGGGATCAGCAGCTCGACGCCGCAGCCGGGCTGCAGGGCGTGGATCTGTCGGACGGTCTCGGCGTACAGCCAGGCGCCGCCGTCGGGCAGGTCGTCACGGGCGACACCGGTGATGGTGGCGTAACGCAGCCCCATCGAGACCACCGACTCGGCGACGCGACGCGGCTCGTCGGCGTCGAACTCGGCCGGCTTGCCGGTGTCGATCTGGCAGAAGTCGCAGCGCCGGGTGCACTGGTCACCACCGATGAGGAAGGTGGCCTCCCGGTCTTCCCAACACTCGTAGATGTTGGGGCAGCCGGCCTCCTGGCAGACGGTGTGCAGCCCTTCGCGCGAGACGAGCCCGCGCAGCTGGGTGTACTCCGGGCCCATCTTGGCCTTGACCTTGATCCATGGCGGTTTGCGCTCGATCGGCGTCTCGGCGTTACGCGCCTCGATCCGCAGCAGACGCCGCCCCTCGGGGGCCGCCGTTGCGGTGCGCGCTGCCTGGCCGGTCGTCGGCGCGGAGTGCTCGATCGTCACGAAAATGAGCCTACGCCGGACGGCAGGTGTCTATGTGCGTCAGGCGACCGGCGTCACGCCCCGAACGTTGTGACGCCGGACACCGGGGTGTCGAAAATGTGCGTCACACGAGCGGGATTCGGGTGCTACGGTCACCGCCAACAGCGACGACGGAGCCGAGTAGCCCCCGACCCGCCAGTGCAGAGAGCCGCCGGTGCTGAGAGGCGGTCTGGCACCGGGGCGCGAAGACCCTCCCGAGCTGCGGGAAGAACGGCCGCGGGTCTCCCGCGCCCAGTAGAGCCCGCCCGGCTGGCCCCGGTCATCAGGCGACGAACGAGGCCCCCGCTTCGGCGGGGGCGAAGGTGTGGTGGCACCGCGAGGTTCCCGCTCGCCCACACCTCCCTGGGGCTGATGCGACGCTTTCACCATCCCAGGGCGGCGAAGGCGTGGCGATCGACCGAGGAGCAGCCCGCCATGCAACGAACCCTGTCCCAGCAACTGCCCGCCAGGATCGGCACGACCGTGCGGATCGCCGGCTGGGTGCACCGCCGTCGACTGCTCAAGTCGGTGGCCTTCCTGATCGTGCGGGACGCCACCGGCCTGGCCCAGGTGGTCGTCACCGATTCGGCCGTCCGCGCCGAGCTGGAGAAACTCACCGAGGAGACGGTCGTCGAGGTCACCGCGACGGCCACCGCGAACGGCACGGCGCCCGCCGGGGTCGAGCTGACCGACCCGACGGTACGTCTCCTCGGGCCGCCCGCCGCACCGCCACCGTTCGACCTGTACCGGCCGGCGCTCACCGCGAGCCTGCCCACCCAGCTCGACAACGCGCCCACCGCGCTGCGGCACCCCACCCGGTCGGCCGCGCTGCGGATCTCGGCCGCCGCGGTGGCCGGGTTCCGGGCCGCACTCGACGCCCAGGACTTCGTGGAGGTCCAGACGCCGAAGGTGGTCAGCTCCAGCACCGAGAGCGGGGCGAACGTGTTCGCGCTGGACTGGTTCGGCCGACCCGCGTACCTGGCCCAGTCGCCGCAGTTCTACAAGCAGCTGATGGTCGGCGTCTTCGAACGTGTCTACGAGGTGGGGCCGGTCTTCCGGGCCGAACCCCACGACACCGTCCGGCACCTCGCCCAGTACACGTCGCTCGACGCGGAGCTGGGCTTCGTCACCGACCACCGGGACGTGATGCGCGTGCTGCGTGACACCGTGGCCGGGATGCTGGACACGGTGAGCGAGCGGGCCGGCAGCGCTCTGGCGACGCTCGGCGTCACGCCGCCGCAGGTGCCGGCGGAGATCCCGGCGGTGCACTTCACCGAGGCGCTGACGATCGCCGGCGCGCCCGCCGACGAGCCGGACCTCGCGCCCGCCCACGAACGGGCGCTGGGGGAGTGGGCCCGGCGCGAACACGGCTCGAACTTCCTGTTCGTCACCGGCTACCCGATGGCGAAGCGACCCTTCTACACCCACCCGGACCCGGCGCGGCCCGCGTACTCGAACGGGTTTGACCTGCTCTTTCGGGGTCTGGAGCTGGTCACCGGCGGGCAGCGGCTGCACCGGCACGCCGACTACCTGGCGGCGTTGGCGGCCCGGGGTGAGCCGGTCGAGCCGTACGTCGGCTACCTGGACGCGTTCCGGCACGGCATGCCACCGCACGGTGGCTTCGCCATCGGTCTGGAACGGTTCGTGGCCCGGCTGGTCGGCGCGGCCAACGTCCGGGAGGTCACCGCGTTCCCACGTGACCTGCACCGCCTGACGCCGTGAGCGAGGTGGCCCCCGGCGGCGACGTCGGGGGCCGCCGCTCAGACCTCGATGAGGGTGGAGAGCCGGCGCTCGACCACCGGCAGCACGTCGGCGACGCTGATCGGCCGACCCAGCTCGGCGGTGAGCGAGGTGACCCCGGCGTCCCGGATGCCGCACGGCACGATCCGGTCGAAGTACGTCAGGTCGCAGTCGCAGTTGATCGAGAAGCCGTGCAGGGTGACGCCCCGGGCCACCCGGATGCCGATGGCCGCCACCTTGCGGGCCGGCCCCCGGTCGTCCTCGGGCACCCAGACCCCGCTGCGCCCCTCGACCCGGCCGGCGGTCAGACCGAACTCGGCGCACACGTCGATGAGCAGCGCTTCGGTCCGGCGCACGTAGGCGACCACGTCCACCGGGTCGGGCAGGCGCAGGATCGGGTAACCGACGAGCTGCCCCGGCCCATGCCAGGTGATCTTGCCGCCACGGTCCACGTCGACGACCGGAGTGCCGTCCATGGGCCGGTCCCACGGTTCGGTGCGCTTGCCCGCGGTGTAGACGCTCGGGTGCTCCAGCAGCAGCACGGTGTCGCCGCGCTCGCCAGCCACCACCGACTCGTGCAGGCGCCGCTGCTCGTCCCAGGCGGCCTGGTATTCGAGCAGGCCGGCACGGACGGCCGTCAGGCCGGGGGTCGTCGTCGTCACGGCAACCAGCCTAGTCCCGTCAGAGGCGATCTTCCCTGGTGAGCCGCCTCACGAGGACGTCGTCGTGCCGGTCGCGGCACTGCTCGGCGGCTCGTTGTCACGCCGGAGCAGGGACCGTCGCACCGCGGTGGCGGCGGATCCGGCGAACGATGAGAGCGATCGCGAGCAGCGTCGGCACGCCCAGCGTCAGGTAGACCCAGAGCGGGGCGGCGAACGGTGACGGCCGGGGCTCCGGCCCACCGAACGCGGCCCGGGTCAGCAGGTCGCCCGGCACCATCAGGTCGGTCGACCCGACCGGCGTGGTCACCAGCACCTCGCGACCGCCGTCGGGCGACAGCGCGGCGAGGAGGGCTTGCCGGTCCGTGTCCTGCTCCGTCTCGCTGACATACCGCAGGATCGGGTCGTCTCCGCGCCAGCCGATGATCCCGCTGGCCGAGGTGCCGGCCGGCAGGGCTTGGCCGACCGCCTGACCGGTGGCCGTGTCCAGGAACTCGATTCGCCAGGTGCGCGCCGCCGCCTGCTCGGCCGTGCACCTGGGCCCGGCGCAGCCGTCGAAGGCGAGCAGCGCGAGCCGCCGGCCGTCGGGGTGCCAGGCGGCGGGGCCGGCCAGTGTCCGCCGGTCGCCCAGGTCGACCTGCCAGCGAGGACCGCCGCCGGCCGGGTCGACGACCACCAGTCGCTGGCGCTCGGCGAGCCGGGCAGGCACGTCCGGCGAGCCGGTGACCGCCACCAGGTCGCCACCGGGTGACCAGGCCGCCGCGTTGTGGGCGGCGAAGGTGCCGGCCGCGACCACCTGCTCGGTGCCCTGGTACGGGTCGACGACGAGCAGGTCGTCGGGCTTTTCCGGGTCGTTCAGCTGCTGGTTGTCCGGCCCGTAGCTGATCACCGGATCGTCGTTGCTGCGGGTGCCGAGCACGCGTCGCCCATCCGGTGACCACGCGAAAGGGTCCAGCCCGGGTTTCAGGGTGCGTCGCTGCCGGCCGGTGGTGAGGTCCAGCAACTCGCCGAACTGCGGCCGCAGGTAGTGGCGCCCGTCGGGGGAGAGCAGCCCGTGCCCCTCGCCGATGCGGATCGGGATGAGCCGGTAGGCGCCGTCCCGTGCGACCAGCACCCCGGTCGACTCGAAATAGCGGGTGCGGTCGGTGAAGAACACCAACGCGGCCGGACCGGCCGGGCGTTGCCCCACGGTGGCCTGCCACAGCCACGGATCGCGCACCTGGCTCGGCACCACCCCGACCGTGCTGTCGGTGACAGTGCTCCCGCCGGCCGTGCCGTCGGCGACAGTGCTGTTCGCGGCCGTGGCGGCTGGCGCGCCGAGCGCGACGCTGTTCGCGGCCGTGGCGGCTGGCGCGCCGAGCGCGACGAGCCCCAGCGCGAGCCCGACCACGGCGGCACGCCGCAATCGCCCACCGGTCAGTCTCATCGGCTCATTAGACGCGACGGCGGTCGGTCGTGATGCCCCGGCCGGCCGCGTCGCGGTCTATCGATCGGCCGGCGGGATGCGCCAGAGCCAGACATCGTCGACCCGTTGCGGCTCGCCGAACAGGGCGGTGCCGGTGCGCAGCAGCGCCGCCTCGTCGACCTCGAACTTCGCGCCGTGCACCTCGTCGGCGAGCACCACCGTCTCGATGCGCCAGTGCCGCAGGTCCGACTGGACCTCCCGGATCGTTCCGTCGGTGATGATGGGGGCCAGCCCGGTGCGGCCGGCCTGGTCCATCAACGCGCTCAGCGTGCGCGGCACCGGACCGATCCGGCCCCGCCCGTCCGGCCCGCCGGGGCCGAGGAAGAAGCCGCCCGGGATGGCGAACTCCCCCTGGCGGTGCGACAACGCGTACGCCTGCCAGCGCTGGCCGTCCGGGTAGATGTCCACCGTCAGCGGCACCGGGGTCAGCACCCCGTCCGGTGACACGTAGTCCCGCCAGGTGCCGGAGGTGATGAAGCGCGGGATCGGCTCCCGTTCGTCGGTCAGCAGCGGGGTGGGCAGCAGCGGCACCAGGGCCACCGCGAAACCCAGCAGCCAGGCCAGTTCCGTGGAGCGGTGCTGAGGTGGTGCGGCGCGCAACTGGTCGATGACGTACGCCAGCAGCAGCCCGACCACGGGCGCGACCACCAGTGCCAGCCGGGCCGGTAGCGCGGCGTTCACCACCGGCAGTTGTCCGACCAGGTCGAACGGCATGGGCAGATCGGTACGTCGGCCGTCGACCTTGGCGACCGGCCCGAAGGAGAGCACCGTGAAGATCACAGCGAGGGCGCCCAGCGCCCAGAGGGTGGCCCGGCGGTGCGGGTCGGCCCGCCGCCAGAGGACGACGAAACAGACCACGGTGAGCACCAGCAGCGGGATGCCGAAGAACGAGTTCTCCTCGGTCGGGTTCGGCGCCAGCGAGGTGCCCAACCCGGCCTCGCCGGCCAGTGAGCGGCGCGGGAAGGCGGCGAACGCCGCGATGTCCTCTGAGTGGATCACCGGGTCGAAGCCGGTGCCGTGGAACCGTTGTGGCCCGGCGAAGTGCAACCACAGGGGGTACGACAGCAGCACACCGGCGACCACGGCGGTCACCCCGAGCCCGCGCAGGAAATTGGGCAGCGCGGCTCGTGCCTCCACCCGGTTGGCCGGGTGCAGCGCCCAGACGGCGACGAACACCCCCAGCGCCAGCGCGGTGAAGAACAGCCCTTCGGCGGCGATCGAGAAGGCCACCGCGACCAGCACGCCGAGGATCAGCCCGTCACGGAGCCAGTGCCCGGCCCGGCGCAGCGCGAAGAGCCGCCAGATCAGCAGCGGCACCAGCCAACCGGCGGTCCAGTTCAGGTGCGCGTTGGCGTGCGACACCATGCCGGGGGAGTAGGCGATGAACAGGGCGCCGACCCCGGCGGCCAGCCGGCTGCGGACCAGGTGCCGGGAGAGCAGCCAGTACCAGACCAGCGCGGTGGCGAGCAGGTTCAGGGTGAGGATCACCAGGAACGTCGCCGGCGGCCCGATCAGGTACGTGAGCGGGGCGAAGACCACCGCGTACACCGTGATCGTCGTGTTGACCGCGAGGTTCACGCCGTCCGGGACGTTGATCAGGTATGTGAAGAGCGGGTTGTCCCCGTGGGTGACCGCGTGCCCGCCGAAGGCCAACAGCCATTCGAAGAGCGCCTGGTCGCTGGAGTTGACGGTGATGGTGCGGGTGTTCGGGTCCCGCCACAGCCCACTGGTCACCCAGACGGCGAGCGCGAGCGCCACCAGCACGACGATCAGGTCGGCCCGGCGGTCCCGGACGGTGCTCGGCGGTGACGCGGGTGCGGGCCCGGTGGCCAGCGACGGGGAGGACGGCACGCAGCGGACGTTACCAACCGGACCTGGACGGGCCGGTCAGACCTGCAAGGACGGGACCGTTGGGGACGGATTCGGCCCGCCACGTCGACGGTCTGGCGTACACAGCGTCCGTCGTGAATGTGTGCGTGTGCCCCATGTCATAGCGCCGACACATCGTCGTAACGTCTCGGCAACTCGACCGTGACCCAGTTCACAGTCTGCCCCTCCAGGGAGGCCGCCGTGCGCCGCTCCTCGTCCACCATCACCCGGCTGCTCGGTGCGGTCGCCGGGCTCGCCCTCGCCGTCGCGGGCGCGGTCGCCGTCGCCGCACCCGCCCAGGCCGCCACCCTCACCCAGGTCACCGGGTTCGGCTCCAACCCCGGAAATCTCGCCATGTACGCCTACCGGCCGGACGGCCTGCCGGCCAACTCCCCGGCCGTCGTCCTGCTGCACGGCTGCACCCAGAACGCCTCCGGCTACTTCGCCAACTCCGGCTGGCAGAAGTACGCCGACCAGTGGAAGTTCGCCCTGATCGTCGCCCAGCAGCCGTCCGGCAACAACGCCAACTCCTGCTTCAACTTCTTCGAGGCGGGGGACACCACCCGAGGCCAGGGTGAGGCGCTGTCCATCAAGCAGATGGTCGACCACGCCAAGACGAACTACGGGGTGAACGGCTCCCGGGTCTACGTCAGCGGGCTCTCCGCCGGCGGGGCGATGAGCGCGGTCATGCTGGCCACCTACCCGGACGTCTTCGCCGCCGGATCGATCATCGCGGGGATCCCGTACCGCTGCGCCACCAGCATGGTCAACGCGTTCAGCTGCATGAACCCGGGTGCGGACAAGACCCCGGCCGCCTGGGGCGACCTGGTCCGTGGCGCGTACTCCGGCTACACCGGCCCGCGCCCCCGGGTGGCCATCTGGCACGGCACCTCGGACACCACTGTGACCCCGCTCAACGGCACCGAGTCCCGGGACCAGTGGACCAACGTGCGGGGCGTGTCGCAGACCCCGACCAGCACCTCGTCGCTACCCGGCAACACCAGCCTCGAGGTGTACGGCAACGACGACGTGCGCCTTTACCGGATCTCCGGGATGGGCCACGGCACCCCGGTCGACCCAGGCTCGGCGGCCGAGCAGTGCGGCACCGCGGGCGCGTACTTCCTGGACACCATCTGCTCGACGTACCGGGACGCGCTCTTCTTCGGCCTGAACGGCGGCGGGAC
>NZ_QGSY01000286.1 GCF_003857035.1 Micromonospora arida
CAGGCCCCGCCCACCGCTACCGTCGACGACCACGTGTGGCGCGATGCCACCCGTACCGGGCATGATTCTCAGCCGGCGCCGGAGCGGGATGTCTGGTCGGTCGCCACCCGGACGGCGGACCCACTCGCCCCGGCCGCCGTACCACCCGTCGACGACGCCGGGACGGCGACCGTACCGGCACCGACCACCCGTCCCGTGGTGCCCGCCTCGCGGGTGCCCGATGACGCCGACGCGGAAGCATCGGGCGACGGCGCCTGAGCGCGGGACCTTCCGACCCGGACCGGCACTGGGCCGGAACCTGGGCCGGACAGCACAGCAGAGGGGGGCGGTAGCGGTGACGCTGACCATCGGAGTCGACGTCGGTGGCACGAAGGTGGCCGGCGGTGTCGTGGACGACACCGGCACGGTCCTCGTGCAGACCCGACGGGACACTCCCGCCGATGACGTGGCCAAGACCCGCGACGTCATCATCGAGTTGGTCGGCGAGCTGGCTGCCGGGCGGACCATCGAGGCCGTCGGCATCGGCGCGGCCGGTTGGATCGACGCCAGCCGTTCGACGGTGCTCTTCGCTCCCAACCTGGCCTGGCGTGACGAACCGCTGCGCGAGTACGTCAGCGAGGCCGTCGGGCTGCCCGTGATCGTGGAGAACGACGGGAACGTCGCCGCGTGGGCCGAGTTCCGCTACGGCGCGGCCCGCGACGCCGACGACTCGATGATCATGTTCACCATCGGCACCGGTGTGGGTGGCGGCATCGTCCTCGGCGGCGACCTGATGCGCGGCGCGCACGGCATCGCCGCGGAGCTGGGCCACATGCTGGCCGTGCCGGACGGGCACCAGTGCGGCTGCGGCCGGCTGGGCTGCATCGAGCAGTACGCCAGCGGCAGCGCCCTGGTGCGGTTCGCGCGGGCCGGCGCCCGGCAGGAGCCCAACCGGGCCGCCGCCCTGCTGAAGCTGGCCGGCGGCGAGGCCGAGGCGATCACCGGCCCGATGGTGACCACCGCCGCGCAGGGTGGCGACCCGGTCTCCGCCGAGGCGTTCGCCCAGATCGGTCGGTGGCTGGGCACCAGCCTCGCCGACATGGCGCAGATCCTCGACCCGCAGACCCTGGTGGTCGGCGGCGGCGTGATCGACGCCGGTGACCTGCTGCTCGGTCCCACCCGCCGCTCGTACCTCGACGCGCTCGCCCAGCGCGGTCGCCTGCCGGTGGCCGAGGTGCTCCCGGCGGAGCTGGGCAACAGCGCCGGGGTGATCGGCGCCGCTGACCTGGCCCGCCGGATCTGAGGCGGCCCGGGATGGGTGTGCCGCTGCGCGTGGTGTCGTACAACATCCACAGCCAGCGCGACGACACCGCCGCGCTGGCGGCGGTGGTCCGGGCCGCGACGCCGGACGTGGTGATCGTGCAGGAGGGGCCGCGCCGGTTCCGGTGGCGGCAGAAGTCCGCCACGTTGGCCGAGTCGTTCGGTCTGGTGGTGGCCGCCGGTGGGCTTCCCGCTCTGGGCAACCTGCTCCTGACCAGCCTGCGGGTCCAGGTGTTGGGCACCCGCTGCCAGCGCTTTCCGCTGACCCCCGGCCGGCACCTGCGCGGCGCCGCGTACGCCGACTGCCGGGTCGGTGACGCCCGGTTCACCCTCGCCGGCTCGCACCTGTCCACCGACCCGGCCGAGCGGCCCTCCCAGGCCACCGAGTTCAAGCGTGGTCTGGACGCGGCGACCAGCCCGGTGGTGGCCGGGGCGGACCTCAACGAGGGTCCGGACGGGCCCGCCTGGGCCACCGTGTCGCGCGGGTTGACCGACGCGGCGGTGGCGGCCGACCGGGCCGAACGGCTCACCTACTCCTGTGCCGACCCGCGCCGGCGCATCGACGCGCTCTTCGTCGACCCGCGGATCACAGTCGTCGACTACGACGTGGTGGACACCCCGCAGACCCGCCGGGCCAGCGACCACTTCCCGGTCCTGGTCGACCTGCTGCTGCCCGCCACCGACTGACCCCCGACTCCGGCTCGACCGTCGGCGCGTCCGGCTCAGGACTGGACATCCGGCCCGGTTGTGGAGAGGATTTCGCGGCGACCGGCACGCCTGCCGTACCAAAAGGAGATGTCCCCGGTGTCCACCTCCACCGACCACGGCCGGCCCGACCCGGAGGCGACCTCGCCCGCGGCGAACAGCGACGGCCGCCCGGTCTCCGACCGGGGCGACACGGTCTGCGTCATCGGGGCCGGGGCCAGCGGCCTGACCGCCATCAAGAACCTGCGTGAGCACGGGTTCGGTGTGGACTGCTACGAGCGGGAGACGGGCGTCGGCGGCGCCTGGAACTGGCGACACGACCGCAGCCCGGTGTACGCCAGCACCCACCTGATCTCGTCGAAGCCGTTCACCCAGTTCCCCGACTTCCCGATGCCGGACTCCTGGCCGGACTACCCGCACCACGGTCAGCTGCTGTCCTACTTCGAGCGGTACGCCGACCACTTCGACCTGCGTTCGCACATCTGGTTCGGCACCGAGGTGGTCCGGGTCGAGCCCGTCGAGGGGGACCGGTGGGACGTGACCACCCGCTCCACCGGCGGGTACGGCCCCGAGCGCACCGCCCGGTACGCCGCCGTGGTGATCGCCAACGGCCACAACTGGTCGCCGAAGCTGCCCCGCTACGAGGGCCTGGAGGAGTTCCGCGGCGAGATCATGCACGCCTCGTCCTACAAGGACCCGGCGCAGCTGCGCGGCAAGCGGGTGCTGGTGGTCGGCGCCGGCAACACCGGCTGCGACATCGCCGTCGAGGCCGCCCAGCAGGCGTCGCGCTGCTGGCACTCCACCCGCCGGGGCTACTGGTACGCGCCGAAGTACGTGCTCGGTCGCCCCGCCGACCAGGTCAACGACAGCCTGTTGGCGCTGCGGGTGCCGCTGCGGGTGCGGCAGTGGCTCTACCACTGGACGCTGCGGCTGACCGTGGGCGACCTGACCCGCTTCGGGCTGCCCAAGCCCGACCACCGGGTGTATGAGACGCACCCGATCGCGAACAGTCAGCTCGTCTACTACGTGGGCCACGGCGGGATCGGCCCGGTGCCGGACGTCGCCCGGTTCCACCCGTACGCCGTGGAGTTGGCCGACGGCCGCGAGATCGACCCCGAGGTGGTCGTCTTCGCCACCGGTTACCTGCCGCGCTTCGAGTTCCTCGACGCGTCGGTGTTCGGCGACAGCGCGGGCGCGGGCAGGCCCACGCTGTGGCTCAACGCGTTCACCCCGGGGCATCCGACCCTGGCCGTCGCCGGCCTGCTGCAACCGGACTCCGGGCTGTTCACCCTGTCGCACTGGCAGACGGTGCTCTTCGCCCGGCTGCTACAGGCCCGTCGGGACCGTCCGGAGCGGGCCACGGCGTTCGCGTCTCGGGTGCGGGAACGGGCGGGGGAGCGGTACTCCGGGCCGGTCAAGGACAGCAGCCGGCACTGGTTCGAGGTCGGGCACGCCGACTATCTGCGCGCTATCCAACGCGCCCTGGTCGAGCTGGAGGGCAAGTGAGCGCGAGGAGTGAGCTTGCGAGCCCCGCAGTCGCGAACGAAAGGCTGGCACGGTGAGCGCGAGGAGTGAGCTTGCGAGCCCCGCAGTCGCGAACGAAAGGCTGGCACGGTGAGCGCGAGTAGCGAGCTGCGGATCATGCGGGGCCGGGAGTGGTCCCGGCCGGTCCGGCCGGCCCGGCGGGAGGTGCTCAGCGCGGTCCCCGAGCTGGAGGAGGGGCGTCCGCCGCTGCTGTTCGTACCCGGGTTCGGGCACGGCGCGTGGGCGTTCGCCGAGCACTGGTTGGGTCACGTGGCGTCGCGGGGGTTCCCGGCGTACGCGGTGAGCCTGCGCGGACACGGTGGCAGCGAGCCGGCACCGGAGGCGACGCTGCGGGCGTACGCCCACGACGTGGTCCAGGTGGCCGCGAGCCTGCCGCGGCAGGCGGTGCTGGTGGGGCACGGCGCCGGGGCCCTGGTGGTGGCGCACGCGTTGGCCCGCTACCCGGCGCGGGGCGCGGTGCTGGTGGCGCCGGTCTTCGGCGGTTGGAAAGTGCTGGGCGCGGCGTTGCGCCGCAACCCCGCGGGTACGTTGCCGGCGGTGTTCGGCGGGCCGTTGCGGCTCAACCGGGGGCAGTTGTTCAGCCGTGAGTTGCCCGACGAGGAGGCCCGGCGGTATGTCGGACGCCTCGGTCGGGCGGGTCGGCGGGCGCAGTGGGCGTTGCTGGGTGAGCCGGAGGCCGAGCCGGCCGTGGGAGCGCCCCCGGTGTTGGTGCTGGGCAGCCCGGACGACCGGGTGGTGCCGGCGTCGACGTTGACCCGGGTGGCCCGCCGGTACGGGTCGGCCCCGTTGCTCTTTCCCGGGATGGGCCACGACCTGATGCTGGACGCGCGGTGGGCGGAGCCGATCGACGCGATCCTGGACTGGCTGGAGAAGGAGCCGGTGGCGCGCTGAGCAGCCAGGCCGTCGGCGGTCAGCCGCCGGCCTGGTGGACGCCCGGGCTGCCGGCCGGGGTGGCCGGCCGGGGCACCCGAGCGGCGCTGTCGGAGCCGGTGTCGGTGCTGGTCAGGCGACTGATCAGGGCGCCGCCCTCGTCCAGGGCTCGTAGGTAGGAGCGGGCCCAGGCCCGGATGTCGTGCTGGTGCAGGTGGGCGCGCATGGCGCGCATCCGCTGGGTGGTGTCGGCCGGGTCGGCCCGCAGCGCCGCCCGCAGGCCCTGCTTCAGTCCTTCCAGGTCGTGCGGGTTGACCAGGTACGCCTGGGACAGCTCGGCGGCGGTGCCGGCGAACTCGCTGAGCAGCAGTGCGCCCGTGTCGTCGACCCGCGCGGCCACGTACTCCTTGGCGACCAGGTTCATACCGTCGCGCAGCGGGGTCACCGCCATCACGTCGGCGACCCGGTAGAGCGCGGCCAGTTCGGCCCGGTCGAAGGGCTGGGTGAGGTAGTGGATCGCCGGCTCACCGACCCGGCCGAACTCGCCGTTGATCCGGCCGACTTCGCGTTCGATGCGCTCGCGCAGGATCTGGTACTGGCCGACGCGTTCCCGGCTCGGCATGGCGACCTGCACCAGCACCGTGTCGCGGACCTTGACGTCGCCGCTGGCGAGCAACTCGCTGTACGCCTTGAGGCGCTGCTCGATGCCCTTGGTGTAGTCCATCCGGTCCACGCTGAGGACGACCTGCCGGGGATCGCCGAGGTCCTGGCGGAGTCGGTGGGCCCGGGCGGCCACGTCCGGCCGGTCGGCGAGCGCGGCCATCTCGGCGGTGTCGATGGAGACCGGGAAGGCGCCGATGCGGACGACCCGGTCGTCGATGCCGATCCGCCGGTCGGTTGCCGGCAGCTCCAGCACCCTGGTCACCAACTGGGCGAAGTTGTGCGCCGCCTGCACCCGCTGGAAGCCGACCAGGTCGGCGCCGAGCATGCCGCGCAGCAACTCGGCCCGGCGGGGCAGTTGCATGAACAGCTCCGGCGGCGGGAACGGCACGTGCAGGAAGAACCCGATGCGCAGGTCGGGGCGGAGCGCGCGCAGCAGGCCGGGGACCAGTTGCAGGTGGTAGTCCTGCACCCAGACCACTCCGCCCGGCTCGGCCACCTCCGCGGTCGCCTCGGCGAAGCGCTGGTTGACCCGCTGGTACGCCTCCCACCATCGGCGGTGGTGTTGCGGCTGCTCCACGGAGTCGTGGTAGAGCGGCCAGAGGGTGGCGTTGGCGAACCCCTCGTAGTGGTCGCGCAGGTCTTCCGAGCTGAGCGCGACGGTGTGCATCCGCACGCCGTCCACGTCCGGCAGGGCGGGGGCGGGCCCGGTGCCGCCGGCCCAGCCGACCCAGGTCGCCGGGGTGTGCCGTAGGAGCGGGAGCAGCGCGCTGACCAACCCGCCCGGGCTGCGCCGCCACTCGCAGGCCCCGTCGGGGGCCTGATTGTCGTCGATGGGGAGGCGGTTGGCCACCACCACGAGAGAACTCTGTCGCATCTCGGGCATTCCGATCAGCAGAGGACTGACCGCCGCGAGCAAGGAAAAACCGGTCAGTCAGCGGGGGAAGTGACGTACAGCGGTATTCCTACTGACAGTAAGTTACACCACTGTTACGCGCCCGGCGGGGCGCTGCTGTCCCGGGATGCGGGCCGACCTTCAGACGACGGCGCCGTTGTCGGGATCGTCCTCGTCCTCGTCGCCGGGACGCAGCCGCCAGATCAGCGTGACGAAACCGGCCAGGATACCGGTGAACCCGAACAGCGTGACCGCGGATCGGTCGATCGGGAGCAGCCACGGGAAGAGGAACAGCACGAAACCGACGACCACACCGAGCACACCGATCACCGCGTACTTGCTGACCCGCGGCAGCGGTGGCGGTGGCGGCGGGTGATAGCCCTCGTCGTCCTCGTCGTCGGGCAGGTCGGCGCCGAAGGTGTCCAACCCGTCCAGCAGCGACGGCTCGTCCGGTCGGGTGCCGCGCCCCACGGAGATCCCGGAGATGTCCGTCGCGGACGGCAGCCGGCGAACGTCGGTGGCGGTCGGACCGGGTTCGTCGGTGCCGGAGCGGGTCAACGGCCCGGACGTCGGCCCGTCCCGGTTGTCCCGCTCGTCCACGTCCTCCGAGGCCGGCCACGGGTGGTCACCGGGCGTGGAGGTGGTGTGGAAGCCCGCCACGATCCGCGCCCACTCGGCGTCGATGTCCGGTTCGTCGCGAGCCGGTGGCTGCTCCGGAGCGGTCTCGTCGGCGAGCTGGGTCAGGTAGTCCCGGGCGGTGGTCAGGTGCGAGCGGTCGACGTAGAGCCGGTCGACCGGGCGGGCCGGCACGGTCGTGGTGCGGGTGACCGGGTTGAGGTCGGCGGAGGGCTGGAGGTAGGCGGCGATCCCGCCGGCGGCCAGCACGTCGAGCAGGTGCTCACCGACGCGCGGATCGACATCGCCGACGACGGCGTACTCGTTCGCGTCGAGCCCGTTGTCCCGCCGTCCCCGGCGGGCCCCACCCGCTGACACCCGGACATCCCCCTTAACGCGCCTTCCGGCGCGGCCACCGCTGCCCTTCGGCGCCCGTCCGCACGCCGTGCTCTGAATCGTGACACGTCAGGGCATGGTTCCGGGAGTGCGTTGTGTCGCGTCTTCCAAAGTCACGGCTGCTCCCGCAGGTCGTGGCGCGGCTCCTTTGTCCGTTCTTGCGCGACAAGTGCGATCTCGGTGAACGCGGACGGCGATGCCTCGGCCCCCGGACGTCGTCCGTTGTGGTGAGAGCGCTCGCTTCGTAGGCTCGTCGGCGACGACGGCTGGCGCTGTCGCGGGCACAGCACGGGAAGGGACGCCGGTGCTCTACTGGCTGCTGAAGTACGTCATCCTCGGTCCGCTGCTCAAGCTGATCTTCCGCCCGCAGGTGGAGGGCCTGCGCAACGTGCCGGCGACCGGCCCGGTGATCCTGGCCAGCAACCACCTCTCCTTCTCCGACTCGATCTTCACACCGTTGATCACCGCTCGGAAGGTCACCTTCGTCGCCAAGGCCGAGTACTTCACCGGCAAGGGAATCAAGGGCTGGCTGACCAAGATGTTCTTCGTCGGCACCGGCACGATTCCGGTGGACCGCTCTGGTGGCCGGGCCGCGCGCGCCGCCCTGGACACCCAGTTGCAGGTGCTGCGGGCCGGGGGAGTGGCCGGCATCTACCCCGAGGGCACCCGGTCCCCCGACGGGCGGCTCTACCGGGGCAAGACCGGGGTGGCCCGGCTCGCCCTGGAGAGCGGCGCGGTGGTGGTGCCGGTGGCGATGCTCAACGCCGACGAGATCCAGCCGCCGGGCAAGCTCATCCCCAGGATCGACCGGGTGAAGATCCGGTTCGGGGCGCCGCTGGACTTCTCCCGCTACGCCGGGCTGGCCGGCGACCGGTTCGTCGAGCGCGCGGTCACCGACGAGATCATGTACGAGTTGATGGAGCTCTCCGGTCGGGAGTACGTGGACGTCTACGCCCAGAAGCTCAAGCAGCCCGTCCCGACACCGTTGGCCGCCTGAGTCACCGCCGGGCCGGCCCGGTCGGCGGTCCGGGCAGGTGGAGCAGGGCCGGCGCGTGGTGGCGGGTGGCGAAGTCGTGCAGGCGGGCGCGGGTCGCCGCGGCGGCGGGTGGGTCGGTCTCGGCCAGCGGGCCGATGGCCAGCGCCAGCGTGATGATCTCGTCGGTCACGTCGGTCATCCGGGCATAGCTCGCCGCCGCCGAGCGCAGCAGTCTCGCCGCGGTCGAGGCGTCCCCGGCGTGCCGGGCCAACGTGGCGTCGGCTACCTGACCGGCCGCGTGAGCCCACGGGGTCATCCGGGGCGCCCGGTCGAGCAGCTGCCGGACCAGCCGGGCCGCGTCCGCGCCGAGCACCCCGGCGACGTGCCCGACAGCCGGCACCCACTCCGCGAACGGAATCATCCGGGTCCGTTGCCAGTCCTCGTCCAGCTCGGTGAGCAGCGCCATCGCCTCGTCACGGCGGCCCTGCACCGCCCGGCAGAGAGCGGCGTGCGCCAGGGTGGAGCGCAGCACCCGGTGGAAACCGGTTCGCCGCGCCGCGACCAGCGCCTGCTCGACCAGATCCCCACCCGTCGCGGCCGGCCCCGCAGTTTCCTCGGGCCGGTCGGGGCCGACCAGCTCGGCTCCGGCCAGCCCGCGCATCCAACCCGAGACCGCCACGATGTGCAGATCCCACTCGGCGGTCGGCCGTCGGGTCGACTCCGCCGCCATCGCCAGCGCCGCCGTCCAGTCGGACGCGTAGTACGACCGCGCCCACTGGTCGGCGAAGCTGGTGGCCAGGCTGTGCTCGCCGCCCAGGTCGAGGGTGAGCTGCTCGTCGACCAACCGGGCCGAGCCGGCCAGGTCGCCCTCCTCCTGCAACGCCCAGGCCAGGTTCTGCACCGCCCGGCGCCGACTGGTCAGCCGCTCCACCCGGCAGTGCTCGGTCACCTCCGCCAGCTCCGGGAACGCCGAGGCGGAGCCGGCCAGGTAGCGCGCCACGGCGAGGGTGATCCGAGCGTTGGCCTGGACCTCGCGCAGCTGGAGCCGCTCGGCGAGGGACGCTGCCGCCCGCGCTGCGGTGCACGCCGGCTCGGTTTCCGCGTTGAGCATGTGCACCCGGGCCAGCTCCAGCAGGGCGCTCGCCTTCTCCTGACTGTCCGGTAGGTCGCCGTAGATGCCGATCGCCTGGTCCAGGCAGTGCAGGGTCGCCGACCGGTCGGCCCGACTCCAGGCGGCGGTGGCGAGCAGCGTCCAGGCGCGCGCCGCCCCCGTCCGGTCGCCGCTCGTGGTGAGCCGCTCAGCCAGCCGGGTGAGGGTGTCCGTGCCCCCCGCCACCAGGAAGGCGTCCCCGTCCCGATAGAACGCCAACTCGGCGTCGAACAGCTCCAGTGCCGGGTCCGGCCCGACGTCCATCGCCAGCGCCCGGCCGACCAGCGCGGCGGCGGTGTCCAGCGCGTGCAGCTCGTACGCGCGGCGGGCCGCCCGGTGCAGCGCGGCCCGTGCCGACGGGGCGTAGGGGGCGGTGTCCAGCCCGACCGTCCGGGCGATCTCGTGGGCCGCCCAGCGATGGTTGGCCAGCACCTCGGCCAGGTCGTACTGCCGGCCGTCGGTGAGCTGTGCCATCCAGTCGGCGGTGCGTTGGTGGCGCAGCACCCGTTCGGCCCTGGGCAGCCGCTGGTAGCAGACGTCGCGCACCAGGATGTGCCGGAAGCGGTACTCGGACTGACCGGGCATCGTCGACGTGCTCTGCTCGTACACCAGGTCGCGACGTTGCAGGCGGTCCAGCGCACGCTCCACCCACTCCACCGGCCGGCCCAACGCCATCGCCACCGGCGCGGCCCAGAACACCACGCCGACCACGGCGGCGGCCTGGAGCACCGCCCGGTCGGCCGGGTCCAGCAGGTCGAGCCGGTTGGCGATGACCGCCTGCACGGTGCGGGGCATCTCCGCGCCACCGTCGAGGTCGGGGCGGGCGGCCGAACCGACGGCGTCGAGCAGGCCGCCGTCCAGCAGCATCCGCGCGTACTCCTGGGCGTAGAGCGGGTTGCCGTCGGCGAACTCGATCAGCGGGGTACGCGAGCTGGACGGCAGCGTCGCCTGCCCGAGGAGCAGCGAGTAGAGCGTGTCGATGTCGGTGTCGTGCATCGGCGGCACCGAGATGGACATCGCGCCACTGATCGTGCCGGTCCAGGCCGGGTGCCGTTCCCGCAGCTCCGGCCGGGCGGTCGCGACGACGAGCAGCGGTACGCCGCGCGCTGACGCGCCCAACTGCTCGACGAAGGCGAGCATCGCCTGGTCCGCCCAGTGCATGTCCTCGAAGACCAGCACGGTCGGGCCGGCGGTCGCCAGGGCGAGCAGGAACCGTCGCCAGGCGGCCTCGGTCTCGCCGGGGGTGAGCCGTTCGCCGGGCACGCCGATCAGCGGCCCGAGCGCCTCGGCCAACCGGGTCGCGTGCGGGTCGGCGAGTTGCCCCAGCCGGGCCCGCAGCCGCTCGCGCAGCGCGACCGGGTCGTCGACCTCGGGCACGCCCACCCAGGTCTTCACGATGTCCGACAGTGCGGCCCAGGTGACGTTCTCGCCGAACGGCGGGCACTGCCCGACGAGCCAGGTGATCGGCGGGCCGGGCATGCTGCCGGCGTGCCGGGCCAGCTCCCGCAGCAGCCGGCTCTTGCCCACACCGGCCGGGCCGAACACCGTCACCAACTGGGAGGTCCGCTCGGTCACCATCCGGTGCAGCGCGTTGACCAGCAGGCCGCGCTCGTGTTCCCGGTCCACCATCGGAGTCAGCTCGGCGCCGCGCGGGTCCCGGTGTGGTCGCACCTGGACGGCCAGCCAGATCCGGCTCACCGCGGACCGGCCGCGCAGGGTGACCGGTGGCTGGTCGGCGTACTCCATCTCGTGTCGGGTGGCCGACCAGGTGCTCTCGTCGACGACGACACCGCCCGGCGGGGCGAACCCCTGTAGGCGGGAGGCCGTGTTGACCACGTCTCCGGTCACGAAGGCCTGCCCACCGTCACGGGTGGCGGAGAGGTCGACCAGGGCCTCGCCGGTCGCGATGCCGACCCGGAAGCCCAGCGGCGGCTGCGGCCCGGCGGGCTGGCGGGCCAGGTTCCGTTGCAGCTCCAGGCCGGCGCGGACGCACCGCAACGCGTCGTTGTCGGTGGCCACCGGCGCGCCGAACAGCGCCATCGCCGCGTCGCCGATGTACTTCTCGACCACCCCGCCGTACTGGTGCACGATGCGGCGCACCGTGGCGAAGTAGGTCTGCTGCAGACTGCGGGCCTGCTCCGGGTCGGCCCGCTCCGCGTAGCTGGTGAAGTCCACGATGTCGACGAAGAGCACGCTGACCTGACGCCGGTCCTCCTGCACCGCGGCGGCGTGGTCCCGCAGCGGTTGACCGCAGCTCGTGCAGAAGTTGACCTCGGTGCTGTTGGCGTGCCCGCAGTGCGCACAGTTGACCCCGAGCGGCTGGCCACACCCGCCGCAGAAGCGGTCGTCCGGCCCGGCCGCGCGTGCGCAGTGTCCACACTTGAGGTCGATGTTCAGCTCCGTGGGCGAAAGAGGTCAGTATCGCGGCTGGTCGGCCCAGTCGGGTACCCGACGTGCGGACGGGCAACGGCATCGATCGGTCGGGGTTAGTGTTCCGTACCAGGAAGTTTCATGTCAGGGAGAGTGCCGTGCAGGTACGACTGTCCGCCTCGTGGACCGATCCGGGTGGCACGCTGTGGGCGCCGGGCGACACGATCGACGTCGATGCGGTCACTCTCGCCGAACTGGAGGAGCAGGGCATGGTGGAAGAGCCTGAGGGTCAGTCGGGCGGGTCGGGGGAGACCACGACCACCTCGTCGAGCACGTCCACGGCTGGTAAGCCGACCGATCCCAAGAAGATCGGGCCGGGGCCGGGTGCGCCGCCGGCCGACAGCACGGAGAACTGATCGCCCGGGTGCGGTCGGCGGGCCATCGGTCCACCGGCCGCACCCGTCTGTCCTGCACGTTTGCTGATGCCGGTCGCCAGTGGCGGCCAGCATCAGCCGTGGCTGCGGGTGGGCTGGTCGGCGACTGGCGGCGGACGTCCACACCGGAGGTCAGGTCGGTGACGAGGCCGGCGACAGGTCGGTCGGTCAGCGGTCGGCCATGCCGGCGCGGCGGCGCAGCGCGGCCACGTCGGTCACCACGATCCGGCGGCCCTCGGTGCGCAGCCAGCCACGGCTGGCGAACGAGCCGATCGCCTGGTTGACGCTCTGCCGGGAACCACCGGCCATCTCGGCCAGTTGGCTCTGGTTGAGCTCGATCGTGATCATCGGTGCCTGGCTCTCGCCGGCCAACCGCACCAGCGTCTTGGCCACCCGACCGGGCAGGTCGAGGAAGACGTGGTCGGCGTTCTGCTCGGTGAGCCGGCGGATCAGCCCGCCCAGTGAGCGCATCACCGCGTCCAGGATGCGGGGGTTGGAGTGCACCAACTCCATGAACGCGCCCCGAGAGAGCGCGAGCGCCGCGCAGTCCTCGATGGCCTCCGCCGAGGCGGACCGGGTGGACGCGTCGAGCAGGGAGACCTCACCGAGCACGTCCGGTGGACGGATAACCGACAGCACGGCCCGCTCGCCGGTGGGTGCGGTGCGAAAGACCGCCACCGCGCCGCGGCGCAGCACGATCAGGGACTCGCCCGGGTCGTTCTCCACGAAGAGCAGTTGGCCCTTGCGGTAGGTGCGCGGAACGGCGGCGGCGATGACACGCTGCCGCACCTCGGGCTCCAGCCCGGCGAACATCTCGACACCCGTGAGCGCGTCACCCGGCTCCGGCAGGCGAACCTCCACGGCCCAACCCCTCCCCCGGTCATGGACCACAACTCGCTCACCGGGCGAACCTGATGGGCCCCGACAAGGTGAACTGACACCGATTCGGCGTCCGGTAGCGGTACACATCAGATCATGACGGTCCGGTCGCTTGCTGTACACCCCTCGAAGCACTTCCGTGACCGTCACGAGCTGCGACGCGCCGTTCACGAGGTGTCGCCGTGGCCGGTCGGCCTCCGGACGGGCCCCGCCGGGCGCGGTCGTACGGCGGTGGGCGAGGATGCCCGGAATGGTCTACCGCTACTTCTACGACTGCGAGTTCATCGAGGACGGCACGACCGTCGACCTCGTCTCGATCGGTGTCGTCGACGAGTACGGCCGCGAGTTCTACGCGGTCTCCACGGAGTTCGACGACTCCCGCGCCGTGCCCTGGGTCCGACGCAACGTGCTCGACAAGCTGCCCTCTCCGGCGGACCGGGCGTGGCGCTCGCGTGAGCGCATCCGCGACGACCTGTACGACTTCCTGGTGGAGCCGATCCGGGATCGGCCGGGGGAGCAGCTGGAGCTGTGGGCCTGGTTCGCCGCGTACGACCACGTGGTGCTCGCCCAGCTCTGGGGTGCGATGCCGGCGCTGCCCCGGGAGATTCCCCGCTACACCAAGGAGCTGCGGCAGCTCTGGGACGACCGGGGCCGGCCGCCCCTGCCGGACGCGGACGCGGCCCGGCACGACGCCCTGGTCGATGCCCGGCACAATCTGGCCCGCTGGCGGGCGATGACCGCCCGTTGAGTGGTGGCCCCTCCGCCGTAGGTTTGACCGGTTCTGTCCCGGGCAACGGTTCGACCAGCCGAGCCGAGGGAGATTGCCATGAGCGACCAGCCGAGCAGCGCCGCGGAGGCACGCGCCCGGGTCACCGGCCTGGCCCGGGCCGCGCGGATCTGCATGCTCACCACGACTGCTCTGGACGGGCGGCAGGTGAGTCGACCGATGGGGCTGCAGGAGGCCGAGTTCGACGGCGAGCTGTGGTTCTTCGCCTACGCCGACTCGGCCAAGGTCCGCCAGATCCGGGTGAACCCGGAGGTCAACGTCGCCTTTTCCGACCAGAAGCACAACGCGTGGGTGTCGATCTCCGGCACCGCCACCGAGGGGTTCGACCGGGCCCGGGCCGAGCAGCTGTGGAACCCGCTGCTCAAGGCGTGGTTCCCCGACGGGCTGAACACCTCCGGTCTCACGCTGATCAAGGTGCACGCCAGCTCGGCCGAGTACTGGGACTCGCCGAACAGCACTGTGGTGAACCTGCTCGACTACGCGAGGGCCGCGGTCACCGGCCGGCCACCAACGGGCGGCGAGAACCACGAGGTGACCTACTGACCGGGGGTGGGATGCCCGGGGCGCGCTGTCGTCGTACTGGCGGGCCGACTACAGTTCGCAGTGACGGCCCGCCCCGGGCCGGCAA
This sequence comes from Micromonospora arida, assembly GCF_003857035.1. Taxonomy (GTDB): domain Bacteria; phylum Actinomycetota; class Actinomycetes; order Mycobacteriales; family Micromonosporaceae; genus Micromonospora; species Micromonospora arida. Next base: position 14,210 of record NZ_QGSY01000286.1, read on the forward strand.
CGGCGCCGATGGTCTGACCTGACACATACCCTGGGGCATATCGGGCTTTACCTGATGCTCCAGGAGGATGAGCGGATCATGCGTATCGGCGTGCTCACCGGCGGCGGCGACTGCCCCGGTCTCAACGCGGTCATCCGGGCGGTGGTCCGCAAGGGCGTCGCCACTTACGGTCACGAGTTCGTGGGCTTCCGGGACGGCTGGAAGGGCCCGCTCGAGGGTCTGTCCCGCCCGCTGGACATCGCCGACGTTCGCGGCATCCTGCCCCGCGGCGGCACCATCCTCGGCTCGTCCCGTACCAACCCGTTCAAGATCGAGAACGGCGTCGAGCGGATCAAGGACAACCTCGCCGCCCAGGGCGTGGACGCCCTGATCGCGATCGGCGGCGAGGACACCCTCGGCGTGGCCACCAAGCTCTACGAGCTGGGCGTGCACGTCGTCGGCGTGCCGAAGACGATCGACAACGACCTCGGCGCCACCGACTACACCTTCGGCTTCGACACCGCGGTCAACATCGCGATGGAGGCCATCGACCGGCTGCACACCACCGCGGAGAGCCACCACCGCACCCTGGTCGTCGAGGTCATGGGCCGGCACGCCGGCTGGATCGCCCTGCACGCCGGCCTGGCCGGCGGCGCCAACGTGATCCTGCTGCCCGAGCGTCAGTTCGACGTCGACCAGGTGGCCGGCTATGTCGAGAAGCGCTTCCAGCACCAGTACGCCCCGATCGTCGTGGTCGCCGAGGGCGCACAGCCGCTCGACGGCCAGATGGTCCTCGCCAACCAGGAGCTCGACTCGTTCGGCCACGTCCGCCTCGGCGGCATCGGCCAGTGGCTCGCCGAGCAGTTGGAGGCCAAGACCGGCAAGGAGGCCCGCACCGTGGTGCTGGGTCACATCCAGCGCGGTGGCACCCCGACCGCCTTCGACCGGGTGCTCGCCACCCGCCTGGGCCTGCAGGCCATCGACGCCGTCAACGAGGGCGACTGGGGCAAGATGGTCGCGATGCAGAGCACCGACATCGTCCGGGTGCCCCTCGCCGAGGCCACCCGCGAGCTGAAGACCGTGCCGCTGGAGCGGTACGCCGAGGCCGAGGTCTTCTTCGGCAGCTGATCGATCGTCGGCGGCGCGGCGGGCCTGCGGGTCCGCCGCGCCGCGACCCAATTCGAGGGGGTACGGGCCGACATGTCAGCCGGAGTTCACACGGTCGCGGTGATCGGCGCGGGCAAGATCGGTGAGCTGATGCTCTCCGGGCTGCTGCGCTCGGGATGGCCGGTGGACCGGCTGCTGGCCACCGCCCGCCGACCCGCTCGCGCCGAGGAGCTGACCGCCCGGTACGGCGTACGGGTGGTCGACAACCTGACCGCGGTGGACGAGGCCGCAGTGCTCGCGGTCTCGGTCAAGCCGCAGGACGCCGCCGCGCTCCTCGACGAGATCGGCCCCAAGGTGCCGGCCGACAAGCTGGTCATCTCACTCTGCGCCGGCCTGCCCACCAGCTTCTTCAGCCGCCGGTTGCCCGAGGGCACCCCGGTCGTGCGGGTGATGACCAACACCCCGGCGCTGGTCGACCAGGCGATGACCGCGATCTCCGCCGGCGCGCACGCCACCGGGGCTCACCTCACGCTGGCCGAGGAGATGTTCAAGCCGCTCGGCCAGACGATCCGGGTGCCCGAGTCGCAGCAGGACGCGGTCACCGCGCTCTCCGGCTCCGGCCCGGCCTACTTCTACCTCCTGGTCGAAGCCATGATCGACGCGGGGATCCTGCTCGGGCTGCCCCGTCAGGTGGCGCACGAGTTGATCGTGCAGACCGCGATCGGGTCGGCGGTGATGCTGCGCGACTCCGGCGAGCACCCGGTCAAGCTGCGCGAGGCGGTCACCTCGCCGGCCGGCACCACCATCTCCGCGATTCGTGAGCTGGAGAAGCACGGCGTACGGGCGGCGCTGCTCGCCGCGCTGGAGGCCGCCCGGGATCGCGCCCGCGAGCTGGCGGCACAGGCCGACTGAGCGGTCGGGGCGCGTCGCGGGGCCGTGCGTGCCGCATACTGGCCCGGTGTTCACACTTGCCCAGGCCCGGCACCTGGTGGCCACCCTGCAACCGCGCGTCGACGAGTTGATCCGGGTCCGGGCCGACCTGGCCGAGTTGCGCGCCGACCTGGCCGATCACGGCGTGAGCGCGCTCGGCGGGTTGGCCGAGGTCAAGGCGCTGGAAGCTCGGCTGCACGCCGTCGTCGACGAGCTGCACCAGCACGACATCCAGGTCAAGGGCATCGCCCCGGTGCTGCTCGACTTCCCCGGCGAGCGGGCCGGCCGCGCCGTGCTCTGGTGCTGGCTGGAGGGCGATTCCGACGTGCGCTGGTACCACCGGGCCGAGTGCGGCTTCGCCGGCCGCCGCCCCCTCTGAACCCCGCGC
>NZ_QGSY01000126.1 GCF_003857035.1 Micromonospora arida
GCAGCCGCGCTGACGGCGCGCCGGGCCGGTGCCAGCGTGCTGCTGCTGGACCGGGCCGATTTTCCCCGGGACAAGGCGTGTGGTGACGGGATCGCCGCGCACTCGGTGGACGTGCTCGCCGAGCTGGGGGTGACCGAGGCGGTGGCGGGCTACGCGCCGCTGCCGGCGTTGCGCATGATCTCGCCCGGCGGCGGTGCGGTGGCTCGGGCGCTGCCCCGACCCGCGTACACAGTGCCCCGGGAGGTTTTCGACGCGCGGCTGGTGGCGGCCGCGGTGGCCGCCGGTGCCCAGCTGCGCCGGCACACCGTGCGCCAGGTCGAGCCGCGCGCGGACCGGGTGGTGCTCGACGGGCAGGTGTCCGGTCGGGTGGTGATCGGCGCGGACGGCGCCGGTTCGGTGGTACGCCGGGCGCTCGGCCACCCGCAGAACCCCGACCGGCACCTCGCGCTGGCCATCCGGGGGTACGCCCCGGCTCTGCCGGGCCCGTCCGAGCAACTCATCGTCACCTCGAAGGCGCGTTGGCCGGCGTACGCCTGGTCGTTTCCGATCGGTGACGGACGGGCGAACGTCGGGTACGGGGAGGTCCTGCGCGGTGAGCCGTTGAGCCGCGCGTACCTGCTGGACCGACTGGCCGCTCTGCTGCCCGGCACCGATCTGGCGACCGTGACCGCGTTGCGCGCGCATCATCTGCCGCTCTCCACCCACCGACCGTCGCCGGGGCGAGGGCGCACCCTGCTCGCCGGGGACGCCCTGTCACTGATCAATCCGTTCACCGGGGAGGGCATCTTCTACGCGTTGCTCTCCGGCGCGCTCGCCGGGTCGGCGGCGGCCCGGTCGCCCGAGGGCGCGGCAGGCCGCTACGCCGACGGGTTGCGTCGTCGCCTCGGGACCCACCTGCGGCACAGTTCGGTCGCGGCCTGGTTGGCCCGGCGACGACGGGTGGTGGACGCGGCGGTCCGGGCCGCCCGTCGGGACGACCGGGTGTTCTACGACGTGGTCGAGTTGGGACTGGGTGACGGACGCCTCACCGCTCGTACGCTCGCACTGATCGGTGCCGGTCTGGGCGGTGGGGATGGGGCTCCGAGGCAGTGAACTGGCCGAAGGGTCGCTACGCTGCTAGGTGATGACGCTGCGGAACCTTATCTACTCCGTGTACGAGCGCCGGCTCACGGCGAAGCTCGCGGGTAAGCCGGTGCCCCGGCATGTCGGGGTGATGTGCGACGGCAACCGCCGATGGGCGAGGGAGATGGGTTTCGTCGACCCGAACGACGGGCACCGGGTCGGCGCGGCGAAGATCAAGCATGTCCTCGGCTGGTGTGACCAGGCCGGCGTCGGGCACGTGACCCTCTACCTGCTGGCCACCGACAACCTGCGCCGTCCGGCCGCCGAGCTGGACCCGCTCCTCAAGATCATTGAGGACCTGGTGGTGGAGCTCTCCGAGGAGGGCAACCCCTGGCGACTGCGCATCGTCGGGGCGCTCGACCTGCTGCCGGCGCAGACCGCGGCGGCGCTCAAGGGCGCCGAGGAGCGCACCCGCGAGCGCACCGGCGGCGCGGAGGTCAACATCGCGGTGGGCTACGGCGGTCGCCGGGAGATCACCGACGCGGTCCGTTCGCTGCTGCTCGAGCACGCCGCCACCGGGGGCACGATCGAGGAGTTGGCCGAGGTGCTGGACGTCGAGCACATCGCCGAGCACCTCTACACCCGGGGCCAGCCCGACCCGGACCTGGTCATCCGCACCAGCGGCGAGCAGCGGCTGTCCGGTTTCATGCTCTGGCAGTCCGCGCACTCGGAGTTCTACTTCTGCGAGCTCAACTGGCCGGATTTCCGGCACATCGACTTTCTGCGGGCCCTGCGTTCGTACGCCACCAGACAACGCCGCTACGGGGCCTGACCCGGCGGCGACGTCGTCGGTCGCCGCCCGATCAGGTCAGGGCAGGTGGGTCAGCGCCCGGGTGAGGAAGTCGCCCAGGGCGGCCGGCGACTCGATGGTCAGGTCGGCGGCGTTGGCCACCTCTTGTCCGGTCTCCGGGTTGGCCACCGCCACGCAGACGCCGAGGAAGTCCGGGTCGGCGGCGGCGCGAGCGCGCAGCGCGGCGAAGGCCTTGATGTCGGAGACATCGTCGCCGAAGTACCAGGCGCCGGTGGCGCCCTTGATCGCCTCGCCGATCACCATGCCCTTGTCCCGGTCGACCGGTGGCTTGAGCTCCAGCACCATCCGCCCGGCCTGCGAGCGCAGCCCCAGACGGTCGGCCTGTGCCTGCCCCCACTGCTGCACGGTCGCGCCGAGTTGCGGGGCGGTACGCCAGTGCAGCGCGACCGAGAGCCGCTTGTACTCCACAAGCGTGCCGGGCGGCAGTTCCGCCCGAGCCAGGTCGGCCAGCTCCGCCATGGTCGGCACCCAGGGCAGCGCGGCCGGTTCGGTGACTGTCTCGCCGCCGGAGTGGCTGTGCTCCAGCCCGTAGAGGCCGTAGAGGTCCACGCCGACGAGCCCGCCGAGCTGATCCCGAAGGAACTCGACGGGTCGGGCGGAGACGATCGCGACCCTCTGCACGACCGGGGCGAGCGCCTCGATCGCGGCCAACGCCTTGGGTGCCGGGCGTACCGCGGTCGGATCGTCGTCGACGGGCGCGAGCGTGCCGTCGAAGTCGAAGAAGAGCACGGTCCCGGCCGCCCGGCTGGCGGTTGTCCGCCAGGCCTGGTCGGCGTTCAACGGGGTTCTCGGCTGCTGATTGCCCAGATTCAACGGCGGCACGCGCGTCAGCGTACCCCGGCGATCCAGGCTCATTCCTGGCCGAGCGGGCCCATTCAGCGGTACGCGATCAGCGTTCGGCGGCTCCTCGTCCGCGCCGCCCGAACGGCACCACTGCCGCCTCCTGGCCGTGGCTCAACAGGTAGCCCTCCACGAACCCGGTGTTGCGATCGCCGGTGTGGTTCTCGATCTCGGTGAGCCGGGCCACCAGGAACTCGGTGAGCGCGCTGATTCGGTTGTTCAGACGCTCGTGCAGCTCGGCGACGACGGCCAGGACGACCGCGGTGCCGGCGGTGACGAGCGCAAAGAGGTTGACGAGCAGCGGCAGCTGCCCGCCGTCGACCGCGAGGGTCACCGTGTTGCCGGTCGCCCACAGTGTCACCGACACCGTTGCGACCACGACTGCCAACCACTTCAGGGTCATGGACAGACCCCTCCTTCTGTCCCGCAGGGCTGGGTTCGGCCTTGTCCCGTCCCCCCGCCGATGACGAGCCCAAGCAGTACGAATAGGGACGCTAGCGTGCCCGTTCCAGCCCCGGAGGCAAACGAATGAACCTGACCAGGCGTTCTTTCGCTATCTGAGGAACTAGCCTGCCTGATTGCCCCTTTTTCGGACATCGACCGGCAACGTTGGGCGGTATGCGAGATATCTGATGGTTTCCCGGATGTGGAACTTCTCCGCGTCCGACACCTGCGGATCGACCAGACGGCGCAGCAGCGCCTCCACGTCGGGGTCCATCGGAGGGGCGGCCTGGCCGGTGCGGGGGCCGGTCGCGGCGCGGTCCCAGCCGAGCGCGGCGAAGGCGGCGGCCGGGTTCAACCCCAGGCCCTCGCAGAAGGCGACCACCCGCTCGGCCTCCGGATCGCTGGCCCAGTCGCCCCGGACCCAGCGGTTGATGGTCTGCCGGGAGACGCCGGTGCGCCGGGACACCTCGGTGCCGCTCCAGGCTCGGGTCGCCCGTGCCTCGTCCAGGGCCCGCCGGACGAAGGTGGCGAAGGCGATCTTCCGCGCATTGGCCGTCTCGGTCACTCCGTGACGGTACGGCCAGCCGACTGCGGGTGTGCGGCCCGCCTCGCCACTGTCACGCAGACGTGACGAGGGGTTCGGATTTCCGGTAAACGAGTCAGTGCCACTGTTGAGGGGTGTCACGCGGGCAGAATAGATGAACGTAGTGGCAAACGTAACCGGACGAAAAGCTGATACTGTCACGCCCATGGGACAATCTACGGTGTGTCACGTGCATGAGACGATTGGTGCTCACATGCGTCACGCCCCCGGTGCCGGGGGGTCGTGGTGACCGAGCTCGCCACCCGCGCCCAGGCCTTCGGGCTGATCGCCGAGGGGGTCGCCGCGGGGCTGACCGCCCCCTGGCGCCTCTACCTGGCCCGAGGCTGCCGCTACCTGTCGCTGAGCGTCGGTGATCGTGCCGAGTGGAACGCGTGGCGTACCCATCTCGGCTGCCCGGAGCTGAGTGTCCGGGTCTACGACGCCGGCGGCGAGATCCGCCGGTCGTCGGTGGCCGAGGTCGTGCTGGACGGCTGCCGGATCAGCGTCGAGCTGGTCGAGGAGGTCAGCACCGACGACCTGGACCGGCTGCTCGTCGCCGACCCCACCACGATCGAGCCGGAGGAGCGATGACCTGGCGTCCCGGCTGGGCCGGAGCTGCCCGATGAGCCCCTTTCTCGCGGTGTTCCTCGTCCTGGTGCTCGGTGCCACCAGTTACGCGGCCGGCCGTCTGCACGGGCAGCTCAGCTACCGCATCGGCTACCGCTTCGGTTACCGACAGGGCTACTTCGACGGTGACCGGGGCGCCTGGAACCGGCGTCGTCGGGACGCCCAGGCGGCGATCGCCTCGGCCCTGTCGGTCTCGCCCGCTGGCGTGGTCCGCTCCGCCGGTGCGGTCGAACGCCCTGGCACCACGTACACCGGCTCGTCGTTCAGCGCGCCGGCCGCCCCGATCACCGGGCGGCACCCGACCGGCACGCTCGTCCGACGTAGCGGGTGAGGTCGGTCGGCGGGCTGCCCCGCCGACCGGCGCCACGAGCGCGGTGCGTCGTCCGCGGCGGACACGCACCGTCGGGGTCACGTCAGACCGGTGACGGTGGCCCCACCGGCCGGGATGCGCGCAGGGGGCATGCATCCCGGCCGGTTCCGCCGCGTTCACGACAGTGCCTTTCGGCTGGTGCGGGCGTCGGCGGAGGGCTGTTCATGAGCGCGTCTTGGGAGATCCACGTTCGGCCTCTAGCCGGGAAGGTCAGGCGGGGCTAGCGTCTAGGCATGGCACGGGGTTCTCCCGAGCCAGCCGGTCCGCCCGGATCTGCGACCTCGCGCATGGGGTTCCGCATCCGACCCCGTGTCCCCGGGCACCGGAGGAGGCGGAACACGGGTGGCGGGTGCCCATCCGTCGGAGCAGGCCTGTGACGACTCGCCGTACCATCGCCGGTGCCGACCAGACCCCGGCCGCGACTGCCACGCCCCGCCGAGCCACCAGGAGCCGCCGTTCGGCGGCCACCGCGCCGGCCGACCCCAAGGAGCCACGACCAGCCGGCCAGGCCTTTGTCCTGGACACGTCGGTGCTGCTCTCCGATCCGGCGGCGTTCCACCGGTTCGCGGAGCACGAGGTGGTGCTACCTCTGGTGGTCATCACCGAGCTGGAAGGCAAGCGGCACCATCCGGAGCTGGGCTGGTTCGCCCGGCAGTCGTTGCGGATGCTCGACGACCTGCGGGTTCGGCACGGCCGACTCGACCGCCCGGTGCCTGCCAACGACGTCGGCGGCACCCTGCGGGTGGAGCTCAACCACACCGACGACGGCGTCCTGCCGCCCGGTTTCCGCACCGAGAGCAATGACGCCCGGATCCTCTCCGTCGCGCTCAACCTCGCCGCCGAGGGGCGGGAGGTGACCCTGGTCAGCAAGGACATGCCGTTGCGGGTCAAGGCGGCCTCGGTGGGTCTGCGTGCCGACGAGTACCGCCACGGCCAGGCCAGCGACCCGACCTGGACCGGCATGTCGGAGATGGAGTTGAGCGAGGAGCAGATCGGCCAGCTGTACGCCGGCGAGACGCTCGACCTCGACGAGGCGGCCGGGCTGCCCTGCCACACCGGTCTGGTGCTGCACTCGGGGCGTGGTTCCGCGCTCGGTCGCGTGCTGCCGGACAAGTCGGTACGTCTGGTCCGGGGCGACCGGGAGGCGTTCGGGCTGCACGGCCGCTCGGCCGAGCAGCGGATCGCTCTCGACCTGCTGTTGGACGAGTCGATCGGGATCGTCTCGCTGGGTGGCCGGGCCGGCACCGGCAAGTCGGCGCTGGCGCTCTGCGCCGGGTTGGAGGCGGTGATGGAGCGCCGCCGGCACAAGAAGGTGATCGTGTTCCGCCCGCTCTACGCCGTCGGTGGCCAGGAGTTGGGCTACCTGCCGGGCTCGGAGTCGGAGAAGATGTCGCCGTGGGCCCAGGCGGTCTTCGACACGCTCGGCGCGGTGGTGCACGAGAACGTGCTGGAGGAGGTCACCTCGCGGGGCATCCTGGAGGTGCTGCCACTGACCCACATCCGTGGGCGCAGCCTGCACGACGCCTACGTGATCGTGGACGAGGCCCAGTCGCTGGAGCGCGGGGTGCTGCTGACCGTGCTGTCCCGGATCGGGCAGGGCTCCCGGGTGGTGCTCACCCACGACGTGGCCCAGCGGGACAATCTGCGGGTCGGCCGGCACGACGGGGTGACGGCTGTCATCGAAGCGCTCAAGGGCCATCCGCTCTTCGCGCACGTCACCCTCAGCCGTTCGGAGCGGTCGCCGATCGCCGCGATGGTCACCGACCTTCTGGAGGACATTCCGATCTGACGGCCCTTTTGTGGGTTTTCGTCCGCATTTTCGGTGTGGCGCAGATCACAAACGGCCTGGTTGGTTTCCCATCAGCCTCACTGTGCGCAATCGTGTCTCACGAGCGTCCATGCACCACCGGAATCGTTGGCGATCGTTCGTCCCGAGACGGACGGCATCGGCGAAGGTCGGTGCGTCGGCGCGACCGGCAACCGGTCGGGGCGCTCGTGGCACGGCTGACGGCCCACCTGTGGTCTGCGCCGCGCCACGTCCTTGCTCCCGACGAAGGGACCACTTCGTGAGTCGGCTGTGGAGCCGGTTGGGCGCCCGTACGGCTGCAGTAGCGCTGCTCTCCGTGGGCGTTGCCGGTGGCTTCTACCTGGGCGAAGACCGGGAAACCCAGCAACAGGGTCTGACCGAGCAGGTCAGTCTCGAGGTCGACCGGGCCGACCTCGCATACCAGCGCGAGCGGCAGGCCGCCCACCAGGTGCAGTTCTCCAAGCAGCGGGCCGCCGAGTACCAGGCCAAGCTGCGGGCGAAGCAGGCCGCCAAGGAAGCCGCCGAGCGGGCCCGCCGGGCCGAGGCCGCCGCGGCGTCCCGCAAGCGCGAGCGTGCCGCCGCCAACGCGCCCGCCAAGCCGTACGACGGGCCGATCCCGGCGTCCTGCGCCGAGTACAGCGGCAACCGCAAGACCGGCTGCGCCCTGATGATCAGCGCGGGTTTCGGCATCGCCGAGTTCCCCTGCCTGGAGAAGCTCTGGACCAAGGAGAGTGGCTGGAACCACAAGGCCAGCAACTCCTCGTCCGGTGCGTACGGCATCCCGCAGTCTCTGCCGGGCAGCAAGATGGGCTCCGTCGCGTCCGACTGGCGCACCAACCCGGCCACGCAGATCAAGTGGGGGTTGGGCTACATCAAGGGCAGGTACAAGACGCCCTGCGGCGCCTGGACCTACTTCCAGAACAACGGGCACTACTGACGGCTGTCGAAGGCGGGGCAGGTGACTCTTCACCGCCCCGCCTTCGCGCGTACCCCGGACGGGACGTGAGTGGCGGTCGGCCGCTTTTGCTGATAGCAGTTGTGGAGTGACCCTGCACCCGTCAAGCGGCGACCCCTACCGGTTCGGCACCGAGGCGTTCTACGCCGCGCTCGGCCGGGCGTTCGTCGCCATGTGCGCGGTGGTCCCGTTCCTCTTCCTCATCGAGGCCGTCGACCAGGGGCTCGCGTTCGGCCTGGACGCCACCGCCGGCATCATCCCGAAGCGCATCGACGGGCTGGACGGGGTCTTCTTCTCCCCGTTCCTGCACCACGGCTTCGACCACCTCTACAGCAACAGCATCCCGCTGATCCTGCTGGGCACCTTCGTCCTTGCCGCCGGCGCCCGCCGGTTCCTCTGGTCGACTCTGATCATCATCCTGGTCAGCGGGCTCGGCGTGTGGTTCACCGGCTCACCCAACTCGGTGGTGGTCGGCGCCAGCGGTGTCATCTTCGGCTACCTGGGCATCCTGCTCACCCGGGGCATCGTCGAGCGCAGCTGGTGGAACTTCGCGGTCTTCCTCCTGGTCGGCCTGCTCTACGGCTGGCAGCTGGTCGGCATCCTCCCCACCGACGAGCGGATCTCCTGGCAGGGGCACCTGTTCGGCCTGCTCGGCGGGGTGGTGGCGGCGATCCTGTTCCGTCGGCGGCGACCCACCGTGGGCGGCCAGGACTACTCGGGCTCCACGCTCAGCCTGCCCTGAGGCGATTCTCCGGCGCGCCTCTGGGACGTGCTTGCCCGACCGTCGCCGCCCGCTTACGGTCGAGATCAGCACGCGTTGATCCGTGAGCGGAAAGCGACGGTACGCCATGCGCGAGGTCGATGTCGCCGTGATCGGGGCCGGTCCGGCCGGCCTCTTCGCCGCGTACTACGCCGGGTTCCGAGGGCTGTCGGTGGCGGTGATCGACGCGTTGCCCGAGCCGGGCGGTCAGGTCACCGCCATGTACCCGGAGAAGCTGATCCTCGACGTCGCCGGCTTCCCCGCGGTCAAGGGCCGCGACCTGGTGGCCAACCTGGTGGCCCAGGCGGCCCCGTTCGGTCCGCAGTACCTGCTCGGCACCCGGGCGGAGAAGCTCGCGTACGCCGACGGTCGCCCGGTGCTCGGCCTGGCCGGTGGCGAGCAGCTTGCGTGCGGCGCGATCGTGGTCACCGGCGGGCTCGGCAGCTTCAGCCCTCGGCCGTTGCCGTGCGCCGACGGCGCCCCCGGCTCCGGGATCGTCTACTTCGTGACCGAGCCGACCGAGCTGACCGATCGGGACGTGCTGATCGTCGGTGGCGGCGACTCCGCCTTCGACTGGGCGCTGGCGCTGCAACCGCTGGCCCGCTCCGTGACCCTGGTGCACCGCCGGGAGAAGTTCCGGGCCCACGCCTCGACGGTCGCCCGGGTGCTGTCCCTGCCGGTGCGGGTGGTGGTCAACGCCGAGGTCACCAGACTGCTCGGGGACGGGGTGGTGACCGGTGCCGAGGTGACGGTGCGCGGCGGCGCGACCGAGACGCTGCCGGTGGACACCGTGGTGGCCGCCCTCGGCTTCACGGCCGACCTGGGCCCGCTCGCCGAGTGGGGGCTACGGCTGGACCGCCGCCACATCCTGGTCGACAGCGCGATGGCCACCAACCTGCCCCGGGTCTTCGCGGCGGGTGACATCACCGAGTACCCGGGCAAGGTCCGGCTGATCGCCACCGGCTTCGGTGAGGCGGCGACTGCGGTCAACAACGCGGCAGTGGCCATCGACCCGAGCGCGCACCTCTTCCCCGGGCACTCCTCCGACGCCGGCTGAGCGTCGGTATCGGACCCAGGCCGACCTGAGTCCGGATCGAGACAGCTCGACCGGACCCTGAGGGGATGACGGGTTCCGAGACACCGCAGGACGGCGCACCCACCACGCTGTCCTGGCTCTGCCACCCCGCCACAGTGTTCGCGCTGGTCCTGCTGCTGGTCAACGACCATGTGCTGAAGGCGGCCTTCCCCGGCCTGCTGACCGGCAAGCTGAGCGACGTCGCCGGCCTGGTGCTCGCCCCGCCGTTGGTCGCGGTGCTGCTGACCCTCCTGGTGCCACGGCTGCCGTCCCGGGCCGCCGCGATGGCCGGCCTGGTCGCGGTGGGCTTCGGGTTCGCCGTCGTCAAATCCAGCGGGTACGCCGCCGAGCTCGCCTCCTCGGCCTGGACCGTGCTGGCCGGGCCGTCGCTGGTCCGGGCCGACTGGACCGACCTGCTCACCCTGCCGGCACTCGGCCTGGCCTGGTGGAGTTGGACGCGGTCACGTCGCCGCCCGGTGCGTCAACGGACCGCCCGGCTGGTCCGGCTGCTGGTGGTGCTGCCACCGGCGGTGTTGGCGGTGGCCGCGACCAGCGCGATCCACTATCCGTACGCAGTGAGCACCGCGACGCTCGACGGCCACCCGGCGATCTCGGTCGGCAGCGGCTACAGCTCGTCGGACTGGCCGGCCGGTCCGACGGACGGGCAGTGGGCGGTCAGCGAGGACGGCGCGACCACCTGGCGGCCCGCCACGGAGGAGGAGCAGCGGCGACTGTCCGGCCAGGAGGTCGGGCAACAGCAGGCGTGCGCTGCGGATGAGCCCCGGCGCTGTTACCGGGTCGTCACCGGGCACCTACGGGTCGAGGAGAGTGACGACGCCGGTGCGACCTGGCGGGTGGCCTGGGAGGTGCCCGACGGGCAGCGCGACGAGTTGGCCCGGCGGTCGCCGAACCCGGGCGACATCCACCGGCACTTCGCCTCCCGCGATCTGGTCGTCTATCCCCACACCAACGGTGGTCACGAGGTGCTGGTCGCCAACGGCCGGGACGGGTTTCTGCGCCGCCTGCCCGACGGTGGCTGGCAGCGCGACGGGTTCCTCTTCGAGGAGGGGCAGATCGCCACGTCGTGGGACGAACCGCGCCGGCTGAGCGGTGGCGGACCCGGCGACCGCGAGACCGACCTGCTGCTCGCCGTCGCGCTCGCGCTCACCCTCGGCTGCGCGGTCACCGTGCTCGCCGGCCACCGGGCGATCCGCCGCGGCGGAGGTCCCCGCTGGTGGGGGATCGCCGGCAGTGCGTCGATGCTGGTCGCGGGGATCGTGTTGGCCGCGGTGTGGGAGCGCGACGACGACAGCGGCACGTCCCTGGCCCTGTTGTTCCTCGTCCTGCCACTGGGCGTCCTGACGGCGGCGGCCCTGATCGTCCGAGCCTCCTACCAGGGTGCGCTGCCCCGATGGGTCCGGTGGGTCCTGCTCGGGCTCCTGTTCACCGCGCTCCTGGCCGGGCTGCCGCTCGTCGGTTGGCTGTACGGCACCCCGTCGCGGACCCGGTTCGCGGTGGCGCTCGCCCTGCTCGCCACCGTGCCGGGCGTGCTGCTGGCCACCCGGATCGCGCGGCTGGTGGACCCGGCCCGTGGGTTCGAGCGCCGGTACCCGCCGCGCCCTCCCTATGCGCCCTATCCGCCGCACGGGCCCTATCCGCCTGCGCCCTACCCCGCGCGTCCGCCGACGGTGCCTGATCCGCCGTACCCGTCGCAATCGCCGCCGCAGTGAACCTTCGGGGTGCGGCTGAACTCTCGGCGGGCGCCGGTCGGCGGCGGGCGGCTGGTCAGCGGCGAGCGGGTGGCGCCAGCGCGGCGATCAGCACCGCCACCAAGGTCAGCGCTGCCCCGAGCAGGGTTTTCACACCCGGGTGCGAGGCCGCCGTGGGGAGGATCAGGTCCAGCAGGACGGCGCCCACGATCTGCCCGGCGATGGTGGCCAGACCGAGCAGCAGAACGCCGGTGAAGCGGACGATCGCGGCGGCGATCGCGATGAACACGATGCCGATCGGGCCGCCCAGGTAGAGCCACGGCTCGGTCGGCAGGTCGCCGCCCGGCCAGCCGCGTACGGCGATGTCGATCGCGAACGCGACGAGCAGGGTGACCGTGCCGACGGCGAAGTTGACAAGGGTGGCGGTCAACGCACTGTCGGCCGCCGCTCGAACCCGGCCGTTGACGGCCTGCTGCCAGGCGATACCCACCCCGGCGAGCAGCGGTAGCAGGGCCAGCGCCAGCGCGCCCAGGTCGCCAAGACGGTCGCCCACCGCCAGGCCGACCGCCAGCACGGTGAGCACCGCGCCGGCCAGCCGCTGTCGGGTGACCGGCTGCCGGCCGGTCGGCCCGATCCCGGCCCGGTCCACGGCGAGGCTGCTGCCGGTCTGACCGGCGACCACCGCCACGGTGAAGACCGCCACGCCCAACGTGCCGATGGTGAGGCCCTGGGTGGCCACCAGGAAGGCTCCGCACATCCCGCCGAGGCACTGCCAAGGCCGCAGCGCGCCGGTCCGCAGCGCCCGCCGCGTCGCGGCCAGCCCCCGCCGACCACCGGGGGTCGCGGGCACCAGCACCAGCAGCACCAGCAGACCGACGCCGAACGAGATGACCGCGGCGGCGAAACCGTCGTCGAGGCGTACCCCCAGTTCGCCGTTGATGCGCGACTGCACCGCCACCGCGACCCCGGAGGCCGACGCCAGCGCGACGCCGGTGATCCGGCGGGCGGCCGACAGGGTCTGCGGGGTCGCCGTGTCGGTGGCTGTCACTCCTGCTCGGCCAGCGGACGACCGTCGAAGTCGACAGCGGAGTAGAGCGCCAGCTTCTCCAGCCGGTGGTACGAGTCGATCACCCGGATGGTGCCGCTCTTCGAGCGCATGACGATCGACTGGGTGTACGCGCCGCCCGCCCGGTAACGCACCCCGCGCAGCAGGTCGCCCGAGGTGACCCCGGTCGCCACGAAGAAGCAGTTGTCGCCCGTGACCAGATCGTCGGTGCCCAGCACCCGGTCCAGGTCGTGCCCGGCGGCGATCGCCTTCTCCCGCTCCTGCTCGTCACGCGGCCACAGCTTGGCCTGCATCGCACCGCCCATGCACTTCAGCGCGCACGCGGAGATGATGCCCTCCGGGGTGCCGCCGATGCCCATCAGGACGTCGACGTCCGACTCGCCCCGGGCCGCCGCGATGGAGCCCGCGATGTCGCCGTCGGAGATGAACCGGATCCCCGCCCCGGTCCGGCGGATCTGCGCGACCAGGTCGTCGTGACGGCTCCGGTCCAGCACGCAGACGGTCACCTCGGAGACGTCGGTGCCCTTGACCTTGGCGATCCGGCGCAGGTTCTCCGCCACACCGGCGTTGATGTCGATCACGTCGGCGTACGCCGGCCCGACGGCGAGCTTCTCCATGTAGAACACGGCGCTGGGGTCGAACATCGCACCGCGCTCGGAGACGGCCAGCACCGCCACCGCGTTCGGCATGCCCTTGCTCATCAGGGTGGTGCCGTCCACCGGGTCGACGGCGACGTCCACCTCCGGGCCCGTGCCGTCGCCGACGTGTTCGCCGTTGAAGAGCATCGGGGCGTTGTCCTTCTCGCCCTCGCCGATCACCACCACACCGCGCATCTGGATCGAGTTGATCAGCTTGCGCATCGCGTCGACCGCGGCCCCGTCGCCGCCCTCCTTGTCGCCTCGACCGACCCACCGGCCGGCGGCCATCGCCGCGGCCTCGGTGACCCGGACCAGGTCGAGGGCAAGGTTTCGGTCGAGATCCTGTGGGATCCGCGTCCTGGTGTTCGTCATGACGGCTACTCCTCCTCGCGACGGTGCGGGGACGACCGACGGCGGGGAGGCCCCCACTGACGGCTTTGTCGCTGATCCTCACACGATGGCCGACCGGGCGTCGGCGCGGGGCGGTGATGGCCCGGATACCGCCGGTCGGGCGGCTGCGAAGATAAGGGGGTGGAACCCGCACAGCCAGCCGACCGCGTACCCGCCGACAGCACGCCGCCCGACGGTCAGCCGCCGGCCGACGTCCCCGCCGGCCCCGGTGGTGAGCCCGCCGCGACCGACCCGACCCCACCGCCCCCGGCGGTGTCCGGCAAGTCCGAGCGGTCGCCGAAGGACATGGCGATCTCGCTGCTGGTGCTGCTCGTCCCGATCGCGCTGCTGCTGGCGTTCTACCGGGGATTCCTCGGCGGCGACCAGGCCACCACCGTCGATCCGGCGCCCGCCATCGAGCAGGCACGTTCGGCGAACGTCTTTCCGGTGAGCCAGCCGCAGGGGCTCAGCGGCGACTGGAAGACGGTCAGCGCCCGTTACCAGACCGTCGAGGGCGGAGCGAACCTGCGACTCGGCTACCTCACGCCGGAGGGGCGGGGCGTCCAACTGCTGCAGAGCAGCGTTCCGGCGGACCGCCTGCTCCCCGCCGAGCTGACCAGTCAGGGCCAGCCGCAGGGCCCCACCGAGCTGGCCGGGCGCACCTGGCAGCTCTACACGGCCCGGGGAAACCAGCAGGCGCTGGTCCTGCTGGAGCCGACCCGCACGGTGATCGTCGTCGGCGACGCCCGGGACAACGAACTCCGCGAACTGGCCGGCTCGCTGCGCTGACCGACCCGGTGGGTTGGCCCCGCCGGCGCCGAATCTGGGCAACAGGCCCGAAGGGTGATTGTCCGACCCGTCGACAGGGAACAAGGAGGGCGTGACCCGGGCGCGTTGCTCGGCCCGGGTCGCGCGACGCAGCCGACGGTGCTGCTGCGTCGCCGGAGTTTCCGGCGCCGTCCAGGTCGTCGGGTGACCCCCTTGGGAGACACGTATGACTGTTCGACGACTCGGCGCCGGCCTGGTAGCCGCCGCTCTGATCACGCCCGCACTGGCCGCCTGCGCCAGCGGAACCGGCACCGCCGGATCGACGCCGTCCCCGACGGTGAGTGCGTCCGGCACGGCGAGCGCGTCCGGTGCTCCGGTGGCGGGTGACGCCAAGCAGGCCCTGCTCGACTCCACCAAGGAGATCAGCAACGGGAACTTCCGGTTCACCCTGGCCGGCGCCGGTTCGACGGCGGAGGGGCTGGCGCACCAGCCGAGCCAGAGCGCGGCGATGAAGATCGCGATCGGTGGCCCCTCGTCCGACCTGGCGATGAAGCTCGACGTGGTCCACTTCAAGCCGGACAGCTGGGTCAAGCTGGAGCTGAGCGGCCCCACCGCCGACAGCCTGCCCGCCATCAAGCAGCTCAACCTCGGCAAGTACCAGCACCTGGACCAGAACCGGATCAAGGGCAACCGCAACCTCGGCTTCGACTTCGAGAAGGTCGACCCGGCCGGTAGTGCGGTGCTCACCCAGGGCATCACCGAGGTCCGCAGCACCGGCACCGGCGCGTACGCCGGCACCATCGACGTCACCAAGGCCGCCGAGGCGGGCTCGTTGAACGCGGCCACGATCGCCGCGCTGGGCACCCAGGCGAAGACCGTCCCGTTCACCGCGAAGGTGGACCCGCAGGGCCGGCTCAGCGAGTTGGTGCTGCAGTTGCCGGCGGCCGGGCAGACCGCCGCCCAGGAGATCAAGATGACCTACTCCGACTACGGTGCCGCCACCGCCGCGCAGAAGCCGCCGGCGGACCAGGTCGTCGAGGCGCCGGCCGAGCTGTACAGCCTGTTCAACTGACGTACCGAGGTGGGGCGGCTCCGGCCGCCCCACCGGCGGTCGGTCAGGAAGCGGGCTCCTGCCGGGCGGCGTCGATCCGCGCCCGCGCACCATCCAGCCAGCGTTGACAGATCACCGCCAGCGCCTCGCCGCGCTCCCAGAGTGCCAGCGACTCCTCCAGGGACGTGCCGCCGGCCTCCAGCCGCTCCACCACCGAGGCCAGCTCGGCGCGGGCCTGCTCGTAACTGAGCCGCTCGTCCGGCCCGGCCTTCGTGTCGTCAGTCATCGCGTTCATCTCAGCACACCACTCCCCACCGCGCCGCGTCGCCACTCAGCCATCGACCGTGGCGGCCAGCTCGCCGTCGGCCAGTCGTACCCGCAGCGGGTCGCCCTTGCCGACCTCCGCCGCCGCGCGGACCACGTGGCCGTCCGCGCGCTGCACGATCGCGTACCCCCGGTCGAGGGTGGCGGCGGGGGAGAGGGCGCGCAGGCGGGCGAGGGTGTGTCGCAGGTCATCCTCGGCGGCGGTGAGCCGATGCTCCAGGCAGCGGCCGGCCCGCTGACGCAACGCGGTCAGCTCGGTCGCCCGATGCTCCACCATCACCTGCGGCCGGGCCAGCACCGGCCGGGAACGCAGCCCGTCGAGTCGGTGCGTCTCCCGGTCGACCAGGTTGCGTACCGCCCGTTCGAGGCGGTGCCGGGCCTGACCGATGAGGCGTACCTCCTCGGTGAGGTCAGGGACGACCCGTTTCGCCGCGTCGGTCGGGGTGGAGGCACGGACATCGGCGACGTAGTCGATCAAGGGCGCGTCCGTCTCGTGGCCGATCGCGCTGACCACCGGCGTACGACAGCCGAACACCGCGCGGCAGAGCGCCTCGTCGGAGAAGGGCAGCAGGTCCTCGATGCCGCCGCCACCCCGGGCGATGATGATCACGTCGATGCTCGGGTCGGCGTCCAGCACCTTGAGCGCGTCGACGATCTGTGGCACCGCGGACGGGCCCTGCACTGCCACGTTGACCGTCCGGAACTCCACCGCCGGCCAGCGCCGCCGGGCATTTGTCAGCACGTCCCGCTCCGCCGCCGACGCACGACCGGTGATGAGCCCGATCCGGCCGGGCAGGAACGGCAGTCGACGCTTGCGGGCGCGGTCGAAGAGCCCTTCGGCGGCGAGCAGCTTCTTGAGCTTCTCCAGTCGGGCCAGCAGCTCCCCGAGCCCCACCTGGCGAATCTCGTCGGCCCGCAGGCTCAGCGTGCCCCGGGCGGCGTAGAACTCGGGCTTGGCGTGCAGCACCACACGTGCGCCCTCGCGTAGCTCCGGCGCGCCGGAGTCCAGGACGTCCCGGTTGGTGGTGACGGTCAGGCTCAGGTCGGCCGATGGGTCACGCAGGGTGAGGAAGACCGTGCTGGCCCCGGGGCGGCGGCTGATCTGCGCGACCTGCCCGTCCACCCACACCCAGCCCAGCTTGGCGATCCAGGCACCCACCTTCTGGCTGACCACCCGTACCGGCCAAGGTTCCTCAGCGCTGCTCGCCCCGCCGCCCCCGCCGCTTCCCACC
>NZ_QGSY01000229.1 GCF_003857035.1 Micromonospora arida
GCCGGACGACCCGGACCTCAGGCGTAGACGGCCGCCATCACGTCGTCGCTGACGTCGAAGTTGGCGTAGACGTTCTGGACGTCGTCGCAGTCCTCCAGGACGTCGATCAGCTTGAAGATCTTGCGCGCGCCCTCTTCGTCCAGCGGCACGTTGACGCTGGGGATCAGGGAGGACTCGGCCGACTCGTACTCGATGCCTGCGTCCTGCAACGCCGTGCGCACCGGGATCAGGTCGGTCGGCTCGGAGACCACCTCGTACGCCTCGCCGATGTCGTTGACCTCTTCGGCGCCGGCGTCCAGGACGGCAAGCATCACGTCGTCCTCGCTGGTGCCCTCCTTGGGGACGATCACCACGCCCTTGCGGGAGAACATGTACGACACCGAGCCGGCGTCGGCGAGCGAGCCGCCGTTGCGGGTCAGCGCGGTCCGTACCTCGGTCGCCGCGCGGTTGCGGTTGTCGGTGAGGCACTCGATGAGCATGGCCACGCCGCTCGGGCCGTACCCCTCATACATGATCGTCTGCCAGTCGGCGCCGCCGGCCTCCAGGCCGGAGCCACGCTTGACGGCGCGATCGATGTTGTCGTTCGGTACCGAGCTCTTCTTCGCCTTCTGGATGGCGTCGAAGAGCGTCGGGTTACCGGAGGGGTCACCGCCGCCGGTCCGCGCGGCCACCTCGACGTTCTTGATCAGCTTGGCGAACATCTTGCCGCGCTTGGCGTCGATGACGGCCTTCTTGTGCTTGGTCGTCGCCCACTTTGAGTGGCCGGACATCTTCTACCTCCGTTGCTACCCGCCGTCTGCATCGACCGCACCGCTCACGCCCCGCTCCCGCCGGCGCACGCGGAGGTGCCGGTCAGCTCTGGTGGAAGCCGTGGCGGGCAGATGGCCCTGCCGAATCTCCGCAATCCTACCGACGTCCCCCCGGTCGCTGTCATCCACCGCGCGCGGCGGCTCCGCCCCACCCGCCCGGACCGGGCAGATGGGGTGAAAGCAGAGTCAGACCTCGAAGCCGTACGACCCCGCCACCGTAAAGCCGGCCGAGGACCGTTCCTCGCACCGACCCTCCAGCCCGACCCGGAAGCGCCGGAACGACTCCATCCCGGGCAGCGGACCAGGCAGCTCCGGTCCCACCGCGATGTCGACGAAACTTCGACCGTCGTCCAGCCTCAGCGTCACGTACCGTAGTCCGGCGGGACGGGTCCGGGCCAGTTCCTCGTGGACGGCCCGGAGCAGCACCATGTGCTCGGCAAGGTCTTCAGGACGCACCCGGTACCGGATCAGGATGGTCTCCATCTCAGCCCACCAGCTCCGGGCTGCCCGCCGCCACCCCGGCCGGGTCGACCGGGTGCAGCGCTCGGGACCAGGTCACGACCTCGGCGATCATCGTCGACAGTTCCGCCTCCCGACCGTCGCCCGGTGCGAAGCGGCCGGCGGTCCGGTCACCAGGGTCGGCGCCGGTGAAGTCGAAATCGGTGAAGATCGACAATGCCACTCCGGTCGGCACCACCACGGTCCGCACCTCGGTGAGGATCGAGCGCAGGTGATCGGCCGCGCGGTTGCCGCCCTGCACGCCGTAGCTCAGCACCCCGGCCACCTTGTCGGTCCACTCCGCGTACAGGTAGTCGATGCCGTTCTTGAGCGCGGCCGGTATCGATCGGTTGTAGTCCGGGGTGACGAAGACGAAGGCGTCGCAGCCGTCCACCACCTCCGCCCAGCGCCGGGTGTGCGGGCGCCGGTAGTCGCCGAACAGCGCCGGCACCGGCTCGTCGAGCAGTGGCAACGCCTGCTCGGCGAGGTCCACCAGTGTGAAGACGGCGTCCCCGGCGCGTACCGCCTCGTGCCCCTCGGCCGCTTCCATGACCCAACGGGCGACCGCCGCGCCGCGCCGGCCCGGGCGGGTGCTGCCCACGATCACACCGATCCGCAGCGGTCCTGTGCTCTGTGCGTTTCTCATGACCACGATCCTGTTGGCCGCAGGACGAGGCGGGGAGACCGCCGCGAGGATGGCCCTGCCAGGGCCACCCACCGGAGGGCGCCGGCTGCAAGACTGGTCCAATGATGGACGGAGAGCTGGGCGCCTTCCTGCGCAGTCGCCGCGAGGCGCGGCGGCCGGCCGAGGTCGGTCTCGCCGAGGGGCCCCGCCGACGTACACCCGGGCTGCGCCGGGCCGAGCTGGCGACGCTGGCTCAGGTCAGCGTGGAGTACCTGACCCGGCTGGAACAGGGCCGCGACACCCGGCCGTCGCCGGAGATCCTCGCCGCGCTCGCCGACGCCCTCCGCCTGGACAGCGCCGACCGGGAACACCTGCGACAGCTCGCCTCGGCCCAGCACGCCCGACAGCTCTGCTCGGGCGACCGGCCGACAGTCTCCCGCACCGTTCGGCCAACGGTCCGCGCCATGCTCGACGCGCTGCGCGACACCCCGGCGTACGTGCTCAACCGGCTCGGCGACGTGCTGGCCTGGAACGAGCCGTTCGACCTGCTGGCGCGTCCACTCGGCCTGCTGGACGGGTCGCGCCCGAATCTGGTCTGGTTCGTGCTGACCGACGAGCGGGCTCGTGAGCACTACCCGCAGTGGTCGGCGCTGGCCGACCAGCAGGTCGCGGAGCTGCACCTGCTGCGCCGGGGTGACCCGGCCAGCGACGCCTTCGCCGAACGGCTGGCCCGTACGGCGGGCGCGCCGTTCGTCGACCGTTGGCAGCGGCGACCGATTACCGCCGCGCGTACCGGCCTGCTGACGGTGCGCCATCCGGCCGCGGGGTTGTTGCGCCTCAACGTCGAAGCGCTGGAACTGGCCGAGGCCGACCCGCAGCGCCTGGTGGTGCAGTTGCCCGCCGACGCCGCCACGGCGAACGCGCTCGACGAGCTGGCGGGCCGCCGCCCGGGGCGACTGCGCGCGGTCGCCGGCTGAGCGACGGGTCACCCCCGTCAGGAGGCGGCGCGGACCAGGTCCACGAAGTACGCGTGCACCCGCAGGTCACCGGTGAGCTCCGGGTGGAACGAGGTGGCCACCAGGTTGCCCTGTCGGACCGCCACGATCCGGTCGGCGGCCGGGCCGTCGGACACCACCCCGATGACCTCGACGCCGGCACCGACCCGCTCGACCCACGGCGCGCGGATGAACACCGCGTGGAACGGATCGCCCGGCACCCCGACGACGGTCACCGGCGCCTCGAACGAGTCGACCTGCCGGCCGAACGCGTTGCGCCGGACGGTCATGTCGATGCCGGCGAAACCCCGCTGATCGGGTCGACCGTCGAGCACCTCGGTCGCCAACATGATCATCCCGGCGCAGGAGCCGTAGACCGGCATGCCGTCGGCGATCCGCTTGTCGATCGGCTCACGCATCTCGAAGATGTCGGCGAGCTTGCTCATGGTGGTGGACTCGCCGCCGGGGACGACCAGGCCGTCGACCGCGTCCAGTTCCGCCGGACGGCGGACCGGGCGGGCGTCCGCGCCCGCCGCGGCCAGCGCCGCCACGTGCTCGCGGACGTCGCCCTGGAGCGCGAGCACACCGATCACGGGTGCCGTCATCGTCGCACCGTTCCTCTCCGCGTCCGCCGTTCGAAAAGAGCGCTCACCAACCGCGCTCGGCCAGGCGGTGCGGCTGCGGGATCTCGTCGACGTTGATGCCGACCATCGCCTCGCCGAGACCCCGGGACACCTTGGCCAGCACGTCCGGGTCGTCGTGGAAGGTGGTCGCCTTGACGATCGCGGCGGCCCGCTGAGCCGGGTTGCCCGCCTTGAAGATGCCGGAACCGACGAAGACGCCCTCCGCGCCGAGCTGCATCATCATCGCCGCGTCGGCCGGCGTGGCGATGCCACCCGCGGTGAACAGCACCACTGGCAGCTTGCCGCTCTCGGCGACCTCCTTGACCAGCTCGTACGGGGCCTGCAAGTCCTTGGCCGCGACGTACAGCTCGTCGGTCGGCAGCGAGGCCAGCCGGCGGATCTCCTGGCGGATCTTCCGCATGTGGGTGGTGGCGTTGGAGACGTCACCGGTGCCCGCCTCGCCCTTGGAGCGGATCATCGCCGCGCCCTCGGTGATCCGGCGCAGCGCCTCGCCCAGGTTGGTCGCGCCACAGACGAAGGGCACTGTGAACGCCCACTTGTCGATGTGGTTCGCGTAGTCGGCCGGGGTCAGCACCTCGGACTCGTCGACGTAGTCCACGCCGAGCGACTGGAGGATCTGCGCCTCCACGAAGTGGCCGATGCGGGCCTTGGCCATCACCGGGATGGAGACCGCCTCGATGATCCCGTCGATCATGTCGGGGTCGCTCATCCGGGACACCCCACCCTGCGCGCGGATGTCGGCGGGCACCCGCTCCAGGGCCATCACGGCGACGGCGCCGGCGTCCTCGGCGATCTTGGCCTGCTCGGCGTTGACGACATCCATGATCACGCCGCCCTTGAGCATCTCGGCCATGCCACGCTTCACGCGGGCCGTGCCGACGACGGGGGCGGTACCGGTGTTCGAGGCGGTGTTTTCGGGCACGGGTCATCGCTCCTTGGACATGCTCTGGGGGTGGCAGCGAAAATGCTACGCGCGGTTCAACGCCGCACCGACAGCCAATCAGACCCCCGGTGGCCTGCACTGTGGCAGTGGTCACCGGCCCGCCCGTACCAGTCGGGAAGCAGGCGGCGACCGTCGGAGGTCAGGCGGCGGGGACGTCCGCCGGCACGACGAGGGTCGGGTCGTCGATGTCGAAGTAGCGCGGCCACTCCCGGCCCCGCCCCATCCGCATCAGACGCACCAGCGGCCGGCTGCGCGCCGAGCGGGCGTCCCGGACCAGGTCGGTGTGCACCTGCCGGGACAACGCGAGGCGACGACTCGCGGCGATGACCGCCGCGCAGTCCGGGTCGCCCGGGTCCAACTGGACGCCGCGCAACTGCCGGGTCAGGTCGTTCTCCGCCGCCTCCCGCTCGTCCGGGCTGGCGTCCAGGGCGATCCGGGCCGCCGCGTACAGCTCGACGCCGAAACGCCGCTCAGCCAGGACCGCGGCTGCCGCCGCGCGGCGCAGCAGGTGGGCGTCGAGGGCCCGGGCCGCCAGCTCCGCGCGGCCCTGTAGCCGCTCCACCCGGCCGGCGGTCCAGATGAGGTACGCCGCGACCAGCCCCACGACCACGCTCGCGGCCACCACCCACCACATGTGCGGCATCGTAGTGCTGCTCCGTTTCGTCCGATTGGGCGCGGCCGGACCGGTCCCACCGGTCACCTCCGCACCATCCGTCACACCGGCTCAGCTCAGCCCCACCCACTCATGGTCGATGACCCGCCCGTCGGTTGCCTCGATCGCCGCTGCGTATACCTCCAGAACGCGGCGAGCAACCACCGGCCAGTCGAAATTCGCGACCACCTGATCGCCGCAGGCACTCAGCGTGGCCCGCGCGGCCGGGTCGTCCAGCAGCTCGACCAGCACGTCACGCAGCCCCACCGGGTCGCCGGTGGGGAAGAGCCGACCGGCGCGCCCACCGTCGAGCACCCGCCGGAACGCGTCCAGGTCACTGGCGACGACCGTCGTACCAGCCGCCAGCGCCTCGGTGAGGATCATGCCGAACGACTCACCGCCGGTGTTCGGTGCGACATAGAGGTGCACACTGCGCAGCATGCGTGCCTTGTCCGCTTCGCTGACCAGGCCGAGGAACGTGATCTGCTCGTGCAGTTCGGCCGGGAACTGGTCGTACAGGTCGTCGGGGTCACCCGGGCCGGCGACGAGCAGCCGCAGACCGGGCCGGTTGGCGGCCAGCGCCACGAACGCGTCGCGCAGCACCGGGAAGCCCTTGCGTGCCTCGGTGAACCGGCCCAGGAACCCGAGGGTGCCACCGGTGCCGGCCGCGCACTCCCCCGGCCAACCCGGCAACGGCTCGGCGTCGGCGAACTTGGCCACCGCCACCCCGTTGGGGATCTCCACCGCACCGCCGTCCATGTGCTCGACCTGCACCTTGCGGGCCAGCGCGCTCACCGCGATCCGGGCCGTGATCCGCTCCAACACGATCTGGAGCACACCCTGCGCGGCGGCGAGGACCCGCGAACGGGTCATCGCGGTGTGGAACGTGGCCACCACCGGGCCGCGGGCGGAGAGCACGGCCAGCAGCGACAGACTCAGCGTGAGCGGCTCGTGCACGTGCAGCACATCGAAGTCGCCGTTGGTGATCCACCGCCGCACCCGGGCGGTCGACACCGGGCCGAACGCGATCCGGGCCACCGACCCGTTGTACGGCAGCGGAACGGCCCGGCCGGCGGACACCACGTACTCCGGCAGCGGCGAATCCTCGTCGGCCGGCGCGAGCACGCTGACCTCGTGACCCAGCGCGATCAGCGCCTCGGCGAGGTCCATGACGTGGTTCTGCACCCCACCGGGCACGTCGAAGGAGTACGGGCACACGATGCCGATCCGCATCCGTCAGCCCACCTCCTCAGGCCGGGCCGGAGGCCGACGAGGGCAGCGCCGCGCCCTCCCCCGACCTCGCCTGGTCCAGCCACATCCGCTGCAACATGTGCCAGTCTTCCGGATGCCGGGCGATACCCGCCGCCAGACGGTCGGCGATCAGCTGGGTCAGCGACCGAACCCGCTGGTCCAGCGGCCCCACCTCGGGCCCCGGCACCGGCAACGGACCAGCCAGCGACGCACAGGCGGCATCCGGTTCGTACCACAGTGAGGCCACGTAGAGCGGTGCGCCGGTGTGCAGCGCGAGCAGCGCCGGCCCGGCGGGCATCCGGGTCTTCCCACCGAAGAAGTCCACCTCCACCCCCCGGGCGGAGAGGTCCCGGTCGGCCAGCAACGGCACCACCGCACCGGCCCGCAGCCGGTCCAGCAACACGTCGAACGCCGGGCGCGGCCCCCCGTGGGTCGGCAGGATCTCCATCCCGAGGACCTCTCGGAAGGCCAGGAAACGCTTGTACACGCCCTCCGGCTTGAGCCGCTCCATGACAGTGGTGATCGGCCAACCGGTGGCCGCCACCCAGGCTCCCGCGGCATCCCAGTTACCGGCGTGCGGCAGGGCCACCACCGCGCCCCGACCGGCGGCCACGTCGGCGGCGAGCATCTCGGCGCCGTCGAGCCGGAAACCGGACAGGATCTGCGACCGGCTCAGGGCGGGCAGCCGGAACGCCTCCATCCAGTACCGGGCGTACGAGCGCAACCCGCGCTTGACGAGATCGTCCAACTCGGCGTCGGGCAGCTCCGGGCCGACCACACGGCGCAGGTTCGCGCGCAGTCGGGCCGTACCCCCGCCGCCGGTGCGGTGGGCGCGGTCCGCGCCCGCCTGGAACGCCGCCGCCACCAACGGCCGGGGTAGCGCGCGGACCACCCGCCACCCGGCGATGTAGCCCAGCTCGGTGAGGTTCACGCGGCTCGGCCGCCGGTCGTCCGACGCCGGGTCTCCGGCACGCCACTCACGCCTGGCCGTCCGGCTGGAGCTGCTGGGCCTGGCGGTAGACGTGCGTCATCCGCTGGCCCACAGTGAAGATCGACACGGCGGCGAGCAGCCAGAGCGCGATCTCCAGGGCCGGATCGACACCGACGCCGGTGAGGATCCCGCCGACCCCGACGATCAGCAGCCGCTCGGTGCGCTCGGCGATGCCCACGTTGCAGGTCATGCCGAGCCCTTCGGCGCGAGCCTTCACGTAGGAGACCAGGCTGCCGGCGGCCAGACAGACCAACGCGGCGGCCACCCCGGAGTGGTCGCCCTGCGTGGCCAACCAGTACGCGACAGCGCCGAAGACGGCGCTGTCGGCGACCCGGTCCATGCTTGAGTCGAGGAAGGCGCCGAACTTGGTGGAGCCGCCGCTCATCCGGGCCATCGTCCCGTCGAGCAGGTCGGTGAGCGCGAACAGGGTGACGATCAACGCGCCCGCGACCAGGTGGCCGCGAGCACCGAAGCCGAGCGCGCCGACGAGCACACCAACGGTGCCCGCGACGGTGACGGCATTGGGGGTGACGCCCGCGCGCAGCAGGGCGCGGGCAATCGGCTCTACGACGCGGGTCATCCCCGCGCGGGCCGACACTTGGAAGATCTTCGCCATGGCGGTCCCCACGATAACGGTCCGCCCAGCTCCGGCGATACGGACGGTACCGCCGACCCGCCCGGGGGAGGCTTGTGCCTACCCGGCAACGGGTGTGAGATCGAGCCGGGAGGTGAGCCAGCTCACCCGTCCGCCCGTCCCGTTCCCGCTGTGCAGCAGACCACCGGAGGATATCGCCGCGCACTCGCCCCGGGCCGCTTCCCGTCGCGCGGCGGTCGCCACCACCACCGGCTGAGGGAGGTGCGCCCCATGGCGCAGAAGAGTCACGAGAAGGGTTCCACCGGCGGCACGCCGGTGGTGACCGAGCCCGAGCGGGTCCGCAACGTGGTGCTCGTCGGGCACTCCGGGGCGGGCAAGACCACACTGGTCGAGGCCCTGCTCGCGGCGACCGGCACGATCGGCCGCGCCGGCACCGTGGTCGACGGCACCACTGTCGGCGACCACGACCCCGCCGCCGTACGCCAGCAGCGCTCGGTCAGCCTGTCCTGCGCGCCGCTGCTGCACAACGGCATCAAGGTCAACCTGCTGGACACCCCCGGGTACGCCGACTTCGTCGGCGAGCTGCGCGCCGGGCTGCGGGCCGCCGACGCCGCGCTCTTCGTGGTCTCCGCCGCGGGCGGCATGGACGCGGCCACCGTCGCGCTCTGGGAGGAGTGCGCCGCCGTCGACATGCCCCGCGCGGTCGCGGTGGCCCGACTGGACCAGCCCCGCGCCGACGTCGACGAGACGGTGGCGCTCTGCCAGCGCCTCTTCGGCGACAACGTGATGCCGCTCTACCTGCCGATGCTCGGCGACGACGGGGTCTCCACCGAGGGGCTGCTCGGCCTGATCACCCGTCGGGTCTTCGACTACAGTGCCGGGCTGCCCGCCGACGTCCGCGACCCGGACCCGGAGCACCAGCGGGCCATCGACGAGTCCCGCGACGAGCTGATCGAGGGGATCATCGCCGAGAGCGAGGACGAGACCCTCATGGACCGCTACCTCGACGGCGAGGAGATCAGCGACGAGGTGCTCATCGACGACCTGGAGAAGGCCGTCGCCCGGGGCCACTTCTACCCGGTGGTGCCGGTCTGCGCCCAGACCGGTGTCGGGCTGGACGTGCTGCTGGAGGTGCTGACCGCCGCGTTCCCCTCGCCGCTGGAGCACGAGCTGCCGGCGGTGACCGGCGTGGACGGCTCGCCGCGTCCGCCACTGAGCTGCGACCCGGCCGGGCCGCTGGTCGCCGAGGTCGTCAAGACCACCATCGACCGCCACGTCGGTCGGGTCTCGCTGGTCCGGGTCTTCTCCGGCACGCTGCGCCCCGACCAGACCGTGCACGTCTCCGGGCACGGCATGGCCGAACGCGGGCACCCCGACCACGACGCCGACGAGCGGGTCGGCCACATCTACACCCCGCTGGGCGCCACCCTTCGGGAGGTGTCGCTCTGCGTCGCCGGTGACATCTGCGCGATCACCAAGTCGGGCAGCGCCGAGACCGGCGACACCGTCTCGACCAGGGACGACCCGCTGCTGATCGCCCCCTGGGAGATGCCGGAGCCGCTACTGCCGGTGGCGATCGCCGCCCGCAGCCGCGCCGACGAGGACGCCCTGGCCCGCAACCTCGCCCGCCTGGTCGCGGGCGACCCCACGCTGCGGCTGGAGCGCAACCCGGAGACCCACCAACTGGTGCTCTGGTGCATGGGCGAGGCACACGCCGACGTGGTGCTCGACCGGCTGCGCGCCGGCGGTGTCGAGCTGGACACCGAGCCGGTCAAGGTGTCGCTGCGCGAGACGCTGACCGTGCCCGCGAAGGGGCACGGTCGCCACGTCAAGCAGTCCGGCGGCCACGGCCAGTACGCGGTCTGCGACATCGAGGTCGAGCCGCTGCCCCGCGGCAGTGGCTTCGAGTTCGTCGACCGGGTGGTCGGCGGCGCGGTGCCGCACAACTACATCCCGTCCGTGGAGAAGGGCCTCCGCGCCCAACTGGAACGCGGGCTGGTCGCCGGGCACCCCGTGGTGGACCTGCGCGTCACACTGGTCGACGGCAAGTCGCACAGCGTCGACTCCTCAGACGCGGCCTTCCAGACCGCCGGAGCGCTGGCGCTGCGCGACGCGGCCGAGCGTGGCCAGCCGGCCCTGCTGGAGCCGATCGACGAGGTCACCATCCGGGTTCTGGACGGCTCGGTGGGCACGGTGATGGGCGACCTGTCCGGCCGACGCGGCCGTGTGCTCGGCACCGAACCGGACCCGGACACCGAGGGCCGCACCCTCGTCCGCGCCGAAGTGCCGGCCACCGAGTTGCTTCGGTACGCCGTCGAGCTGCGCTCCACCTCGACGAACTGGTCCGCCGGCAGCGGGCCCCGGTGCAGCGCGGCGGCGTTCTCCTCGACCTGGGCGACCGTACGGCAGCCCGGGATCGGGATGGTGCGCCCGCTGCGCGCCCAGATCCAGCCCAACGCGCCCTGGGCGAGGGTGCGCCCGTCGGCGGTGAGCGCGGCACGGACCGCGCCGACCCGGCGCAGCCACTCCGGTGCGGGCCGGCCACCCCGGAACCACTCCAACCAGCCCGGGGCCAGCCCGCGTACGTCGTCGCGGGGCAGCGTCGACCCGGCCGAGTACTTGCCGGTGAGCAGCCCCATCCCGAGTGGACCCCGGTTGACGCTGGCCAGGTCGTACTTCTCGCAGACGGCGAGCAGCTCGGGGGCGTCGCGCAGCACAGACAGGGCGTGCTGCACGGCGGTGGCACCGGCGGCGGCCTGCCCAAACGCGATCGCCCGGTCGGTACGGTCGGTGCTCCACCCGTACGCACGGATCAGGCCCTCGGCCACCAGGTCCTCACAGGTCCCGATCAGCGCCTGCGCCCTCGGCACCGACAGGTCGGCCAGGTGCAGCTGATAGAGGTCGATTCGGTCGGTGTCCAGCCGGCGCAGTGAGGCCGTCACGGCACTGCGCAGGTACCCGGGCGACGCGTCCTCGCCGGTGGCCTGCCGGCCGGCCTCGTCGAAGGTGTAACCCCACTTGGTGGCGATCACGGCGTCGTCGCGGCGACCGGCGAGCGCGCGACCGAGCACCCGCTCACCGTGCCCGGCCCCGTACGTGTCGGCGG
This sequence comes from Micromonospora arida, assembly GCF_003857035.1. Taxonomy (GTDB): domain Bacteria; phylum Actinomycetota; class Actinomycetes; order Mycobacteriales; family Micromonosporaceae; genus Micromonospora; species Micromonospora arida. Next base: position 11,110 of record NZ_QGSY01000229.1, read on the forward strand.
TGTCGAAGAGGGTGATGCCGAGGTCGAGCGCCCGGCGTACCGCCCGCACCGACTCGTCGTCGTCGACCGCGCCCCAGCCCAGTGGCTGGGTGCCCTCCGCCCAGGGCCCGCCGATCGCCCAGCACCCCATGCCGAGGGCGCTGACCTCGATGCCGCTGCGCCCCAACACCCGTGTCGTGACTGCCATCGGCCGATCGTGCCACCTTCGGCGGGCCGTGGCGTAGCAGATCCGCGGGCGGACACGCGGGCGCATGGAGACGGTCACGGTGCGGCATGATCAATGCCATGCGACGGCTCGGGGTGGACATCGGCGGAGTCATCATCGAGCCGGCCGACGACGACGCGGACACGTCGTTCTTCGGCGCGCACTACCTGCGTACGCCGGCCGTCGTCGGGGCGTTCGACGCGCTCTCGGCGCTCGGCCCGGCGTTCGACGAGGTGCACCTGGTGTCCAAGTGCGGGGAGGCCACCGAGCGGCGTACCCGGGACTGGCTGGCCCACCACGACTTTCCGGCCCGCACCGGCATCCCGGTCGAGCGGGTGCACTTCTGCCGCACCCGACCGGACAAGGCGCCGATCGCCAGACGCCTCGGCCTGACCCACTTCGTGGACGACAAGCTGGAGGTGCTCGGCTATCTCGACTCGGTGCCGCACCGCATCCTGTTCCGGCCCCGAAAGGCCGAGGTCGCCGCACACGCCGCGCTGCTGCCCCGCGTACGCCGGGTGGAGAGCTGGTCGGAGCTGACCCCGCTGCTGCGCGCCGACTAGCCGGACCGGTGCGCAGGCCGCGCGACCGGCGCGGCGCGGCCGCCGGCGGTCAGGACGGCCAGGCGCGGGCGAGCAGGTCGCGGGTGTCGCCGAGCAGCTGCGGCAGGACCTTGGTGCGGCCGATCACCGGCATGAAGTTCGCGTCGCCACCCCAGCGCGGCACCACGTGCTGGTGCAGGTGCGCGGCGATGCCGGCGCCGGCCACCCCGCCCTGGTTCATGCCCAGGTTGAAGCCGTGGGCGTTGCTGACCTTGCGGATCACCCGCATGGCGCTCTGGGTGTACGACGCCAGCTCGGTAGTCTCCGGCACGTCCAGGTCGGTGTAGTCGGCGACGTGCCGGTAGGGGCAGACCAGCAGGTGCCCCGGGTTGTACGGGTAGAGGTTGAGCACCACGAAGACGTGCTCGCCCCGGGCCACCACCAGGCTCTCCTCCGGGGGCAGCTGCGGCCCTCGGCAGAAAGGGCAGCCGGTGGGCTTCTCGTAGCCCTCGGCCGGGCGGTCCTCGCCGGAGATGTAGGTCATCCGGTGCGGCGTCCAGAGCCGCTCCAGGCCGTCCGCCATGCCGTCACTGTCCGTGTGCCGTTCCGCCCCTGTCACGAGCCGATCCTACGGAGCCCCGCGGGCACGCCGCGACACCCGCCTTCGGAAACCCGGGACTGCAAGTTCTTGACGGATCAAAGCCGAAGCATGAAACTTCCGTGCATCCACGCACTTCCATGCATTGATGGAGGGTTACATGTTTCGACGGCTCGGCAGGTTCCTCGCGGCACTGGCGTTGACCGCCGCCACCACAGTGGCCGGCGTCACCCTCACTGCCGGCGCGGCCCAAGCGGACGGCTGCTACACCTGGGGACGCGCCCTGTCCCAGGGGGCGTCCGGCGAGGATGTCCGGCAACTCCAGATCCGGGTCGCCGGCTACCCCGGCTACGGCGCGGTGCTCACCCTCGACGGCTCGTACGGCCCGGCCACCCGATCCGCGGTGATCCGCTTCCAGCAGGCGTACGGGCTGTCGGCGGACGGCGTCGCAGGCCCGCAGACGTTCAACCGGCTCTACGCCCTCCAGGACGACGACTGCACCCCGGTCAACTTCAGCTACGCCGAGTTGAACAACTGCAACAGCACCTGGTCCGGCGGCGCCGTCTCGGCGAGCACCGCGCGGTTCAACGCGCTCGTCTCGATGTGGAAGCTCCAGGCCATGCGCCACGCCCTCGGCGACGTGAACATCGCGATCAGCAGCAGCTTCCGCAGCTACGCCTGCAACAGCGCCGTCGGCGGAGCGTCGAACAGCCGACACCTGTACGGCGATGGGGTCGACCTGGTCGGGTCCCCGTCGTTCTGCCGGCTGGCGCAGCAGGCCCGCTACCACGGCTTCGGGCAGATCCTCGGCCCCGGCTACCCCGACCACAACGACCACACCCACGTGGCAGCGGTCGGAGGCTGGTCAGCGCCCAACTGCGGCATCTGACACCCAGCGCCGCCTCCGGGCGCCGCACTCCGGGCGCCGCCTCCCGGCGCCACGCTCTCGCGGCGCCACGCTCCGGGCACCGCACTCCGGGCACCGCACTCCGGGCACCGCGCTCTCGCGCCACCTCCTGGCGAAGATCGCGCTCGAACATGGAAGTAGTGGCCTCCCCCACCGGGGAGGCCACTACTTCCTGGATCGAGCGCGATCATGCGGCACGCGGGCCGCGAGCGAGCCACGCGAGCCGCGAGCGAGCCCCGGCAGACCGCGAACGGACCGCGACGGGCCGCGCGAGCGGGGTCGTGACAGCCCGCGCGCGGACCGCGACGGGCCGCCCGAGCGGGCTGCGGGGCGGTACGCCCGCGGCAGGCAGTGATCCCGCTACTCCGCCGCGGCGGACGGGCCGATGTTGGTCCGTGAGCTGACCACGTCCAGCACGTGGGTCACGGCCTCGGCGACCGGCACCCCGTTGCGCTGGGAGCCGTCGCGGTAGCGGAAAGAGACCGTACCGGCGGCCACGTCGTCGTCACCGGCGATCACCATGAACGGGATCTTCTGCTGCTGCGCCGTCCGGATCTTCTTCTGCATCCGGTCGTCACCCGCGTCGACCTGGGCCCGGATGCCCTCGGCGCGCAGCGCCGCGACGAAGCCGTGCAGGTAGTCGGTGTGGTCCTCGCGGATCGGGATGCCCACCACCTGCACCGGCGCCAGCCAGGCCGGGAAGGCACCCGCGTAGTGCTCGGTGAGCACCCCGAAGAACCGCTCGATCGACCCGAACAGCGCACGGTGGATCATCACGGGCCGCTGCCGGCTACCGTCGGCGGCCTGGTATTCCAACGCGAACCGCTCCGGCTGGTTGAAGTCGACCTGGATGGTGGACATCTGCCAGGTCCGGCCGATGGCGTCACGGGCCTGCACGGAGATCTTCGGCCCGTAGAACGCCGCGCCGCCCGGGTCGGGAACCAGGTCCAGGCCGGAGGTCTCGGCAGCGGTCCGCAGCGCCTCGGTGGCCTCGGCCCAGTCCTCGTCGGCCCCGATGAACTTGGGCGAGTCGTCCCGGGTCGACAGCTCCAGGTAGAAGTCGTCCAGGCCGTAGTCGCGCAGCAGGTCGAGCACGAAGCTGAGCAGCGTGGACAGCTCACCGGCCATCTGCTCGCGGGTGCAGTAGATGTGCGAGTCGTCCTGGGTCAGGCCGCGGACCCGGGTCAGGCCGTGCACGACGCCGGACTTCTCGTACCGGTAGACCGTGCCGAACTCGAACATTCGCAGCGGCAGCTCCCGGTACGACCGCCCGCGCGACCTGAAGATCAGGTTGTGCATCGGGCAGTTCATCGCCTTGAGGTAGTAGTCCGCGCCCTCCAGTTGCATGGGCGGGAACATGGTGTCCGCGTAGTACGGCAGGTGACCGGAGGTCTGGAACAGCTGCGCCTTGGTGATGTGCGGGGTGTTGACGAACTCGTACCCCGCCGCCTCGTGCCGCTGGCGGGAGTAGTGCTCCATCTCGCGGCGGATGATGCCGCCCTTGGGGTGGAAGACCGCCAGGCCGGAGCCGATCTCGTCGGGGAAGCTGAACAGGTCGAGGTCCGCGCCGAGCTTGCGGTGGTCGCGCCGGGCGGCCTCCTCCAACAGCTTCAGGTACGCCTTGAGCTCGTCACGGGTCGGCCACGCGGTGCCGTACACCCGCTGTAGTTGGGGGTTCTTCTCCGACCCCCGCCAGTAAGCGGCGGCGGAGCGCATGAGCTTGAACGCGCCGATCAGTCGGGTGGTCGGCAGGTGCGGGCCCCGGCACAGGTCCGACCAGCAGACCTTGTCCTCCTTGGCGTCGAGGTTGTCGTAGATGGTCAGCTCGCCGCCGCCCACCTCCATGACCTCGTCGGTGTCCAGGCCCTCGCCCTTGACCTCGATCAACTCCAGCTTGAACGGCTCGTCGGCCAGCTCGGAGCGCGCCTCGTCCAGGCTGCCGAAGCGGCGGCGACGGAACCGCTGCCCGGACTTGATGATCTCCTGCATGCGCTTCTCGAGCTTGCTGAGGTCATCGGGCTGGAACGGCTTGTCGACGTCGAAGTCGTAGTAGAAGCCGTTCTCGATGGGCGGGCCGATGCCCAGCTTGGCCTCGGGGAAGATGTCCTGCACGGCTTGGGCGAGGACGTGCGCGGTGGAGTGGCGCAGCACGTTGAGCCCGTCGGGCGAATCCAGGCTGACCGGCTCGACGACGGTCTCCTCGGCCGGCGTCCAGTCCAGGTCGCGCAGCTGGCCCTGCGGGTCGCGGACCACGACGATCGCCTTGGGGCCGTTCGCGGGCAGTCCGGCCGCGGCCACCGCGTCGGCCGCCGTGGTCCCGGCGGCGACGACGACGGGGTCGGCCACGGCGGGGGTACGGGGTGCGGACACGGTGACTCCTCCAAGTGGTACGAAACAGTGCCGATCCTCGGCTCCTGCCGATGCTATCGGTCGCCCCGCCTCCGACCGGGAAGGGCACCTCCTTACCGCCGACGTTGAACCTTTCGCGCCTCGCAGCCGAACTAGAAGGTGTGGCCGGAAACCGGTGCCGGCCGCGTCGACACGGATGGGGGCACGAGATGGCGAGCACGTACGGCGGTGGCCGTCGGCGGCGGATCGTGGCGGCGACCGCGGTGACCGCCGCTGGGCTGCTGCTCTGGCCTGGCACGGCGTACGCGGCGGACGTGACGACCACCCCGACCGAGGCCCGGCAGGGCGACGCGGTACGGCTGGAGTTCAGCGTTCCGGAGGAGCGTGCCGGCACGAAGACCAATCAGATCGAGGTCCGGTTGCCGGCCGACGCGCCGATCGCCGAGGTGTACCCCATGTCGGTGAACGGCTGGGCTCCCCGGATCAACTCGCGCACCCTGGACAAGCCGGTGGCCGGCATCCACTCCTCCGGGGTGAGCACGGTCACGACCGCGGTGACGTGGGTCCGAGTCGGTGCGAGTGACCCCGGGCCGGCTCGGCTGGCGCTCTCCATGGGGCCGATGCCGCAGGCCGAGCGGCTCACCTTCGAGGTCGTCCAGACGTACGCCGATGGCACTGTGGTCCGGTGGGCGGACGCCACCGGCCCGCACCGGGCCCCGACGCTCACCCTGCTGCCGGCGGCGCCCGGCGCGGCGGGTCCCGCCGCACACGGCGGGCA
>NZ_QGSY01000340.1 GCF_003857035.1 Micromonospora arida
GGCGCCGGACGGGAGGCGGGGCGCCGGACGGGAGGCAGGGATGGAGATCGTGCTTGTTCATGGAAGTAGTGGCCTCGCCCCACGGGCGAGGCCACTACTTCCTGGATCGAGCGCGATCTTGCGAGCAGGGGCCGGCGCGCGAGCAGGGGCCGGCGCGCGAGCAGGGGCCGGCGCGCGAGCCGGTGGGTTTGGGGTTAGCTGGCTTCGACGATCATGGCGGCGCCTACCGTGCGGTTGGTCGCCTCGTCGATGATGACGAAGCCGCCGGTGGTGCGGTTACGGCGGTACTCGTCGGCCAGCAGCGGCACCGTCGTGCGCAGTCGCACCCGGCCGATCTCGTTGAGCCGTAGTTCGTCGGCGGACTCGTCGCGGTGCAGGGAGTTGATGTCCAGCCGGTAGTGCAGCCCGCGCACGATCGCCCGTGCCGACCGGGTGGTGTGCTTGATCGCGTACCGGCCGCCGACCCGCAGCGGGGCCGTCTCGTCCATCCAGCAGACCATCGCCTCGATGTCCTGGGCCACCGCCGGTGCGTTGTTCGGCCGGCAGATCAGGTCACCCCGCGAGATGTCGATCTCGTCGGCCAGTCGTACCGTCACCGACATCGGCGGGAACGCCTCCGGGACCGGCCCGTCGGCGGTCTCCACGGCGGCGATCCGGCTGGTGAAGCCGGACGGCAGCACCATCACCTCGTCACCCGGCTTCAGCACGCCGGAGGCGACCTGGCCGGCGTAGCCGCGGTAGTCGGTGACCGTGGTGGACTGCGGGCGGATCACGTACTGGACCGGGAACCGGACGTCGACCAGGTTGCGGTCGCTGGCGATGTGCACCCGCTCCAGGTGGTGCAGCAGCGACGGGCCCTCGTACCAGGGCATGTTGTCCGACCGGGTGACGATGTTGTCGCCGCGCAACGCGGAGACCGGCACCACGGTCAGGTCCGGTACGTCGAGCTTCGCCGCGAACGCGGTGAACTCGTCGGCGATCCGCTCGTAGACCTCCTGCGACCAGTCGACCAGGTCCATCTTGTTGACACAGAGGACCAGGTGCGGCACCCGCAGCAGGGAGCAGAGGAACGCGTGCCGGCGGGACTGCTCGACGAGGCCCTTGCGCGCGTCCACCAGGATCAACGCCAGGTCCGCGGTCGACGCCCCGGTGACCATGTTGCGGGTGTACTGGATGTGGCCTGGGGTGTCGGCGATGATGAACTTGCGCCGGGGGGTGGCGAAGTACCGGTACGCCACGTCGATGGTGATGCCCTGCTCCCGCTCGGCACGCAGACCGTCGGTGAGCAACGCCAGGTTGGTGTATTCGTCACCGCGGGCCGCGCTGACCGCCTCCACGGCGGCCAACTGGTCGGTGAAGAGCGACTTGGTGTCGTAGAGCAGCCGCCCGATCAGGGTCGACTTCCCGTCGTCCACACTGCCGGCGGTGGCGAACCGCAGCAGGTCCATCGGCCGGGCCTCCGGCCCGGCCCCGGTGACAGCCCGGGCCTCCGCATTCTCGGACGCCACGATCTCGGTGCTCATCAGAAGTAGCCCTCCCGCTTGCGGTCCTCCATGGCGGCCTCACTGACCCGGTCGTCACCACGGGTGGCGCCGCGCTCGGTGATCCGGGTGGCCGCCACCTCCTCGATGACCTTCTCCACGGTGTCCGCGTCGGAACGGACCGCGGCGGTGCAGGAGGCGTCGCCGACGGTGCGGTAGCGCACCTGTGCCTTGAACCGCTCCTCACCCGCGCGGGGGCGGAAGAACTCGTTGACGGCGTAGAACATGCCGTCCCGCTCGATCACCTCGCGCTCGTGCGCGTAGTAGATCGACGGCAGCGGGATGCGCTCCCGGGCGATGTAGTGCCAGACGTCCAGCTCGGTCCAGTTGGACAGCGGGAAGACCCGGATCGACTCACCCGGGTGGTGCCGGCCGTTGTACAGCGACCACAGCTCCGGTCGCTGGTTCTTCGGGTCCCACTGACCGAACTCGTCGCGGAAGCTGAACACCCGCTCCTTCGCCCGGGCCTTTTCCTCGTCCCGGCGGGCGCCACCGAACAGCGCGTCGAAGCGGTGCTTCTCCACCGCGTCCAGCAGCACCGGTGTCTGGATCCGGTTGCGCATGCCGTCACCGGACTCCCGGACCATGCCGCTGGCCAGGGCCTCCGGCACGCTCGCCACCACGAGTTGCAACCCCAGCTCGGCGACCCGTTGGTCGCGGTATTCCAGGACCTCGGGGAAGTTGTGCCCGGTGTCGACGTGCATGACCGGGAAGGGGATGTTGGCCGGGGCGAACGCCTTCTGCGCGAGCCGCAGCATGACGATCGAGTCCTTGCCACCGGAGAAGAGCATCACCGGGCGTTCCATCTCGGCGACCACCTCGCGCATCACGAAGATGCTCTCCGCTTCCAAGGCGTCCAGGTGGGAGACCTGGTACGCCGCGGGGGTGGTCATGACACCGGCTCGATTCGCTCGCTCATCCGATTTCCAGACCTTTCCGGTCGGGCATGTCAAGAAAGTTCGCTCAGGCTACCCGGAATGTTTCTGCAGCGCTGCAAGCAACCGGGTGGCGAGATCCTTGCGGCAGACCAGGAGGTCGGGCAGCCGCGGATCCGCCTCGTTGTATTTCAGCGCAGAACCGTCGATCCGGGAAGCGTGCAGTCCGGTGGCCGTCGCCACAGCGATCGGGGCCGCCGAGTCCCACTCGTACTGCCCACCTGCGTGGATGTACGCGTCCACCTCGCCGGTGACCACGGCGGCGATTTTCGCTCCGGCCGAGCCCATCGGCACCAGGTGCGCCCCGACGTCCTCGGCCAGATCGGTCAGGAAGACCGGCGGCCGGCTCCGGCTCGCGGCCAGGCGGATCTTCCGCTCGCCGGCCGTCGCCGCCTCCACGGTCATCGGCGGGTACGCCGGCGGGTAGTCCGTGCCCAGCACCCGGTGCTGCGCCGGCAAGCCCACCGCCCCGGCGACCAGCCCGTGCGGGCTCGGCGCGTTGCGCGCCCAGAGCGCCACGTGCACCGCCCAGTCCGAGCGGCCCTCCTCGGAGAACTCCCGGGTGCCGTCCAACGGGTCGACGATCCACACCCGGTCCGCGTTCAACCGCGACACCGCTCCGGTGTTCACCTCCGCGGCCCAGGCCAACCGCGACCCCTCGTCCTCCTCGGAGAGCACCGCGTCACCCGGACGCCACTTCGCCAACTCCGTGCGGATCAGGTCGTGCGACACCTTGTCCCCGGCCGACTTCAGCGCGCCGGCGTCGGCGAAACCCATCTCTGTGCGCAGGTCGAGCAGCGCCTGCCCGGCTCGGGACGCCAACCATCGGGCGAACGCGCCATCGATCATCGGAGGACTGCTCATCTGTCCGCTCCCGTCGCCTCGCCGCGCCGCCCGCACGGGCCGATCCGCCGCGACTCGCGTCGCCGGTCGCGGCACGCTGAAAGGCGCAGACTACCGGCCCGCCGTTTCCGATTCGGGTACGCCCCGCCCGGCTCAGCCGCCGTGGTAGAGGTTCTGGGTCGGCTCCACGCCCTTGGTGATCACCGACTCCACCACGTCGGCGGCCCGGTCCACCAGGAAATCCAGCTCCTTGCGCTCGGCCGCGCCAAAATCCGACAGCACGTAATCCGCCGGATCCTGCCGCCCCGGCGGTCGGCCAACGCCGAACCGCACCCGGGCGTAGTCCTTGGTCCCCAACGACTTCGACATCGAACGCAGGCCGTTGTGCCCGCCCTCGCCGCCGCCGAACTTGACCCGCACCTGGCCGAAGCCGATGTCCAGCTCGTCATGCACCGCGATCACCTGCGCGGTGGGCACCTTGTAGAACTGTGCCAATGCCGCGACCGGCCCGCCGGAGAGGTTCATGTACGTCAGTGGCTTGACCAGCACCAGCTTCGGGCCACCGAACCCCAGCCGCGCCTCGGCCACCTCGGCCACCGCCCGCTTGTGCCGGCCGAAACGCGCACTCACCCGCCCGGCCAGCAGCTCGGCCACCATGAACCCGACGTTGTGCCGGTTGCCGGCGTACTCCCGACCCGGGTTTCCCAGGCCGACCACCAGCCACGGCCCCGCCTCGTCCGTCACGACCCGTCCCTTCCGACGCCCATCCCACCGACTCCCGATATGCCGACAGGCGCCCCCGAACATCCGGGGACGCCTGTCGCACAGTACGAACCGATCAGGCCTCGGCGCGCGCCTCGGTCGTCTCGGCGCCCTCGGCCGGGGCGGCGTCCGCGCCCTCGGAGCCCTCGGTGGTCTCGCCGACCTCGGCCTCGGCCTCGTCGGTGGCAACCTCGACCTCGGGCAGCGTCGCCTCGAGCTGCTCGGCGGTCGGGGCGGCGGTCACCGACGCAACGGTCAGCTCCGAGTCGACGGCCAGCTCGACGCCGGTCGGCAGCTCGACATCACCGGCGGTCACCAGGGTGCCCGCCTCCAGGCCCTCGATCGACGCCTCGAGGTGGTCCGGAACCTTGGTGGCGTCCGCGGTCACCGAGAGGGTGTCGTGGTCGTGCACGATCAGGGTGTCCCGGGCGGCCTCGCCGGTCAGCTGGACCGGGACCTCGACGGTGACCTTCTCGCCCCGGCGGACCAGGATCAGGTCGACGTGCTCGAAGGTGTCGCGGATCGGGTCACGCTGGATCGCCTTCGGCAGCGCCAGCACCTGGGTGCCGTCGGCGATGTCGATCGCGAAGAGCTGGTTGGCACCGCCCTTGCGGATCGCGGCGGCGAACTCCCGCGACGGCAGCGCGATGTGCTTGGGCTTCTCGCCGTGGCCGTACAGCACGGCGGGCACCTTGCCGGCCCGGCGGGTACGGCGGGCACCACCCTTGCCGAACTCGGTACGGGGCTCGGCGCTGATCTTTACCTCGGACACGGGGAAACTCCTGATGCTTTTCGCTGCGGCGGCTTGTCGTCTAACGGTGCTGGGGCGAGGGGCTCGCTGGGGCTCATGCGTCATGAACGACTGCCCGGAGCACCGCGTCGATGACGGTGCCTCCGTGCGGCGCTTTTCAGCGGCCCGCCGGGCACCCTCGCCGTGGCAACCGCACCAGTCTACCCGAGCTGTTTCCAGGGTTTCCGGCAGTCCCCGATCACGGCTCGAGACCGGCGCGTGGGTGGTGCTCCCACCAGCGTGCCGGCCCCGTTTCCACCAGTTTGCCAGCCCCGCCCCCGCCAGCGTGTCGAGTGGCGGAAACGGGGCCCAGGATCAGCTCAGGCCACCGAAGAGGGTGGTCACCGAGCCGTCGTCGAAGACCTCCCGGATCGCCCGCGCCAGCAGCGGCGCGATCGACAGCACGGTGAGCTTGTCCAGCTGCTTCTCCGGCGGGAGCGGCAGCGTGTTCGTCACCACGATCTCGCTGATCGAGCTGTTCTTCAGCCGCTCGGTGGCCGGATCGGACAGCAACGCGTGGGTGGACGCGACCACGATCTCCGCCGCGCCCGACTCCTTGAGTATGTCGGCGGCCTTGGCGATGGTGCCCCCGGTGTCGATCATGTCGTCGACGATCAGGCAGACCCGGCCCTCCACCTCGCCGACCACCCGGTTCGCCACGACCTGGTTCGGCTTCATCGGGTCACGGGTCTTGTGGATGAACGCCAGAGGGCAGCCGCCCAACCGGTCGGTCCACCGCTCGGCCACCCGCACCCGGCCCGAATCCGGTGCCACCACGGTCATCGGCCGGCCGGCGTACTTGTGCTCCACGTACTCGGCCAGGATGTCCATCGCGAAGAGGTGGTCCACGGGGCCGTCGAAGAAGCCCTGGATCTGCGCGGTGTGCAGGTCGACGGTGAGGATGCGGTTCGCGCCGGCGGTCTTCAGCAGGTCCGCCACCAGGCGGGCCGAGATCGGCTCCCGGCCGCGGTGCTTCTTGTCCTGGCGGGCGTACGGGTAGAACGGCAGCACCACGGTGATCCGCTTGGCCGACCCCCGCTTCAGCGCGTCCACCATGATCAGGGTCTCCATGACCCAGGTGTTCACCCCGTGCGTGACGGACTGCACCACGAAGGCGTCCGAACCACGTACCGAGTCCTTGAACCGTACGAAGAGCTCGCCGTTGGCGAACTCGTACGCGTCGGCTGGCGTCGGCGCGACGCCGAGCACCTCGCCGATCTCCTTGGCCAACTCCGGAAAGCCACGTCCGGAAAAGAGCATCAGGCTTTTGCGGTTTTCGGCGACGATGCTGCCCATGGGCCCGTCTGCTCCCGTTATGTCGGCGGTACCCGACCCGGTGGTGGTGGGTCAGGGACTATTCGGTTGCAGTATCTCCCGCGCCGGATGCGCCGCCCACCGTCTCGGTCGCCCCGTGGATTGCCTCACTGTGGCTTGCGGCACCGGTCGTACCGGACGCACCCTTCGCGTCGCGGGCCCGCTGCGCCGCCTCCGCCGCGGCGGTGCCGGCGCGCCGCATGACCACCCAGCCCTCGATGTTGCGCTGGCGCGCCCGGGCGACGCCCATCGCCCCGGCCGGCACGTCGTCGACGATCACCGAACCGGCCGCCGTGTACGCCCCGTCGCCCACTTCGACCGGTGCCACGAACATGTTGTCCGCACCGGTCCGCGCGTGGCTGCCGATCACCGTGCGGTGCTTGTTGACCCCGTCGTAGTTCACGAAGACCGACGCGGCGCCGATGTTGGTCTGCTCGCCGATCGTCGCGTCGCCGACGTACGTCAGGTGCGGCACCTTCGCGCCGGCGCCGATCTGTGAGTTCTTCACCTCGACGAAGGTGCCGACCTTCGCCTTCTCGGCCAACTGGGCGGCCGGCCGCAGGTACGCGTACGGCCCGACGGTCGCGCCCGCGCCCACCTCGGCGCCGACGGCGTGACTGCGGATCACCGACGCGGCGGGGCCGACGATCGTGTCGATCAGGGTGACGTCCGGCCCGATCAGCGCGCCCGCGCCGACCACCGTGCCGCCGCGCAACTGGGTGTTCTGGTCGACCACCGCGTCCCGGTCCAGTGCGACAGTCACGTCGATCCAGGTGGTGGCGGGGTCGAGCAGGCTCACCCCGGTGCGCATCCACGCCTCGTTGATCCGGTCGCGCAGCAGCCGACGCAACGTGGCCAGCTCCACCCGGTCGTTGCAGCCCAACGTCTCGACGTGGTCCCCGGCGACGTGCACCGCCACCGGCTCGCCGGCGGAACGGAGCAGACCGAAGACGTCGGTCAGGTACTCCTCGCCCTGGTCGTTGTCGGTGGAGAGCTTGCCCAGCGCCTCGCGCAGCCGCGCCGCGTCGAACGCGTAGATGCCGGCGTTGATCTCCCGGATCGCGCGCTGCGTCGTGTCGGCATCGCGCTCCTCGACGATCTGCTCCAGGCGGCCGTCGGCGTCCCGCACGATTCGCCCGAGGCCGGTCGGGTCGGGCACCTCGGCGGCCAGCACGGTGGCCGCCGCGGCGGCCTCCTCGTGCGCGGTCACCAGCGCGCCCACCGTCTCGGGTCGCAGCAGGGGCACGTCACCGTTGATCACCACGACCGTTCCGGCACCGTCCGGTACGGCCTCCAGTGCGATCCGTACGGCATGCCCGGTGCCGAGCTGCTCGGCCTGGAGCACCGGAGTGGCGTCCGGGGCGACCTCGGACAGGTGCGCCCGCACCTGGTCGGCGCCGTGCCCCACCACGACGACGGTGCGGTCCGCGCCCAACGGGGCGGCGGCGCTCAGCACGTGACCGAGGAGCGTTCGACCGAGCAGGGGGTGCAGCACCTTGGGCAGCGTCGACTTCATCCGCTTGCCCTCACCGGCGGCAAGTACGACGACGGTACGGAGGTGGGGCTGGGGCACGACGTGGCTCCCGTCGGGACGGCGGACACTCTCGCGGCCATGCTAGCCGCGGGGCCCGGCACGTTCCCCTCTTACCCCCACCGGACCCTAAAACGGGCGTAGGTGGGCAGCTCGGCCGCCAGGGTTCGAACCTGAAATACGGGTACCAAAGACCCGGGTGTTGCCAATTACACCACGGCCGATCAGCGACGCTGAGCACGTCGCAGGAGGGATGGACCATCCCGCCGCTACACCTTAGCGCCCCGGCCGCCGGACGCCAGCGCTCATCCCGCCGCACGGCGAGCGGTCGATGCCGTCGACCGTCCGGGTGTGGTCGGCCGACACCTCGGCCGCCCGCTTCCCGGGCCGGTCAGGCACCTGCCACCGTGCCGACTGACCTGCGACTTCGAGCAGTTACGCGAAGGCGATTCGAAACTTCCCCGTGCGATCTACGGGGCCGTAAGTTACGGTGACGTAGGCGTAAGTTAGTGATCGTTACCATTCCCCTGCGAGGTCCCATGTCCACTGCTCTGCTCGATTCCAACACCGCCGGCCCCGGCCCCAAACCACTCACCGACGGCAGCCAGTCCCCCGGCATCCTGGCCGCCCTCTGGGCTTTCGTGGTGATCCCCTTCGTCGCCCTGCTGGTCGCCGTGCCGGTGGCGTGGGGCGGCTGGCTGGGCTGGACCGACGTGATCATCGGCCTGGTCTGGTACGTCGTCTCCGGGCTCGGCATCACCGTCGGCTTCCACCGCTACTTCACGCACGGCTCGTTCAAGGCCAAGCGGTGGCTGCGGGTGACTCTGGCGGTCGCGGGTTCGTTGGCGGTGCAGGGCGAGATCATTCAGTGGGTCGCCGACCACCGGCGCCACCACGCGTTCTCCGACCTGGAGGGTGACCCGCACTCGCCGTGGCGCTTCGGCACCAGCTTCTGGGCGTTGACCCGGGGCCTGTTCCACGCACACGTGGGCTGGCTGTTCCGCCGGGAGCTGTCCAACCGCCAGCGTTTCGCACCGGACCTCATCGCCGACCGGGACATCAGCCGGGTCGACCGGCTCTTCCCCGCGCTGGTGGCCATCTCGCTGCTCGGCCCGGCACTGATCGGCGGCCTGGTGACCTGGTCCTGGCAGGGTGCGCTGACCGCGTTCTTCTGGGCCGGGCTGGTCCGGATCGGCCTCCTGCACCACGTCACGTGGGCGATCAACTCGGTGTGCCACGTCTACGGCGAGCGTCCGTTCGCGATGCGCCAGGGCGACCGTGCGTCGAACTTCTGGCCGCTGGCGATCCTGTCCTTCGGCGAGAGCTGGCACAACCTGCACCACGCCGACCCGACCAGCGCCCGGCACGGCGTGCTGCGCGGTCAGGTGGACATCTCCGCCAGGGTGATCTGGTTGTTCGAGAAGACCGGCGCGGCAACGCAGGTGCGCTGGCCAAAGCCCGAGCGCCTCGCCGCCAAGCTGGTGAAGCCGGTCGCACCGCGCTGAAACCGGGCGGTGCCCGACGATGCCGCCTGGCAGGATGGCCGGATGACCGAGCCATGCGGGGGGACCGGGCGGCTCGTCGGACGGGGGGCCGAGCCCGATCCGGGTACGGTCGAACGGCGCGTCAGGGCGGTCGGACCGCCCGACAGTGAGGCGACGACGTGAACGGGCACAGCGGAGGAACCATTCCACGGCAGGGCGTCACCGAGCGCCAGCGAGGCGGCGACATGCCTGAGGTCAGCGACGAGGCGGCGGCAGCCGTCGGCGGCCGACGGGCGACGCCTACGGCGGCACCGAAAGCCAAAGCTCCCTCCCGGGTCCGCATGTCGGCGGCCCAACGCCGGGAGCAGTTGATCGCGACCGGCCGGCAACTCTTCGCCGAACGCGGTTTCGACGCCACCTCCATCGAGGAGGTGGCGTCCCGCGCCAAAGTCTCCAAGCCGGTCGTCTACGAGCACTTCGGCGGCAAGGAAGGGCTCTACGCGGTCGTGGTGGACCGGGAGGTCCGGGCTCTGCTCGATCGGATCACCACGGCGTTGACCGCCGGGCACCCGAGGGAGTTGCTGGAGCAGGCGGCGCTGGCCCTGCTGGGCTACATCGAAGAGGAGACCAGCGGCTTCCGCGTGCTGGTCCGCGAGTCGCCGCTGATGTCCGCGACGGGCACCTTCAGCAGCATCATGAACGACGTCGCACACCAGGTCGAGCACATCCTGGGTGCCGAGTTCAAGAGCCGGGGGTACGACCCGAAGCTGGCCGAGCTGTACTCACAGGCGCTGGTGGGCATGGTTGCGCTGACCGGCAGCTGGTGGCTGGAGGTGCGAAAGCCGCGCAAGGAGACGGTGGCGGCGCACCTCGTCAACCTGGCCTGGAACGGGTTGTCGCACCTGGAGGCCAAGCCGACGCTGATCACCGCCCGGCGCCACTGACCCCGATCAACGGCGGTGTACGTCGGCCACCGGGTGCTTACGGTGCTCCAGCTCCGCCTCGGCGGACTCCGGTGGGCCGACCTTGTCGTACAGACCGGTGCCGAGCAGGATCAGGCCGAACAGCATCGACACGACCACTGTCGACATCGAGAAGTTGAGGAAGTTCGCTCCGGTCTGCAGCACCGACATCATCAGGATGCTGGTCACCAGGAACACCACCCCGGCGGTGAGGTTCATGTAGTGGCCAAGGTTGGTGCGCCGCGAGGCCCCGATGATCAGGACGACCCCGAAGATCACCGAGGCGAGCGAGAAGGCCAGGTTGGTCCGGAGTCCGAGGGCCCAGGTGCTGTTGCGGGCAAAGAGCGGATCGCCGATCGTCTCGGCGACGCCCCAGACGCCGAAGACCAGGATGTAGACCCCGATCAGCCCGGAGAGGACCCGGTAGAGCGGCCGTGCCGGATGGTTGACCGGAAAATGCGGCATAGCCCTGAACCCCATCCACCTGAGTTGACCGTTTCAGGGGAATTGTCGCCCAAGGCAGAGCCGACTGTCCGAAAAACACCAATGCCGGAAGGTCCGCCGGAGGCTGGACCGGGTCAGGTTTTCGCCGGAGCCCGAGCTGCGCAGGGATCAAGCCTGACCGCCCGGAGCAGCTCGGGCTCCGGCGAAAACCCACGGCCGCAACCAAAAAAGAAAGCTCAGAGCACGAGACGAGCCTTCTGGAACGCCTCCGCCTCATCCTCCGTGCCGACCTTGCCGTACATGCCGACCATGAGCAGCACCAGGGCGGCCGTCATCACCACGACCACGGTGGTGATGCTGAAGTTGAAGATGTTGGCGTCGGTCCGGATGAACGCGAGACCGGCCAGGCTGACCACCATGAGGGTGTACGCCAGCCACTGGTTGATCGCCACGTCGATGTTGCGGCCGAGCGCGGTGCCGACCAGCACGACGATCCCGAGCAGCACGCTGAGCAGCGAGAAGCCCAGGTTGGTGCCCTGACCGAGGACCCGGGTGTCGTCCTGGGCGAGGATCTCGTTGCCGGTGCTCGCGATGATGCCGAGCACACCGAAGACGACCAGGTACAGACCGGTCAGCCCGCCGATCGCCCGGTAGATCGGCCGCGCGGGGTGGTTGACGGGGGTGTGTGCCATGTCTGTGTCTCCAACGCCGTGGGGTAGGTGTCGCCGACGATTGTCTCGCATGTGGTGGTGTGACGCCGCACACGGGGCCCGTGCCGGCGCGCCCGGCCGCTCAGCTCTCGGGCAGGTCCTCGGCGAGGGTCATCCAGCTCTCCTCGATCCGCTCCCGTTCGGCGCGCAGATCCTTGAGCTGGGTGTCCAACTCGGCGACCCGGGCGTAGTCGGTGGCGTCCGCCGCGAGCTGATCGAGCAGCGTGGTCTCGCGCTGGTCGAGTTTGCTGAGTTGCCGCTCCAGCCGGGTCAGCTCCTTGCGGGCCTGACGGACCTCGGCGGCGGACATGCCACCTCCCGAGGGGGCAGCGGGCGCGGAGGTCGAGGTGACGCCCGCCCGAGGAGAGCCGGCCCGCTCGGCGGTCCGCGCGAGGTATTCGTCCACGCCGCCCGGCAGGTGCACCAGCCGACCGTCGCCGAACATCCCGTACGCCGTGTCGGTGACCCGCTCGATCAGGTACCGGTCATGGCTGGCCACGATGATCGTGCCGGGCCACGAGTCGAGCAGGTCCTCCAGCGAGGCGAGGGTGTCAGTGTCCAAGTCGTTGGTGGGCTCGTCGAAGAGCAGCACGTTGGGCTCGCCGGCCAGCAGCCGCAGCATCTGCAACCGGCGGCGCTCCCCACCGGAGAGGTCGCTGACCGGGGTCCAGAGGCGGCGGTCATCGAAGCCGAACACCTCGGCGAGCTGCGCGGCGGAGACCTCCCGGTCGCCGAGCTGAACCCGGCGGGCGACCTCCTCCACCGCCTCCAGCACCCGCAGGTGCCCCGGCAGCTCGGTGAGCTCCTGGGAGAGGAACGCGGGCCGCACGGTGGAGCCGGTGCCGAGGCGACCGCCATCGGGGCGGGTGATGCCGGCGAGCATCCGCAGCAGCGTGGTCTTGCCGGCGCCGTTGGCACCGAGGATGGCGATCCGGTCGCCGGGGCCGACCAGCCAGGAGGTGTCGCGCAGGATCTCCTTCGGGCCGGCGTGCAGCTCGACGTTCTCCAGCTCGTACACCTGTTTGCCCAGGCGGGAAACCGCCATCCGCTGCAACGACATGGTGTCGCGCGCCGGCGGCACGTCCGCGATCAACGCGTTCGCGGCGTCGATGCGGAACTGCGGCTTGGAGGTCCGCGCCGGCGGGCCACGACGCAGCCAGGCGATCTCCTTGCGGAGCAGGTTCTGCCGGCGGGCCTCGGTGGCGGCGGCGACCCGCTCGCGCTCGGCGCGGGCGAGGATCCAGGCGGCAAAGCCACCCTCGTAGGCGCGGACGGTCTGGTCGGCAACCTCCCAGGTGTTGGTGCAGACCGCGTCCAGGAACCACCGGTCGTGGGTGACCACGACCAGGGCGCCCTTGCGGCCGACCAGGTGCCGGGCCAGCCAGTCGACCCCGCCGACGTCCAGGTGGTTGGTGGGCTCGTCGAGGATGAGCAGGTCGGAGTCGCGCACGAGCAGCGCGGCGAGCGCCACCCGGCGGCGTTCGCCACCGGACATCGGGCCGACCGGCTGGTCGAGGCCGAGGTGTGGCATGCCGAGGCCGTCGAGGATGGCCCGCACCCCGGAGTCGCCGGCCCACTCGTGCTCAGCCCCCATGCCCTCGGCGAGCCAGGCGGTGCCGAGCACCACGTCCCGGACGGTGGCCTCGGGGGCGAGCGTGAGCTGCTGCGGCAGCCAGAGCACACGCAGGTCACGGCGGTGGGTCACCCGACCGTCGTCAGGGTCCTCCTGCTTGGTGAGCAGCCGCAGCAGGGTGGACTTGCCGGCGCCGTTGAGGCCGACCACGCCGATCCGGTCGGCGTCGTCCAGGCCGAGCGAGACGTCCGTGAGCAGCCGCCCGGCGGCGCCGTACCCCTTGGACACCCGGTCCAGATTGACGATGTTCGCCACATTCCACCCTTCATGATCAAGGCGTCCCGATGCCGGCGGGCACCTGGACGCCTGTCCCAAGGGTACGCGGAAGCCCCGAACGTCCGCGCCGCGCGCCAGCAGCTCCGGTGGAACGCGTCGTCAGCCGACGCGGGCGCCGGCTACCGGACCGTGCGCGACCCGCGCCTCCCGGCAGACGCCCGCAGCGGTCAGCTCCGCGGCGATCCGCTCCGCGTCGGCCGCGTTGGCGGCGAGAAACACGCAGGTCGGGCCGGAGCCGGAGACGATGCCGGTGAGCGCGCCGGCCGCCTCGCCGGCCTTCAGGGTGTCGGCCAGCGCCGGGCGCATGGCCAGGGCGGCGTCCTGGAGGTCGTTGCCGAGCGTACGGGCGAGCACCCGGGGGTCACGCTGGCGCAGCGCGCCCAGCAGGGCGTCGGTGCTGCCCAGCGGGGTGCCGGCGGCACCGGAGTCGCGGAGCCGATCCAGCTCCCGGTACGCGGTCGGGGTGGAGAGGCCGACGTCGGCGATCGCCACCACCCAGTGCCAGGAGGTGGGGCGGGCCAGCACGGGGCTGATCGCCTCACCCCGGCCGGTGCCCAGCGCGGTGCCGCCGTAGATCAGGAACGGCACGTCGGAGCCGAGGTCGGCGGCGATGCCGGCCAACTCGTCGCGGGACAGCCCGGTGCCCCAGAGCGCGTCGCAGGCCACCAGCGCGGCGGCCGCGTCGGCGCTGCCACCGGCCAACCCACCGGCGAGCGGAATCTGCTTGCGCAGGTGCAGTCGGGCGTGCGGCAGCACCCCCGCGTACCCGGCGAGGGCATGCGCGGCGCGGATCACCAGGTTGGTGTCGTCCAGGGCCAGCTCGCCGGTGCCCTCACCCTCCATGGTCAGGGCGAGGGTGTCGCCCCGGCGGGCGGTCAGCTCGTCGTAGATCGAGATGGCGTGGTAGATCGTGTTCAGCTC
Source organism: Micromonospora arida (assembly GCF_003857035.1). Classification (GTDB taxonomy): domain Bacteria; phylum Actinomycetota; class Actinomycetes; order Mycobacteriales; family Micromonosporaceae; genus Micromonospora; species Micromonospora arida. Next base: position 14,147 of record NZ_QGSY01000340.1, read on the forward strand.
GTGGTAGCCGTCCCGACGCAGCGGGCCCACCCCGAGGTGCAGGTTGATCTTCGCCGGCACCCGCACCCGCACCGGGCCGATGGCCCCGCGTCGCTCGTCGTCGTCCGGTCGCCAGGCCTCGGTCACGGGGTGACGTCCCGAAGGTGCAGGCGGATGTCGAACGGCTTGGCCACGATCAGCTCCTCGGCGTCCTCGGCGGGCACGGCGTCAGCCTACTTCCCGGCCGGCGTACCGACCGGAGCCGACGCGGCGATGGCGGCGAACTGCTCGACGGTCAGTGACTCCCCGCGGGCGCCGGGGTCGACGCCGGCGGCAGTGAGCGCCGCGGCGGCCCGGTCCGCGCCACCGGCCCAACCGGCCAACGCGGCGCGCAGCGTCTTGCGCCGCTGCGCGAACGCCGCGTCCACCACGGCGAAGACCCGCTCCCGCGGTACGTCGGCGCGGGGCGGCTCGTGGCAGGTGAAGGAGACCAGGCCGGAGTCGACGTTGGGCACCGGCCAGAACACGTTCGGCGGCACCTTGCCGGCACTGCGGGCCTGGGCGTACCAGGCGAGCTTCACCGACGGAATGCCGTACACCTTGGAGCCAGGACCGGCGACGAGCCGGTCGGCGACCTCCTTCTGCACCATCACCAGACCGTGCCGCAGGGTGGGCAGCACGGCGAGCAGGTGCAACACCACGGGCACCGCGACGTTGTAGGGCAGGTTCGCCACCAACGCGGTCGGTGCCGGGTCGGCCAACTCGGCGGCGGCGATGCGCAGCGCGTCCGCGCGGTGCACGGTCAGGCGGGCGGCGTCGGCCCCGGCGTGCCGCGCGGCGGTCTCCGGTAGTGCCCCGGCGAGCACCGGGTCGATCTCCACGGCGTGCACGTGCCCGGCGACCGGCAGCAGCCCCAGGGTCAGCGAGCCGAGGCCAGGCCCCACCTCCAGGGCCACGTCGTCGGGGGTGAGGCCGGCGGCGGTCACGATTCGGCGCACGGTGTTCGGGTCGTGCACGAAGTTCTGGCCCAGCTTCTTGGTGGGCGCGACGCCCAGCCGGGCGGCGAGTTCCCGGATCTCCGCCGGGCCGAGGAGACCGGTCATGGCAGGCAGCGTAGCGACGGGGTCGGTGCCGACCGTCGGGCCGGGCTCACCACGGGCCGAAGGCCCGGTCGCCGGTGGCGGAGATGGCCGCGCACAGCTCGTCCAGGTCGCTGCCGGTGGTCGCGGCGAGCGCGCGGACGGTGAGCGGGATCAGGTACGACGCGTTCGGCCGGCCGCGGTACGGCATCGGAGTGAGGTACGGGGCGTCGGTCTCCACCAGCATCTGATCCACCGGGGTCAGCGCGGCAGCCGCGCGCAGCTCCGTCGCGCTGCCGAAGGTGACGGTGCCGGCGAAGCTCAGCAGGTAGCCGCGCCGGACGCACTCGCGGGCGAAGTCGGCGTCGCCGGAGAAGCAGTGCAGCACCACCCGGTCGGGAGCGCCCTCGTCGTCGAGGATCCGCAGCACGTCGGCGTGCGCGTCGCGGTCGTGGATGACCAGCGTCTTGTCGTACCGCTTGGCGATGGCGATGTGCGCCCGGAAACTCTGCTCCTGCGCGGCACGCCCCTCGTCGCCGGTCCGGAAGAAGTCCATTCCGGTCTCGCCGATCCCCCGGACCCGGTCGCGGGCGGCGAGTGACTCGATCTCCCGCAACGCCTCGTCGAGGTCGCTGAGCCGGGGTGCCTCGTTGGGGTGCAGCGCCACGGTGGCCAGCACGGCGGGGTACTCATCGGCGGTGGCCGCGCCCCACCGGGAGGAGGCGACGTCCACGCCCACCTGGACGAGCCGGTCCACGCCGACCTTCGCGGCCAACGCGATGGCCACGGCAACCGGGTCGTCGGCCGGCCCGCCGCCGGGCACACCGGCCTCGCTGACCGTGATGTCCAGGTGGGTGTGGCTGTCCAGCACCGCCCGGGGCAACGACTCGGGGGCGGGCGGAAACTCTCCGGCCCGCCGGGCGGCACGCTCGCGGCGGGATTCAGTGGGCTCGCTCATCAGCGACAGCATCACACACCGGGCCTGTCCATCTGCCCGCCACCCGACGTTCACCCCGACTACGCCGCCCGACTCTACGGTCGCTCACGAGCGGACGCGACAGCGTGCGGACCTCATCCCACCGAGCAGCGAGGCGACGGCATGAGCGTCACCCCCCAGGCCGGTGGCAGCGCCGGTGAACGGACCGGACTGCACGTGGCGTTCGGTGGCGGCGTGTACCCGGCCGAGGAGATCGCCCGAGGCGCCGCGTACGAGTTGTTCAGCGCCGACGAGGTGGCCGGCTTCGAGTGGGCACCCCGCCCGGGTAGCGCCCTGCCGTGGCACCGGTTCGTGCACGTCACCGAGGTGACCGCTGTGCACGGGGCGACGGAGCCGGCTGACGAACCGGAGACGCCGCTGCTGATGCCCGCTCACCGCGAGCGGGGCTGGGCGTACCTGCATCAGCTCAGCCAGCAGCCGGCGGCGGCGGGCGATCCGATGCTGGTCGCGGCGCGCGCGTCGGCGGTGGTCCGGCGGGGCACCCGGATGATGAAGGTGCTCTCGGCCCAGCAGGTCGCCGGCTACGTACGGGGTTGGCTGCCACACGGCTTCTGCTACCGCGAGCACGACGTGGCCCACCTGCGTACGTCGGCGACGACGACGGTGCTGCGTACGGATGGTGACGTCGGCCGGGACGGCCCGGACGTGGCGTACGCGCTGCGCTGGCGCGCGTCCGACCCGGGTGACTACGACGTGCCGGTTGGCCCGGCACACCGCGGCCTGACCGCGCTGGCCGCCCGGGACCGGCTCGGCGCCCCGGTGCTCGGCACCGGCTTCGTGCCCAGCAACGGTCAGCTCATCCCCGAGTTCATCACCCGGGACTTCGCCGACCTGCCGATGCCGGCGAACGCGGCCCTCATCGCGTACCCGGCGGAGGGTGCGGAGGTGGTGCTGTACACCTACCAGGCCGAGCAGCGCGGGTGGCTGCGGATGGTGGGCCCGCAGTGGCGGCACCTGCTGGCCGCGGTGCCGGGTCTCTCCCCGGACCAGGAGTACGTGCCGAACGTCGACGCCCCCCGCTCCACCCAGCTGGTCGGCATGTACGGCGACAGCGAGTACGAGGCGGTCGCCGACCTGCCCGGTGGGTTCCGGGTGCTGGCGATGACCCGGGCGGCCCGTTACCCGGTGGACGCGGTGGCCCGCCGGGTCCGGTTCGCCCAGTGGCGCGGGGTGCCGTGCCTGGTGCTGCGGGAGGAGGCCGGCTGGCTGCGGGTGCGCCTGCGCTCCCCGAACCCGGACACCGTGGTCACGACCGGCGCGCAGTGTCAGGAACGCGGCGTCTACGAGGCCTGGGCGCCGGGCGCCGAGGTGACCGACGACCAGGTGATGGACACCCGCTACGCGATGTGACCGCGCGCGGCGGCGGCTTACCCGCCGCCGCGCGTCGTGCGCTCAGTCGGCGAGCCGGGCCAGTTCCTCGTCGACGATCGACGGGTCGAGCTTGCGGAACACCGGCTTCGGCGCGGCCAGCGGGCGACCCGCCTCGATCGACACCGACTCCCAGCGCGCGCCGACGGTGTAGTCCCCGGTGAGCACCGGGTACGCCGGGCCGCCGTCCAGGTCGTCGACCTGCTCGATCACCGGCATCGGCGCGTGCACGCCGGTGCCCCCGAGCAGCTCGTGCACCTGCTGCGCGGAGTGCGGCAGGAACGGGGTGAGCAGCGTGTTGGCATCGCTGATCACCTGAAGGGCGACGTGCAGGATGGTGCCCATCCGGGGCTTGTCCGCCTCGTCCTTGAGCTTCCACGGCGCCTGCTCGGAGAGGTACCTGTTGGCCTCGGCGACCACCTTCATCGCCTCGCCGATCGCCTGCTTCTGCCGGTGCCGGCCGATCAGGTCGCCGACCGTGGTGAACCCGGTCCGGGCGACGGCGAGCAGCGCCTCGTCAGCCTCGGTGAGCCCGGCCGGGTCGACCGGCGGGATCGCCCCGAAGTTCTTCGCGGCCATCGAGACGCACCGGTTGACCAGGTTGCCCCAACCGGCGACCAACTCGTCGTTGTTGCGGCGCAGGAACTCGGCCCAGGTGAAGTCGGTGTCGTTGCTCTCCGGGCCGGCGGCGGCGATGAAGTAGCGCAGCGCGTCGGCGTCGTAGCGCTCCAGGAAGTCGCGAACGTAGATGACCACCTTGCGGGACGAGGAGAACTTGCGCCCCTCCATGGTCAGGTACTCGCTGGAAACCACCTCGGTGGGCAGGTTGAGCCGACCCAGCTCGCCCGGCTCACCGTCGCGGGAGCCCTCGCCGGAGTAGCCGGAGAGCAGCGCCGGCCAGATCACCGAGTGGAAGACGATGTTGTCCTTGCCCATGAAGTAGTAGGACTGGGCGTCCTTCCCCGCCCCGTCGGCGGACCAGTACTTCCGCCACGCGTCCGGGTCGCCGGAGCGGCGGGCCCACTCGATCGAGGCGGACAGGTAGCCGATCACGGCGTCGAACCACACGTAGATGCGCTTGTCCGGCCGGTCGCGCCAGTCGTCGAGCGGGATCGGCACGCCCCACTCCAGGTCACGGGTGATCGCCCGAGGCTGGAGGTCGTCGAGCAGGTTGCGGGAGAACCGCAGCACGTTGGGCCGCCACCCCTCACGGGTGTCCAGCCACTGCCGCAGCACCTCGGCCAGGGCCGGCAGGTCCAGGAAGAAGTGCTCGGTCTCGACGAACTTCGGAGTCTCTCCGTTGATCCGCGACTTCGGGTTGATCAGGTCGATCGGGTCGAGCTGGTTGCCGCAGTTGTCGCACTGGTCACCGCGGGCGCTGTCGTACCCGCAGATCGGGCAGGTGCCCTCGATGTAGCGGTCGGGCAGGGTGCGCCCGGTGGACGGGGAGATCGCGCCCATGGTGGTCTTCGGCACGATGTAGCCGTTGCGGTACATCCCCTCGAACAACTCCTGCACCACCGCGTAGTGGTTGCGGGTGGTGGTGCGGGTGAACAGGTCGTAGGAGAGACCGAGGCCGTGCAGGTCCTCGACGATCACCCTGTTGTAGCGGTCGGCCAGCTCGCGCGGGGTCACCCCGTCGGCGTCGGCCTGCACCTGGATCGGGGTGCCGTGCTCGTCGGTGCCGGAGACCATGAGCACGTCGTGGCCGGCCATCCGCATGTACCGGGCGAAGACGTCGGAGGGAACGCCGAAACCGGAGACGTGGCCGATGTGGCGGGGGCCGTTGGCGTACGGCCAGGCCACTGCCGCGAGAACGTGACTCATGAGCAGTGAGCCTAGTGACCCGTCCGGGGCGTTCGCGAACCAATGGGGGGTGCCCGACCGGCGGACCGGGCCAACCACGTCGCCCGTTGGTCCGATTTGTCGTCGACACGCGGCTCACCTGCCCGTTTCACCTCCTGGCGCGGTGTGCAATGAACGTCGTGACGGGCAGAGGAGCGGCACGGGACCACGAGGACCGTCCCACCGGGCCGGGGCGGCTGACCTCCCCGCCGGGGTGGGCCGCCCCGCGCCAGCGGCGCCGTCACCCACACCGACCCGTCCGACCCCGGGGGCACCCGTACCCAGCCCGGTCCGGCCCGGCTCGTCGGGCCCGCCGGCCGGCGCGGCGCCGGCCGGCGCGGAAACCGTCGAGGTGGAGCCGACCACCGGCGCGCCGGTGGACGCGGTGCCGCGTCGGGTGCCGGTCCGGCAGCAGGGCCGCCGGCAGAGCGACCACGGGCCCGACGGCGACGCGCCGGACGACGACGGCGGCACTTTCTGGGCGCCGATCGAGCAGGTGCACTGGGACGGCACCCCGATTCGCAAGGACGCGGCACCGGCGCGGTTCCCCGGCTTCCGGCTGGCGCGGCGCCGGGCACCTCACCGCACGCCACTGCCACCGGACCCGCTGCCCGGGCTCGCCGCGCTGGTGGTGCTGAGCCTGGTCACGGCCTTCTTCGCCTGGGTCAGCGCCGGCCCGTTCTGGCTCGCGGTCGGGCACGCCCGAACGGGCACTGTGGTGATCGACGACTGCTCCGGCGGCGGGCTCACCCTGCGATGCCGGGGGATCTTCACGGCCGAGGACGGGCGGTTCATCGCCCATGGCGTCCGGGTCAGCGGCGTGCCCGTCGAGAAGAGCACGGCCGGCACCGCGCTGCCGGCGCGGATGACCGGCCCGGACAGCGGCACCGCGTACGCGGACGTCGGCGTGGGCCGGCACCTGCGGTGGCTGCCCGGTCTGCTGATGGTGCTGGCCTGCACCGGCGGCATCGTCCGGTGGACCGGGTCGGCCCGGCTGCCCGGTCGCCGGCACCGCCGCTGGGCCGTGGCCGCCGCCATCGCCGGCCCCACGCTGATCACCGTCGGCTTCCTGGCCGCCGCCTGGTGAACCCGCCGTCCGGCGGACCGGCCCACCTCGGTCAGCTGTGCACGATCGTGTAGACGTCCCGGCGGCGCAGCGCGTACTCGGTGGCGACGTCGGTGATGGCGTCCCGGCGGGACCGGCCGGCGGCCTCCCGCTCGGCGACGGCGGCGCGCAGGGTGTCGTCGTCAGGGCGTTCGGCGGCGGTCACCGGCGCTCCGGCCACCACCAGGGTGATCTCTCCGCGCGGGTCCCCCTCGGTGGCCCACCGGGCCAGCTCGCCGAGGGGGCGGCGGAGCACCTCCTCGTAGGTCTTGGTGAGTTCGCGGCAGAGCGCGGCCGGCCGTTCCGCCCCGAACGTGTCGGCCAGGTCGGTGAGGGTCGCCCCGATCCGGTGCGGGGCCTCGAAGAAGACCAGGGTGCGCTCCTCGGCGGCGAGCGCGCGCAGCCGGGACCGGCGGGCGCCCCCGCTGCGGGGCAGGAAGCCCTCGAAGCAGAACCGGTCGCAGGGCAGCCCGGAGACGGCCAACGCGGTGGTGACCGCGCTCGGCCCGGGGGCGACGGTGACCGGCGCTCCGACATCCAACGTGGCCCGGACCAGCCGGTAGCCGGGGTCCGAGACGCTCGGCATCCCACCGTCGGTGACCAGCGCCACCACGTACCCGGCGAGGATGGCCTCGACCAGTTCGGGGGTGCGCCGCTCCTCGTTGCCCTCGAAGTAGGAGACGATTCGACCGCCGACGGTGAGGTCGAGATCGCGGGCCAGCCGGGTGAGGCGGCGGGTGTCCTCGGCGGCGACCACGTCGGCGCTGATCAGCACCTCCCGGAGTCGGGCCGAGGCGTCGGCGGGGTTGCCGAGCGGAGCACCGAGCAGAATCAGGCGCCCAACTTCGGACATTTCACCCACGGATTCGTCTCCTTCATTGCTGGGAATACCGATATCAGGGACGACGGACGCCACTGGACACCTTGGCAGCCTACGATCGCCGGGTGACGAGTGCGTCGACAGCGCAGAGCCCGAGCGCCGATCCGGACAAGATGATCCAGGTGACGGCAGAGGCGAGTGCCCCCCAGGAGCCGACGACCCCGAGCGCCGAGGGTGGTGGGGTCTCCGCCGTGGTCCGGCGACGGTTCGCGACCGTCGACAGCCAGGCGGACCGGTTCTCCTGGCTCGCCACGACGGTGGTGGTGGCCATCGCGGCGATCCTGCGCTTCGTCGGGCTGTCCAGCCCGACGGGCAAGATCTTCGACGAGACGTACTACGCCAAGGACGCCTACGGGCTGATCTCGCGTGGCGTGGAGTGGAACTACAAGGACAACGTCCCGTCGTACGTGGTGCACCCGCCGCTGGGCAAGTGGCTGATCGGCGTCGGCGAGTGGGCGTTCGGCTATCAGGACGCCGATTCCAAGGTCTCCGTCCCCGGGCACCTGATGACCACCGCACCGGAGTTCGGCTGGCGCTTCTCGGCGGCGGTGATCGGCACGCTGTCGGTGCTGCTACTGGTCCGCATCGGTCGGCGGATGTTCCGCTCGACGGTGCTCGGCTGCGCGGCCGGCCTGCTACTCGCCCTGGACGGCTTCCACCTGGTGCTGTCCCGCGCGGCCCTGCTCGACATCTTCCTGCTCTTCTTCGTGCTGGCGGCGTTCGGCGCGCTGGTGCTCGATCGGGACGCCCGCCGTCGACGCTGGGCACGGGCCCTGGACGACGGGCTCGATCCGAGCCAGCCGGGCCGGGCCGGCCGCCCGCCGACCGGTTGGCGCACCTGGCCGTGGTGGCGGCTGGCCGCCGGCGTGCTGATCGGCTGCGCCTGTGCGGTGAAGTGGAGCGCCCTGTACTTCGTGCCGGCCTTCGCGCTGCTGGTGCTCTTCTGGGAGGTCGGCGTCCGCCGCTCGGCGGGCGTCCGCCGGCCCTGGCGGGACGCGCTCGTCGACGAGCTGCCCTGGCTGGTGCTCGCCGGCGTGCTCATGCTGGGCACCTACCTCGCCACCTGGTCGGGCTGGCTGCTCACCGACGACGGTTACTATCGGCTCGCGTCGTCCTACCCGGGCTCCCGGCTCAGCGACCGGCCGGTGATCGGCCCGCTGATCAATCTCTTCGAATACCACCGCGCGGCGTACGGCTTCCACGCCCAGCTTGACGACGCGCACAAGTACCAGTCGTGGCCGTGGCAGTGGCTGCTGTTGGGCCGGCCGGTGGCGTTCCACTACGCCGGCGACGGCGTCTGCGGCGCGGCGAGCTGCGCCTCCGAGATTCTGCTGCTCGGCACCCCGCTGCTCTGGTGGTCGTTCCTGCCGGCCCTGGTGGCGCTGGCCTGGCTGGGTGTGGCCCGTCGGGACTGGCGGGCCGGCGCGATCCTGCTCACCGTGGCCGCCGGGCTGCTGCCGTGGTTCTGGTTCGCCCTCGACGGCCGCACGATGTTCTCGTTCTACGCCGCGCCGGCGGTGCCGTTCCTGGTGCTGGCCGTGGTGTACGTGCTGGGTGCGCTGATCGCGCCCGCCGGGGGTGACGTGGGTACGGTGGCGCCGCTGGTGCCCGGTGACCCGAGTTATGAGCGCCGACTCGTGGGCAGCATCGCGGCGGGGGCGTACGTGCTGCTGGTGGCACTCTGCTTCGCGTACTTCTATCCGATCTTCGTGGGTCGGGTGATTCCGTACTCGGACTGGCTGTCCCGGATGTGGCTCGACGGCCGGTGGATATAAGCATCGACAGGCGACGCGCCGCGTAGCGCGACGGAAGAAGGGCCCGCACGCCGAAGCGTGCGGGCCCTTCTTGACAAAGACGCGCGCCCCGATCGCCTGCCACGGGGGAAGCGGGCGATTGGGGCGCGCATGAAGAGCTTAACCACCGCGCACCACCGGCACAACGGGTCGACTTGGGTCAGATTTCCGACGGATGCTGGCCGAACCGACACCTTTCCTCGCACAGTTGACCGAGGGTGACCCGGCGTGGACCCTGAGCGCGGGTGCGGCCGGCAGAGGCGATCCCCGGCCCAGCCGGAGTCGTCGGTTCGGCGCGCCTCCACCCAAACGATCATCCAAAGTGGATCTCACTACACTGCGGATCGTGATCAACTTCAGACGATCGACTGCGGTCCTTCTCGGACTGTTGGCGACCACCGCGCTGACCGGGCCGGCGCAGGCCGACGAGGAGCCGGCTCCCGAGCCGCCCCGGGTCGAGCTGGTGCTCGACGTCAGCGGGTCGATGCGCGCCGCCGACATCGACGGACGCACGCGGATCTCGGTCGCCCAGCAGGCATTCAACGAGGTGGTTGACGCGCTGCCCGAGGAGACACAGCTCGGCATCCGGGTGCTCGGCGCGACCTACCGCGGCAAGGACAAGAAGGTCGGTTGCCAGGACACCCAGCAGATCGTGCCGGTCGGGCCGGTGGACCGGTCCGCTGCCAAGGCGGCGGTGGCGACACTTCGGCCGACCGGGTTCACTCCGGTCGGGCTGGCGCTGCGCTCCGCCGCGCAGGACCTGGGCACCGGGGCCACCACCCGGCGGATCGTGCTGATCACCGACGGAGAGGACACCTGCGCTCCGCCGGACCCGTGCGAGGTGGCCCGGGAACTGGCCGCCCAGGGCACCAGCCTGGTCGTCGACACCCTCGGTCTGGCCCCCGACGAGAAGGTTCGCCGCCAACTGCTCTGCATCGCCAGCGCGACCGGCGGGACCTACACCGCCGCGCAGAGCGCCGAGGAGCTGACCGACCGGATCAAACAGCTCGTCGAGCGGGCCGCGGACACGCACACCCGGGCCCCGACAGTGGTTGGCGGCACGAGCGCGTGCGACTCGGCGCCACTGCTCGCCCCCGGCGTCTACGCCGACCGGGAGGCGTTCTCCGAGCATCGCTACTACCGGGTGCCGATCCGCCCCGGGCAGGAGCTGCGGGCTTCGGTGAGCATGGCGTTGGACCGGGCCGTCAACCGGGACTACGGGGTGCTGCTTCGGGCCACCGCGGCCGACGGCCGGGAACTCGTCCGGGGCGCGGACGCCGGCAGTGGGCGGGCCGACGTGCTCTCCGCCGGGCTGCGCTGGTCGGCCACCGCCGACGACGAGGATGCCGCCGAGACCGAGCAGAGCTCCGCGCCGGTCATCGAACCCACCACCGTCTGTCTGGTGGTCAGCAACTCGTTCGCCCCGCGTCCCGGCACCGCGGCCACCCCGGGCATGCCGGTGGAGTTGACCATCGACGTGGTCGCCGCCGCACCCGCACCGGACGGACCGGACCTCGGCCGGGGCTGGGTGCTGCTCGGCCTGCTCACCATCGCCGGGCTGATCACCGGCCTGCTCGCCGGTCTGCTCACCCGCTGGTGGGTCGCCACCTGGAGGGAGAACTGATGCGTATCGCACTGTTCCGGTCGATGGCGGCGCTGCTCGCCGCCGGCGTGGCCGCTCTGCTCCCCGCTGCGGCCGTCGCCGCACCGACCCCCTCCCCGGGTGCCACGCCGGTGAACCGTGCCGGCACGTCGTTCCTCACCGCCACCCCGATCACCGCCGGCCAACCGGTCCGGGTGGACGCCTCGATCGGCGACCACCTCTACTGGTCGTTCCCGGCGACGGCCGGCCAGGTCCACGAGATCAACGCCACCGTCACCTTCCCGAAGGGACGCAGCGGCGCCTCCACCTGGACGGTGGACGTCTTCGACGGGCTGCGCCGACGCCAGGCGTGCACGGCGGGGGCCCAGACCCCGACCGTGGACGCGAAGGCGTCGAACGTGGTGCTGGGCTGCACGCTGCGCGAGGTGCGGTCATGGGCGGAGCCCTGGTCGGCCGACCCACTGCCCGGCACGTACGTCGTCCGACTCTCAGTGATCGAGCTGCCGGAGCCGGATCTGGGTGCGCCGATCGACGTCGACCTGCTGGTCGGCACCATCGCCGACCGGGGTGCCTCGGCTGACGACGGCGAGTTGGCCGCCCCGCTGGTGCCGAACACCAAGGCCGGCACGGTGCTCAACGCCGTACCCCCGGTGGACGCGGAGGCCGACGACGAGAGCGGCTCGCTGGCGGACTGGTTGCCGGATCTCGGCTCGCGCTGGGTATGGACCGGCATCGGTGGCGTGCTCGCCGCGGTGGCCGGCGTGTTCGGCTTCGCGGTGACCCGACGCCCTCGACGTCCCTGAGACGCCACCTCTGGTGGCCCCGCCCAGCAGCGGGGCCACCAGAGACTCAGCTACGCCGGGAGCCGCGCGGCAACCAGCCGATGAACCGGTCCTGGAGCGACATCACCGGGGCCGCGCGCAGATCCTCGGTGGCGGCGGCGAGGCAGGAGCCCAGATAGACGCTGAGCATGGCTCGATCACCCTCGTATTCCGCCAGCAGCCGAGTGCGCTTCGTCGCGCACGGCCACTCGTCACCGCAGGAGCCGCAGCTCCAGCAGGGGGTCTTCGGGGCGTGTTCGTCAGCCCGCACCCCTGGCCGTTCCAGGCCATCGGTCATCGCACGTCCTTCCAGATGTCCACGGGACTGGCGGCTGCCGTGCCGGCCAGCATTGATGGTGGTCCCCCCGGAGCCATCAGGGAGGGCGCCGCGCGTCCCTCCGGTGTTACATCTTTGCGGTACCTTCGACCGTCGTGGGAGTCGGAAATTTGACGGTTAATTCGATGCGTCATTCCTACCGACCAGTAGGTCACCGGAATGCGTGACCTGCTGCCATCGACGGTCGCCGTCGCCGTCGCCGGTCCTGAGGACTGGACGGGCGAACTGCTCCCCGCTGAGCAGGCATGTCTCGGCGAGCGGGCGGTGCAGACCCGTCGGCGGGACTTCGCTGCAGGGAGGATGTGCGCCCGCAGGGCATTGCGCGACCTCGGCCTGCCGACGACCGCCGTGCCGGCCGCCGCCGACCGCGCGCCGGTCTGGCCGGCCGGGGTGGTCGGCAGCATCACCCACACCGCCGGCTACTGCGCCGCCGCGGCGGCACACGCCACCGACATCCGGTCCGTCGGAATGGACGCCGAGCAGCACCGCGAGGTCAATCCGGGAGTACGCCGACTCGTGCTGCTGCCCGAGGAGGAGGCCACCTGCGCCCGGCTACCCAGCGGCACCCACTGGCCGGTCGTGCTGTTCAGTGCGAAGGAGACCGTCTACAAGGTGTGGCATCCGGTCGTCCGCGGCTGGTTGGACTTCCACGACGCCCGACTCGACATCGATCCGGATGCCGGCACGTTCACTGCCCGGATCGCACCGGCCCGGGTGGACGCGGCGGCGGTCGACGACCCGCCGACATCGATCAGTGGCCACTTCGTGATCGCCGACGGGCTGGTCCGCACCGCCGCCGTGCTTCCGGCACGTTGACCTCGCCTGGTTACTCATAGCAATGAATGGGATACTGATCCACATTGGCGTTCGGTGACCGCTTGAGCACCGTCCACGCTGGCCAGAGCGGTTTAGCATCCTCGCGGTGGGAAGGCCTCCGGCGTGGCCGCTGGACACTCCGCCACCCACGGTAACGTCGACGAGTTCCCGCACCGCACGTACCGAAGCGTCAAGGAGTACGGTGACCCACCCCCAGCCCCGCGTCAGGCCGCACGACCCCCAACAACCGAACCCGCAGCAGCCGACCCGCTCGTTCGCGGCGACACCGCAGCCGCCGTTCTCGGGGGCTGCGTACCAGGCGGCCGGCGGGTACACGGGCGCTGGCGGCGGATATCGGGCTCCCGGCGGCCCCGGCTACCCGATCATCGCACCACCCCTGGCGCAGACGGACCGCGCCAAGAAGTCCGTCGTGCTCGTCGCGGTCACCGCTGCCGTACTCACCCTGCTCACCTGCGTCGGCGGCATCGTGGCGGTCGTCATCGGCACCAAAGGCACCTCGACCACGGTGAGCGAGGCTCAGGCCACCCCGCCGACCCCACCGCCGGCGAACGACGACACCCGCGACATGTCGCCGGGCGACACCCTGGTCGTCAACAGCCAGGCAGGCACCGTCGAGATCACCGTGACGAAGTTCAGCAGCGCCACCAAACCCTGCAAGTCCCACGGCCTGAAGCCCGGCGAGGGCATGTACGTGATCGCCGACGTGACGGTGGCTGTCACCAAGGGCACCGCGTCGACGAACCCGCTCTACTTCCAGTGGGTCGCGGCCGACGGCACCAAGACCACCGCGATCGGTGGCGCCTTCTCCGGCTGCGGCAAACCGATGCCGGCCGTCGACGACCTGACCGCTGGCACCAGACGCACCGGCAGCGTGGTGTTCGACGTGCACGACACCTCGGGCGCGTTGGAGTACCAGGACCAGTTCCAGACCGCCGGTTCCTGGAAGCCGTGACGCGCTGACGCGACGTGGGGCCGGCCCCTTCCGGGCCGGCCCCACGCGGTGGGAGAGCGGTGGGTCAGCAGCCCGTCCAACGCACCGGAGTCAACCGGTCGGCGAGGATGTTGCGGAACCCGACGATGGTGCCCGAGTCGGAGATGGACCGCGCACCGACGACCACCCCTTTGCCGCCACCCGGCAGGACCCGGGAGGTGGAGCCCCTGGCAACGCGGTCACCACCCACCACGACGCCCTTGGCGTTGACATCGGTCAGTGCCGGCATCTCCTGGTCGAGCAACGTGTGTGAGCCGTTCCGAAGGTCCCACCGCACCCTGGTCGAGCTGGTGCCGCCGCCCAGCCATACCTGACCGATCGCCCAGCGGCCCGCCGCCGCGCCGGCCGTGCTCCACTCGGCGCCCGGGAACGTGAGCGCGTCGATCCGGCCGTTCGGCCGGCGGACCCAGCTGTTCCAGTCTCCGAAGGGTCCGGCGCTGCCGACGATCGTCCCGTTGTCCGTGATCCCACCAGCCTGGGCGTCTACCGGGGCGTCGAGCACCTCGACCGTGCCCGGACGGGCGGCCGGCCAGCGCAGCGCGACCAGTTCCCCGGGGACGATGTCGGAGCCGTAGCCGACGATGTCGCCGGCATCGTTGATGGCGCTGACGAAGATGCCGGTGGACGGCAGCACCGGCAACTGCTCGAGCTTGCCGTCGCGGTACCTCCACGGCTGCCCGTAGCCGCTCTCCGCCGATCCGTTGCCGATCACGACGCCGTCGGCGTTGATGTCGACGGGGGTGTCCGTGCTCTTCGACTCCAGTTCGGTGACCCGCTGCCCGTCCCAGAACAGCAGCAGGTACTGGTTGTCGGTCTCACCGACCCGCAGCGCGGTGCCCGCGACGTAGCGCCCCGTCGGGTCGACCGCGTTCGCGTCGGCCCGATAGGTGTCGGTCGGGTACGGCAGCGTTCTGATCTTGCAGGTGCGGGGGGTCGCCCCGCCGGGCGCGGCGGTCGCCGTCGCGGAGACGGCGACCCCGAGCGAGGTGGCCAGCAGACCGGTCGCGGTGGCTGCGAGCATCCGGCGTCGAGTGCTTCGATTCATCCTTGCTCCCCGTGTGGGGCCCGGGTACTCCCGAGCATTCCGTTGATACTCGGCTCCACAGGTGAGCTGGCTTCTCGGTTGCGTACTGTCAGCCAAGGGACAGCAGAGGATCCGCCGGACCTACCGCGCCCAAGCCTGCTGGCCAGTGACGACGGGCTGGCCGGTGCGTACCGATTCTTCGATGGCGAGGCTGATCAGGTGGTCCTGGCATGCTTCGGCGAGGGGATACGGAGCCGGGCCCTCCGCCCGCGCCCACGCCCCGGCGCGAGCGACGATGTCGGCCACCGCGATGTCGTCGTCGGACATCCCGCTGCCGACGAACGGATTGCGGTAGACCACGTCGCCGTCGAAGCTGATGTGCTTGAGGTCGAGCCCTTCCAGGTTGAGGTCGAGACCGGTCTGCCGCCGGGTCAGGAACGACTCCACCGGCGTGCTCGGGTCGACCAGGCGGACCACCCGGTCGTCCACCAGCTCACCGCGCGAGCCTCGGACCACCAATCGGCGGGTACGCAGCGGGTTCCACCACTGGTTGTCGGTGAAGTCGTACAACCCCATCCGCCCACCGAAGTCGATGGTCGCGAGGGTGGTGGAGAGCTGCTGCGGGGTGTCGTCGCCGCTCCAGCCGGCCGGCGAGAGCGGGTTGGCCAGCGGTGCGACGAAGGCGCGCGCGCTCACCTCGGCGCTCTCGTGACCGACGCCGAGCAGACCCCGGATCAGGGAGACCGCGTGGTACAGGTGGGTCGAGGAGATCTGGACCGAGGTCGGCTCACCGAGCACTCCTGCGCCAACCAACGCCAGCCGCGCTGCGTGCCCAGGCATCAGCAGGTACTGCTCGGCGACCTGCACCAGGCCGCTGGCTCCGACGTCGGCCCAGAGCGAGCGCAGACCCGCCAGGTCAGGGGCGGGCGGCGTCTCGGCGAGCACCGGTACGCCGGCTGCCACCAGCTCCCGGGTCGCCTCGGGCGTCACCGGCCACGGCACCGACACGATGACGAAGTCCGGCCGCTCGTGGGCGAGCAACTCCGCCGTCGTGCGGAAGGTCCGCACGCCCCAGTCGGCCGTCACGGCAGCTCCCCGAGATTCGGTACGCGTCACCACCCCGGTCACCCGGAACCGCTCGGGGAGCAGCCGGGCCAGGCGAAGGAAGAACTCACCTCGCCAGCCACTGCCGATGATGCCGAACCGGGTCTGGGCCACCGAAGTCATCTGGGCTCCTCACGTAGAGGTCCGGATGCTAACCGCTCTCCTTCGCTACGGTGGCGCTGATGACCACCGACCCTGGGCGCGCCGTACCCGTGCTGATGCCCGACGCGGGACCGCCCCTGGACTACTACCTGGTCCTACCTCGACCCGACGACCGCAGCTCGGCCACCACTGTGGAGGGAATCGTCGTCGAGGAGTTCACCCGCCACCACGACTTCACCACGACAGGGCTGGACAGCGCTGGCTGGACGCCGGAGGCCGGCTGGTGGAGTTCCGCCGCGCTGAGCCGCGGCATGCGCACCGACCCCGAGATGCTGACGCGGGTGCTCCCCACCTCCCGCCGGGAGGCCGAGGACGTCCACCGCGCACTCGGTGGTTGGCAACTGCCGGCCGAGAAGGTGCTTCGTACGCACTTCCTCGACCATCAACCGATCGCCACCGCCCCGCCGCTGCGGCTCGGCCCGGCGCAGCCACCGGACGGCTTCCACGAACGGCGGGTGTACCGCGTCCTCTTCGCCAAGGACCTCCGCGCCGAGCAGGTGGCGAGCCTCCGGACGGCCTGGCGGACACCGGCGGGCGGCACGGCCGCGTCCGCCGCGACCGGTCGTCTCGACGAACACGGCGACCAGTTCACCTGGGATCTGCGCCGCGTCGGCCACTCCCTGGCCTGGTGTCTCGACGTGACCGCGCTGCTGCGAACCGACGCCACCGCGGCGCTCGGCTCGACCCTGTCCGAGCTGACGAACGTCCTGCGCCGGCACGGCCTGATACCCGTGACGACCGAACGCTTCGCCTAGGTGGATCAACGCCTGGCCTGCCCGCCGGGGACCTCGGAGGTCGATCACGCACCCGAAGATCGCAAAAGGCCGTCTCCGACTCGCGGAAACGGCCTTTGACCTGGGGTGGAGCTGAGGGGATTTGAACCCCTGACCCCCTCGATGCGAACGAGGTGCGCTACCAGTCTGCGCCACAGCCCCCCACCGGCGAACCGGCTTCGGTCCCACCCGGCTTACACCGGGCGGGCCGGCAGCAAGGCTAACAGGTCGTCGGCCTCCACCGCGAATCCGCCCCCGGCCCGGCCCTGCGACCCGCCCAAAGATCGACTCGGGTTCCTGGAAATCGGGGCATCCCGGACGCCCCAACCACCCGACTTCCAGGAACCCGAGTCGATCAAGCCGGCCGGGCACGGCCAGACCCGGGGCACGGGCGGGACCCGCGTCAGGCGCCTCGGCCGGCCTCGTAGGGGCGGCCTCGCAGGCCGCCCGAGCGCCGGTACGAGACCGATCCACCGTTGACCGCCGCCGGCAGGTCTCCCGGCCGGTCCAGGCCCATGGCGGCTCGGCGTACCCCTTCGCGCTGGGCGGCGAGGCGGCGCTGCGCCTCCCGGCGGGCGGCGGCCCGGCGGGCCTGCTCCCGGCGCACCTCGGCCTGCCGGGCGGCCAACCAGGCGGCCTCCCGGGCTCGGGCGCGGCGGCGGCGACGCCCGGCGAGGGCCTGACCCCGCAGGTGCACGACGTACAGGGCCAGGAGCAGGAAGGTGACCCCGAAGCCGACCCAGAAGCCGGGGCTGACGAACAGCACGCCGATCAGCTCGACGACGTTGAGGAGCAGCAGGGCGGCGAGCACCCGGCGACGCCGGTACACGGCGGGGGTGTGCTGTCGGCGCGGCGGCGGGCGGCGACGGGACCGCTTCGGTGCGGCGGGCACGGCGCGCAGTCGACCGGAGCGGCGGACGGCCGGTGGCGCGGAGACCGGCGCGCTCAACACACCGGTAGTCGCGTCTTCACTGAGAGTGACGATCAGCGAGCGCGGAGGGTGGACGGGTCGCCGTCCCGGCACAGTGCGGCGCCGTCGGCGGCGCTGGAGCACCCGCGCCGTCGACTGCGCCCGCTCCGCCACCAGCCGCTCGGTGGCGTCGTACCGGCGAACCAACGCCGGGGCCAGGGCGAGCAGGCCGGCGGCGGCGAGGACGGCGAGGAGCACCGAGGTCGGCACCCTCACCCCTCCCGTCACCGTCACCGAATTCGAAGCAACCGCGATCCGACCGCAGGATCTTCCATCGATCACGCCTGGGCGCGTGGATCGTCCGGCCGGGGAGCGCTTGCCGCAGCTTGCAGTTACTTGAGGTTACGGCGCGCCGACCGGGATGCCACCGCGCCGCGCCGATCCCGTCCGTGGGACGAGTGGGCGGATGTCCGGGAAATCCTCCTACCGCGCGTTGGCGCGAACCCGGTGCCAGCGGGCCAGCAGACCACCGTCGGCGGCGATCTCCTCACTCGTCATCGCGTACCCGATGTGGTCCCGCCACGCGCCGTCGATGTGCATGTAGCGCACGTGGTACGCCTCCTCGCGGAAGCCCAACTTCTCCACCACCCGGCGGGACGGCCGGTTCTCCGGGCGGATGTTCACCTCCACCCGGTGCAGCCCGCCCGGCCCGAACGCGTGGTCCACGGCGAGCGCCAGCGCCGTCGGGATCACACCCTGGCCGGCGACCCGCGCGTCCACCCAGTAGCCGACGTAGCCGGAGCAGAGCGCCCGCCGCACGATGCTGCCCACGTTGATGTGCCCGACCAGCCGGTCCCGGTCGGCCTCACGCAGGCAGACCGCGAACGGCATGCCCTCACCCTCGCGGGCCGAACGGCGCTGGTCACGGTGCACCCAACGGAACGCGGCCGGCGAGTTCATCTCGTCCCAACCGCCGGGCAGTGACGACTCCCAGGGTGCCAGCCAGGCCCGGTTGGCCCGCCGTACCTCCGACCAGGCCGCCGCGTCGGAGCGCCGGTAGGGGCGCAGCAGCACCGGGCCGTCGGCCAGCTCCACCGGCCAGCCCGGTGCCCGCGCGGGTCCGAAGAGACTCACCCGCACAGTCTCCCGCGCGGGACCGTGTCGCGCGCAAGTGGCCCCACCGCGTTCACCGCACAGATCCCGACGATCACCGGCGCGGGCCGCGAGCGGACCGGCCGGGACGCGTCACCGGCGGCGGTCCAGCAGCAGGACGTCCACGGTGGAGCCGGCGGCGGCCGTGGTGACCCGCTCGCCGAGCACCAGCAGCCCGTTGGCCTCGGCCAACCCGGAGAGGGTGAACGGCCCGCCACTGAGCGGCTGGACCGTGTACCCGCCGCCGCGTCGCTCGGCGACGTGCGCCGGCCGGAACTCGCGCAGCCCCGTCGGCGACGACACGGTCTCCAGCAGATGTGCCCGCACGCTGGGTCGGAACACCGGCTCGGCCCCGGCGAGCAGTTGGATGGCGGGGCGGGCCAGCACCTCGAAGCCGATCAACGCAGCGCCCGGGTCGCCGGGCAGGCAGACCACCGGCACCTCCTCGGCGCCGACAGTGCCGAACCCGAGCGCGGTGCCGGGATAGAGCGCCACGTCGGTGAAGGTGACCGGCCCGGCGCGACCGCCCTCACGGCGGGAGAGGATCCGACGCACCATGTCTCCGGGGCCGGTGCCGGTGCCCCCGGTGGTGATGATCAGGTCAGCGCGCAGCGTCTGGTCCTCCAGCAGCCCGCGCAGCCCCTCCGGGTCGTCGTCGCAGATTCCCACCCGGTACGCCAGCGCGCCCACCTCGGCCGCCGCGGCGGTCAGCGCGTGCGAGTTCGCGTCCACCACCTGACCGGGCTGACTGCCCCGGCCCACGTCGACGAGTTCGTCACCGGTGGCCACGATGACCACCCGGGGACTGGGCCGGACCACCACGTGCCCGATGCCGGTGGCCGCGAAGACCGCGACGAGGGCCGGGGAGACGTACGTGCCGGCGCGGGCGAGCAGGGTGCCGGCGGGCAGCTCCTCACCCGCTCGGCGTACCCCGTACCCCCGTTTGGGGGTGCGGAAGATCTCCACCGCGGCCATGCCCTGGTCGGTCCACTCCACCGGGACCACGACGTCAGCGGCGACCGGCAGCGGGGCCCCGGCGGCCACCGAGAAGCACGAGCCGGGGGTGAGCCGGACCGGCCGCCAGCTCGCGGCGCCGAGATCGCCGACCACGTTGAGCCGGATGGTTCGGCCGCCGGGCGTGCCGGAGGGGGCCGGGACGTAGCTTGGCCCCCGACCCCCTCCGGAAATGTCCTCCCAGCGCGCGGCGTAGCCGTCCACGGCCGCCTGGTCGAAGGCCGGGAAGGCGTGCGGCGCGACGACGTCCTCGGCAAGGACGTTGCCGTGCGCCTGGGTGAGGTCGAGGTCGAGTGGCGGCAGCGCGCGCAACCTGCGCAGCACGCTGCCCAGGTAGTCGGCGAGCGGCGTCAACTCGTTCGCGGCCGCCTCGGCGTCGGCCGTCGCGGTCATGTACCAGATCCGCCTGCCGCGTCGGCCTTGACGAAGTCAGCCAGCCAGGACCGGAACTCGGTGCCCAGGTCCTCGCGCTCGGCGGCGATCTGCACCACCGTCTGGAGGTACCCCAGCGGCATGCCGGTGTCGTAGCGGGTGCCCCGGTAGACGATCGCGTGCACCGGGACGCCCTCGGTACGCAGCAGCTCCATCGCGTCGGTCAGCTGGATCTCGCCGCCGCTGCCCGGCTTGGTCCGCCGGATCGCGTCGAAGATCTTGCCCGGCAACACGTAGCGGCCGAGCACCGCGAGGTTGCTCGGGGCGTCCTCGGGCTGCGGCTTCTCCACCATCCCGGTCACCTTGACGACCTCGCCGATGTCGGTCAGCTCCGACTCGGCCGGCTCGACGGAGGCGATCCCGTACCGCTTGGTCTCGGACGGGTCGACCTCGAAGAAGGCGAGCACCACACCGCCGGTGCGGGCCTGCAACTCCAGCATCGCCGGCAGCAGCGGCTCCGACGGCTTGACGAACTCGTCGCCGAGCAGCACCGCGAAGGGCTGGTCGCCGACGTGCGACTCGGCGTACCCGATGGCGTGGCCGAGCCCGAGCTGCTCGGGCTGCCGCACTGTGTAGATCTCGGCCAGCTCGCTGGGCCGGCGCACGGCGGCCAGCCGCTCGGAGTCGCCCTTCTCCTCCAACCTGGTCTCCAGGTCCGGGCGACGGTCGAAGTGGTCCACCATCGACGTCTTACCCCGACCGGTGATCAGCAACACGTCACCGATGCCAGCCTGCGTGGCCTCCTCGACGATGTACTGCAGAACCGGCCTGTCCACCACCGGCAGCAGCTCCTTGGGCACCGCCTTGGTGGCCGGCAGGAACCGGGTGGCCAGTCCGGCGGCCGGGATGACGGCCTTGACCGCCAGGGGACGGCCGTTTGCGGCGACCGTCGATGAGGGGTTCGCTGAGTGCTCCGACATGCCGCGAGACTATCGGCCACGGCTCTGCCGCGGCGGGTGTGGCCCAGAAGACGCGCCGCCACCGGGCCCCGGACGCGCCGCGCCCGTCGCGCTGTCCGGGCCGTCGCCGGCCGGTTCCGGCCGCGCGTGCGCCGCAGATGATTCCGGTACGCCCACCGCCGGGTCGGACCGGGCGGGCCCGCCCGGCTCCCGGCTGGCCTGCGCCGGCTGGCCGGCGCGCGGGAGCCCGTCGGGTGGGCTCACCGCACACGCGAGCACCGGAATCTCCCGGGTCGGCAGATCCGAGCGCACTTCGGCGACCCGGTACGTGTCGCGGCCGGCCGCCTTGGCCGCGTAGAGCGCGTCGTCGGCGGCTTCCAGCACCTCCCGCCCGGTGCTGCCGTTGTCCGGGTAGACGGCGATGCCCACCGACACGGTCACCAGGACCGGCCCGGCGTACGCCTCGACGGCGATGGGCGTGTCGCGCACCGCCGCGCCGAGCCGCTCGGCCACGATCGCCGCGCCCCGCGCGTCGGTCTCCGGCAGCAGCAGCACGAACTCCTCACCACCCTGGCGGAAGGCCAGGTCGACCTCACGGATCTCCCCGCGCACCCGCCGGGCGAACTCGGCCAGGACGGTGTCCCCCGCGGCGTGCCCGTAGGTGTCGTTGACGTCCTTGAACCGGTCCAGGTCCAACGCGAGGACGCTGAGCATCCGCCCGAAGCGGCTGGCCCGTTCCACCTCCCGCCGGATCGACTCGCGCAGGTAGCGGTAGTTCCACAGCCCGGTGAGCGGGTCGGTGAGGGAGAGCCGCTGCGCCTCCTCGTGCACCCGGACGTTGTCCACCGCCACGGCCGCGTGGCCGGCGAAGGTACGCAGGGTGGCCAGGTCGTCGTCGTCGAACTCGTCGGCGCCCAGCCGGTCGTACAGGGCCAGCACACCGAGCGCGGCCGCCGCGCCCGCCTCGTCGACCGACCCCGAGGGCCCGCCGAGGGTGGCCGTGGCACCGCCGGCCGGGGCGGCGAACGGAACCGCGACGTAGGTGCGGCAGCGCGGCTCACCCGTTGGCGCCTCGGTCGGCTCCGTCCTGCCCCGCTGCGGTTCCCCGGTGGCGGCGACCTCACCGACCACGCCGACGCCGACCGGCACCCGGAGCGTCTGCGACCCGTCCGCCTCCTCGGCCGGCCAGCGCCCGTCCAGCCCCTCGGTGCACTGCGCGACGAGCACCCCGCCGGTCTCCACCAGCAGCACGGCACCGGCACGCGCGCCGGTTGCCCCGATGGCGCTGCGCAGGATCACCCGCAGGATGCGTTGCAGGTCGTGCGTGCTGGCCAGGGTGTCGCCCAGCACCGCGAGGTGCCCGCGCAGCTGATCCCGGTTGCTGGTCAACGCCGCGACGTAGGAGCCGGTCTCCCGGGTCATCCGGTTGAACGCGGCGGCCAACCGTCCCAACTCGTCGCGACTGCGTACCGGCACCCGGGCGGTCAGGTCGCCCTGGGCCACCCGGTCGACCGCACCGGCCAGCTCCGCCAGCGGCCGGGTGGTCACCCGGGCCAGCCGCCAGGCGGCCAGCACGGCGAGCAGCCCGGCCAGCACGACCACCCCGAGCAGCGTGGCGTGCAGCCCCGGTGGCCGTTCACTGGGCACGGAGAGCACCAGTGGCAGCGGCTGCGCGTCGGAGGGCCCGAGCCTGCGCACGTACCGGCCCTCGTTGGTCTCGGTGACCTGCTCGCCCCGTACGCCGACGGCGGCGGCCAGCACCGCGTCGCGGACGTCCCGGGACTCGGTCGTGTGGGTGACCCGCGCGGCGCTCGCCCCACTGTCGAGCAGGGTGACCGCCACCCCGGTCACCGCCGCCAGTCGGGCCACGAAGGCCGGGTCGACCAGTTGCGCGGCGGTCACCGTGCCCAGCCGGGTGCCGGCGCGATCGTGCAGGTCGACCTGGGCGGCCAACGCACGGACCGGGCCGGTCGAGCCTGGGTTCGAGCCCTCGGTCGCGCCGGCGCAGTTCTGCCACTGGGTCGACGGAGCACCGGGCGACAGGTAGGTGACCTGGCCGGCCACGTCGGTGATCAGCACCGCGGCGGCCAGTCCCCGGCCGACCAGTTGCGCGGCGGCGACGGCCGGATCGGCGGTGAGCGCCACCGCGTCGGCGGTGGCGCGTAGCTGCTGGCAGAGCGCGTCGACCGAGGTACGAACGGTGGACGCCGCCACCGCCAGGCGCTCGGTGGAGCGGCTGCGGTCAACCGCCGCGAGGGTGGAGGCGACGAAGAGCGCGCCGAGCAGGACCGGCCCGAGCACCACCACGAGGAAGGCTGCCGTCAACCGCCCGCGTAGCGTCACTCGGTCCCCCCGGAAGTTCCGCCTCCGTTGCTTGCGATGCTGACACAGTGCAACCGTGGGAGAGGCGTTGCGTCAGGAGTGTTGCGTGCCGGAATTTTCTGATGAAGCGGAAGTGACCCGGATGGCGAAGCGGGACACCCGCGTCGAGCTGCTCGCTCGCCGCCGGTCGCTGCCCGCCGTCACCCGGGCAGCCGCCGCCGGGCGCGTGCAGGCCGAGCTGGTCGCACTGGTACGCAGACTGCGCCCACACCGGATGACGGCGTACGTGCCGGTCGGCTCCGAACCGGGCGGCAGCGACCTGCCCGAGGTGCTGCGGGCGGCGCTGCCGGCGGACGCCGAGTTGCTGCTGCCGGTGCTCCTCGCCGACCTGGATCTGGACTGGGCGGCGTATACCGGGCCGGACGCCTTGATCGCGGCGGGACGGGGTATCCGCGAACCTGTCGGTGCCCGTCTCGGGGTGACCGCCGTGGCGCACGCGGAACTCGTGGTCGTACCGGCTCTCGCTGTCGACCGCCACGGTCGGCGGCTCGGGCGCGGCGGCGGCTCGTACGACCGCGCACTCGCCCGGGTACCCGATGCAACCCTGACGGTGGTGCCGCTGCACGACGGTGAGCTGGTCGAGGCGCTGCCGGCGGAGCCCCACGACCGTCGGGTGCGCGCGGTCGTCACTCCCGCCGACGGGGTGCGTACGCTTGACGGCGGCCCGGGAGCGGCGCACGGTGTCGCGCCCCACACGTCTGCTGGACGAACCCGGGGCGAATGACGCACCATTGGCACTCGAATACGTCGAGTGCCAACTGGCTGAGCCCAGATCCGGAGGAGAACGTGCCCACGTACCAGTACGCCTGCACCACGTGCGGTCAGCAGCTCGAGGCGGTGCAGTCCTTCTCTGACGAGCCGTTGACCGAGTGCCCGGCGTGTCAGGGGCGGCTGCGCAAGGTCTTCAACTCGGTCGGCATCGTCTTCAAGGGTTCGGGCTTCTACCGCACCGACTCCCGGGCTTCCGGTTCCGAGACGACCGCCGCCGGCACGGCCACCAAGCCGGCGAAGTCCGAGTCGTCCTCCGGTGAGAGCTCGTCGTCCTCGTCGTCCTCTTCGGGGTCCTCGTCCTCGTCCGGGTCGTCCTCGGGCTCGTCGTCCTCCTCCGGGTCGTCTTCCGGGTCGTCCTCGGGGGGATCGGGCGGCGGCAAGGCGGCGGCGGCCAGTTCCACGTCCTGATCCCGGATTCCTTGATCTTGAGTCGATCAAGGCGGCTGCCATAGCAGATCGCGCCGACGGATGCGCGTTTTCCACAGGCCGGGCGGTTGTCCACAGGCGTCGGCCGTGGGTCGGCCGAGGCTGCCGGAACTGCCTAGCCTCCCGTACACGGGTGCCACTGCGGCGCTCGGGGACGGGAGGCGGCAGAGGCGATGGTCGATCCGGATTCCGCGCGGGCGTTGCGCCCGCTGCGCCAGTTCACTTCGCCCGGCGGGCGCACCCTGCTCCGGGCCGGTCTGGTCGCCGCGCTGCTCGGCCTGGCCGCCGCAGTCCTGCACACCCCGGCCGGATGCCCGCCGGCCGCCGTGCCCTCCGACGCACCATCGGTGGCAGACCGAACCCCGCCACCACAGACTCCACCGCCGTCAGCGGGGGCCCGAAACGGAGGGGGCTGACCCGCTCACCGACGGTGGGTACGACCACCACGGGCAGGTTCTGCTTCGAAGCCGTCCTGCCCGGCCATCGCAAGGCCGGCTGATGGATCGACGTCGTGGGGGTCTGGGCGAGCCACCCGAGGTCAGTCCCAGTGCGGGGGGCGTTCGGCGAGCAGCCAGTCGTCGTTGCCACCCGACCGCTCGCCCCAACCACGGTCGGTGTCGTCAGAGGTCTGCTCGGGCAGCACCACGAAGTCTTCGCTCAGGTCGACGGCGCGGTCATCGTCTCCACGTGCGCCGTGCGTGCCAGGGTCCTCGGTGCTCACGAGCGGCAAGACTAGCGCAGCCGACGGCGGTGGACCGGGCCATCGGCGGCGGCGACGCCGGCCAGGCCGGCCGGACCGCCGACCGTGGGCGCGCCGGCCAGAAGCGACCGAGCCGCCGGTGGCGTTGGTAGCGTCGGACGGCGTGACGACCCCCAGCGGTGGCAGCACCCCGGACGACTACTGGCGACGGCCCGACACCGGTGACGACGCGGTGGGTACTACCAGCGAGAACGACGGCCCGCCGCCGGCCGGGCAGACCGGTCCTGCGCCAACAGGCGGTACCTCCAGCGGATACGCCGGCCCGCCGCCGAGCGTGCCGCCGCCGGCGGGTTGGCGTCCACCCGTACATCTGCAGCCGGCGGCGCCGCGACAACTGCCACCGCAGGACATGGTCGGCCTGGATGCGGCCGAGCAGCGCTCGCAGCGGGTCACCTACGGCTTCGGGGCTGCGGCCGGCGTGGTGCTTCTCGTGCTGCTCTGTCTGCTCTGCTCGCGAGTCATCTTCTGATGCCATCCCCGGGGCAGCAGCGGCGAGCAGCAGCTCAGAGGGTGGTGCCCCAAACCGTCTCGGCACCGGAGTGGCCGGTCAGGTAGACGTAGACCAGGGCGGCAATGGAAAGCCCCACGGCCGCTACCGCCAGCACCGGGATGACCAGCGCGGGCAGTTGCGGCACCCGCGGGTGCCCACTCGTCGCCACGAGCAGCAGGATGGCCACGATCCCGAGCGGCACCACGACGCGTAACAGGATGTCACCGTAGCGGGAGTGCTCGAAGATCTGATCGAGGATCGGCCCCTGGAAGCCCCGGGCCACCAGCGCGTCGGTGAGTGCCTCACCCGACTTGACCGCGACGTAGGCGGTCACCGGCGCGGCCACGGCGAGGAGGCCCAGGGCCCAGTCCAGCCGGTGCCGCCACCGTGGTAGCCCCACGTACGCGATGGCCAGCACCGCCAGCAGCGGCACGAACACGACGACCGCGTGGATTACCAGGACGTGCACCGGTAGACCCAGGATCTCCTCGAACATCGAACCCTCCAGGTGGATCATGGTCAGGGGTGGTCAGCCTATGGTCCGCCGATCGTCCCCAGGCTCTCGACCGGTGACACGCGCGCCGCGTCGATCGGGTTCATTTTCTGGGCCATACTCCCGATCTTGCCTGGCTGTGTCGGTGGCCACCCGGAGCGGGCGACAGTTGTCGATGCGGGTCGGGCGTGTTGTCATTGGCCAATGTCCGGTGCCGAGGAGCTGCTGCGGTCGAGGGGCCTGCGTGTCACGCGGCCACGCCTCGCGGTGCTCGACGTGCTGGCCGGCGGCGGCCACCTGGAGGTCGACGAAATCACCCGGCGGGTTCGCGAACGCCTCGACTCGGTCTCCACCCAGGCGGTCTACGACGTGCTGGGCGCGCTGTCCCGGGCCGGACTGTCCCGCCGGATCGAGCCGGCGGGCAGTCCCGCCCGTTATGAGGCGCGGGTGGGCGACAACCACCACCACGTCGTCTGCCGGGGCTGCGGCGAGATCGCCGACATCGACTGCGCGGTGGGCAGCGCCCCGTGCCTGGAGCCGAACAGCGCGCACGGGTTCGAGGTGGACGAGGCCGAGGTGACCTTCTGGGGCCTCTGCCCGGGCTGCCGGGCCCGCCGCTCCGCCGACGTCTGACCAGCGGCACCGGCGGCACGTGACCGGCGAGGGCGGCCCAACCGTGGCACTCTTGAGCGGTGGACTCCGATGACCTCGGCCTTTTCGGTCCGGGTTCGGTCACGTGGAAGGTGCACGAGGAGCCGATCCTGATCGTCGCCGGCCTGCGCTCGCTCTACCTCCAGGCGTTGCACCCCCGGGCCATGGCCGGGGTCGCGCAGAACAGCAACTACCGCACCGACGCCTGGGGCCGACTGCTCCGCACCGCGACCTACGTGGAGACCACCGTGTACGGGACCACCGCCGAAGCGGAAGCTGCCGGCGCCCGACTGCGCCGTCTGCACGACCGGATGCGAGCCACCGACACGCTCACCGGTGAACAGTTCCGGATCGACGAACCGGACCTGCTGCGGTGGGTGCACGTGACCGAGGTCGAGTCGTTCCTGAGCACGGCCCGACGCGCCGGACTGCCGCTGAGCGACGACGAGGTTGACGGCTACTACACCGAGCAGCGCCGCGCCGCCGCCCTGGTCGGCCTGGACCCGGCCACCGTCCCGGGGACCGCCGCCGAGGTCGCGGACTACTACGAGGCCGTACGGCCACAGTTGCGGATGACCCGGGAGGCCGCCGAGACGGCGGTGTTCCTCACCGCCCCGCCGCTGCCGTGGAAGCTCAGCCTGCCGGTCCGGTTGGGGCTCACTCTGGGCCCGCCACGCTGGGCGTACCTGGGGATCGCCGGCACCGCGTTCGCGCTGCTGCCGGGGTGGGCGCGTCGGATGTACGGAGGTCTCGGTCTACCGACCACCGCGCTGTCGGCGGACCTGAGCGTGCGCGCGCTGCGGCTCGCGTTCGCCGCCGTCCCCCGCCGCTACCTGGAGGGGCCGTTGATATAGGCAGCCAAGGAGCGGGCCGCGCGGCACACCGCCGCCTCAGTGGCCGGCTGACCCGACCCTCGGCAGGGCCGATCAGCCGCCGGCGGGCCGGTCCATGGCCGCCCACGGCTCCTTGCCCGGGGCCTGCGCGCCCGTCGGGCAGTGCCGCCGGAAGTCGCACCAGCCACAGCGCGGGCCGGGTGCCACCGGGAAAGCCTCGTCCGCGTCGGCGCCGTCGGCGACTGCCCGCTCGGCGGCCATGATGTCGCGGGCTGTCTCTTCCGCGCGGGTCAGTTGTCGGGCCAGCGACTCGACGCTGTGGTCGTGGCCGGCGACCGTGCCGGTCGGCAGGTGGTGCAGCTCCACCCGGCGGCACGGCCGACGGAACACACGCTCGGCGGCGTAAGCGTAGAGCGCCAGCGCCTGCGAGCCCCGCGCGTCGTCCGTGTCCAGCCCGGTGCGGCCGGTCTTGTAGTCGACGATGACCAGCTCCGGCCCCTCGGGGCCGGGCCGCGAGTCGATCCGGTCGGCGCGACCGTTGAAGGCCAACACCGCGGTCTTGACCGCCACCACCCGCTCCACGCCGAGCGGGTCGGAATCCGGCTCCAGCGTCTCGACGTACGCCTCCAGCCATCCCAACGCCCGCCGGTAGGCGGCCCGCTCCTGCTCATCGTCGCGGTAGCCCTCACGGACCCAGGTGCCCTTGAGCAGCGTGGCCAGCGCCTCGGGACGCCGCCGGTCGGCGGGCAACGCATACCAGTTCTTCAGGGCGGTGTGCACGCTGGCGCCGAGCGAGTTGTGCGCCCACGGCGGGCCCTTGGGTGGGGCGGGCCGGTCGACGTAGGAGTAGCGGTAGCGACGCGGGCAGTCCGCGTACGCGCCGAGCTTGCTCGGGGTGCAGACGAACAGCCGCTCCGGCATGCCCTCGAAGCCGAGCTGCTCGGCGTCACCGGCGCGCTGCCGCGGGGCCCGGCCGCCGGCGGCCGGCCGCCCCGCTGATGAGGATCGTCGCACGCCTGCGATCCTGCCATCCACCTCCGACATCGCGCGCGTGCCGTCAGGCCATGTTCACGTACTGCGTGACGAAGGCGGCCACCGCGTCGGCGATGAGCTGCACGGCGATCGCGGCCAGCAGCAGGCCGGCGATCCGGGTCAGCACCTCGATCCCGCCCGGCCGGAGGATCTTCACGATGCCGCCGGAGAAGCGCAGGACGATCCAGACGGCGACCATCACGGCGAGGATCGCCACGGCGATGGCGCTGAACTCTCCCAGCCCGTCGGCCTGCTGGACGAAGAGCATGGTGGCCACGATGGCACCCGGGCCGGCCAGCAACGGCGTGCCCAGCGGCACCAGCGCGATGTTGGAGGTGACCTGCTGGCTCGGGTCGTCGGCCTTGCCGGTCAGCAGCTCCAGGGCGACGAGCACGAGCAGCAGCCCACCGGCCGCCTGCAACGCCGGCAGGTCCACGTGCAGGTAGTCGAGCAGGGTCTGCCCCGCCACCGCGAAGATCACGATGACGCCGAGCGCCAACGCGACGGCCTGCCAGGCTGCCCGGTTGCGGTCGCGGGCGGGCAGCGGGCCGGTCAGCGCCAGGAAGATCGGCATCATGCCCGGCGGGTCGGTGATCACCAGCAGGGTCACGAAAACCTCGCCGAACAGCTTCAGATCCACGTGAGCAACCTAGTCGCGCCGCGATGGGCGAAATACCCGGATCAGCCCGAAGCGACCTCGGTCACCCCCTCGGCGACGATCCGCTCGTACGCCTCGACGCTGGTGCTGAAAGCGCCGAGTTGGACGGTCTTGTGGGTGCCGTGAAAATCCGAGGAGCCGGTGACGAGCAGACCCAGCTCGGCGGCGAGCGCCCGCACGTGTTCCCGCTCGGCCGGGCTGTGGTCCTCGTGGTCCGTTTCGAGCCCGGCGAGCCCGGCGGCGGCCAACTCGGCGATCAGCTCGTCGGGCACCACCCGGCCACGTCGGGTGGCTCGCGGGTGGGCGAAGACCGGCACACCCCCCGCCTCCCGGACCAGTCGAACGGCCCGGAACACGTCGATGTCCTCCTTGGGCAGCCGGTACCGCTCGCCCAGCCAGTCCGGGCCGAACGCCTCCCGGACGCTGTCGACCAGGCCGGCGCGGATGAGTGCCTGCGCGATGTGCGGACGTCCCACGGTGCCGCCACCCGCGCCGGCCAGGATGTCCGGCCAGTTCACGTCGATGCCGTCGGCCTGCAGGAGGCCGACCATCCGTTCGCCACGCTCTTCCCGGGCGGCCCGGACCCGCGCCAGCTCGGCCACCAGCTCCGGGTGGTCCGGGTCGAACAGGTACGCGAGCAGGTGCAGCGGCACCGCCGGCTGCGCGCCGGACCAGCGACACGACAACTCGGCACCCCGGATCAGACGCAGACCTGGCGGCAGCGCGCCCACGGCCGGCGCCCAGCCGGCCGTGGTGTCGTGGTCGGTGATCGCCAGCACGTCCAGCCCGGCGTGAAAGGCCGCGCCGACCAGCTCGGCCGGGGTCAGCGTGCCGTCGCTGGCCGTCGAGTGGGCGTGCAGGTCGATCCGGGGGGCGGAGCCGGTACGCGAGGTCACCGCCCGACGTTACCGAGGAAACAGCGAGCCCGGCTCACATGGGCCACCCGGGGTCAGAAGCCCTGCACCAGGATCGGCCGCTCTCCGGCTGGCACGCCGGGCACCGCAGCGGGGCTGGCGGGCTTACCCGCCCACACCCGGCCGACGTCGACCCGGACCAGCTCGCCGGTGCCGTCGAGGTAGGAGGCCTCGGTCTCGTCGCTCCACACGACCGCACCGGTCATCGGCGGCCCGGCCGCAACGGCTGTCGCACCCGGCCCGAGCCGCTGCAGGTCGACCAGCAGGGACCGATCGGCCGTGCCGCTCTCACCGTTGACCAGCAGCCACCGCCCGTCCGGCGAGACCCCACCGATGCCGTCCCGGCCCAGGTCTGGACCGCAGCCGGTGCGTACCGGGTCCAGACGACGCGTCGGGGTGAGGATGGCGAGGCAGGTCCGGCCCGGATCGGTCGTGGTGACCTGACCGACGAGCCGTCCGTCGGGCAGCCGCCCGTAGACGTTGAGGCTCTTCCGGTCGAGGGCCTCGGGCAACGGTCCCGCACCGGGCCGCCAGAGGGTGTGACCGGCGCTGGCCGGGTCGAGTCGGACCAGCACGCTGTCATCGACGAACCGGACAGGCTCCGCCGTCGCCGGAACCGGGGTGCGCACCGCCCCGATGAGTTGGGTGCCGACCACGCCCGCCACCAGGAGATCGTCCCCGTCGCGCCAGGCCACCTGGAGGCTGTCCGGGGCCAGGACGATCGCGCCGGCACCGGCCAGCAGCACCTGCACCAGGCCGTCGTCCTGCACCACCCACAGGGAGCGTCCTGCTGTGCTCGGCGCGCCGACCACCAGCCAACCGCCGCCGCTGGGCAGCGGCTGGACGTGTTCGGCCGGCCCGACATCGGGCAGCACCAGCCGCCGTCCGTCGGCGCTGACCAACGTCTCGCTGAAGATGAGGGAGGTCGACGTCTTGGGCGAGGGGGCCGAGCCGGGGACGCTGGCCGTCGGGAGCGGTCGGTTGGTCGGGTCCGGGTCGCCGATCACGACGATGGGTGAGCCGTCCCGCCTGGTCTCGGCACCGAGCTGGGCCATGCCGGCGCTGAGCAGCACGGTGGTGACCGCCGCGAGGGCGAGGCCGGCGGCGCTGCGTCGACGCCGGACACGGTTCGCGCGGCGGATGGCCTGGCCGGCCGGATCGACGCTCAGTGGGCGGGCAACGGCGACCTGGTGCGAGAGTGTCTCCCGCACCGCACCTTCCAGTTCGTCAGGCCGCACCTGGTATGAACGCTGCGGGCCGTCCGTCAGGTTGTCGCGCCGGCCCGGGAACTGACTCACTGCTGTTCCCCGGAGCCCGTGCCGACGGGCACGGCCGCCGGGGCGGTGGGCAGCACGACCTGCGGGGTGATCGCACGCGGAACGGCGGGGCGCGGCGCGGCCGGGCGGGGCGCGGGTCGGCCAGCCGCCCGTTCGGGACGGGGTGTGGCAGCGGCACCGGTCGCCGGGACTCGCCCGGTCCGGGAACCCGAGCCCGTCGTCCGGCCGGCGGCACCGGTCGCGGCCCCTGCACCGGCGGCAGCGGCCGACCGACCGGCGATGCCGGCGGCGGCCGCGAGCTCCGGTGCGTCCGCGCCCAGTCGCCGACGCAGCGTGGCGAGCGCCCGGGACGCCTGGCTCTTCACCGTGCCCGGTGAAATGTCCAGCATCGCGGCGGTCTGCGCCTCCGACATGTCCTCGTAGTAGCGCAGCACCAGCACTGCCCGCTGCCGGTTGGGCAACTCCCGCAGATGCCGCCAGAGCAGGTCACGGTCAAGTTGCTGCTCGATCTCGTCGACGCCGGCCCGTTCGGGCAGGACCTCGGTCGGGCGCTCGCCGTGCCAGCGCCGCCGCCACCAACTGGTCGACGTGTTGACCATCACACGCCGGGCGTACGGCTCGACCGCCTCGATTCCGCCGAGCCGCTTCCACGCGAGGTAGGTCTTGGTCAACGCCGTCTGGAGCAGATCCTCGGCCGTGGCCCAGTCGCCGGTGAGCAGGTAGGCGGTGCGTAGGAGCGCGGCGGAGCGGGCCGCGACGAACTCGCGGAACTGCTCCTCCAACGAGTCCTTGCTCGCCACCGCCCACCTCCACACCCCTGCCGTCCTGGCAGAGTGCCACGTCAGGGGCGCTCTGGTCCATGACGAAAGGTGCGCACTTGCTCCGATGTTCGGTCGAAAACCTTCACGCCCCGTCGTCGGCCTTGGCCTCGTCGGCCTCCTTGCCGAGCCGCGCCTCGACGGCCTGAGGCTCGTACATCTCCTCGACGACACGCAGGTAGAGCTCGTTCGGGTTGGGCAGGTTCTTGATCTCGCGAAGCGCCTGCTCCTGGCCGGCGGACTCCAGCACGAAGGTGCCGTAGTTGAGCGCCCGGCCGGTCGGGGTCTGCTCGTACTTCATGTCGGTGACCCGGACCAGCGGCATCATCGCCACCTTGCGGGTGACGATGCCGTTGACCACCATGACCCGCTTGTTGGTCAGGATGAACCGGTCATACCACCAGTCGGCGACCTTCCACGCCACCCAGCCCATCACCGCGAACCACAGCAGCACGGCGATGGTGGTCAACGCGCCGACGTCCTGGCCGGCGAGGAAGCCGGAGAGGTAGCCGAGCACGAAGGTCGCCGCGACACCGATCAACAGCGGGTTGGTGAGGTGGATCCAGTGTCGCTTCCACTCGCCCCGATAGCGCTCGGTGGGGAAGAGGTAGCGAGCCACCAGCGAACTGGGCTCGTCTTCCAGGGGCAGCACCCGCCGAGGAGTCGAGCCGGTCGCGTCGGCGCGCAACCCGGCCAGCTCGTCCTCGGAGATCTGCGGCGGCTGGTAGCTGGCCTCCGGATCACGGATCCACCCCCGACCGGAACGACCCTGGCCGGCATAGCCGGGCCCGTCGCCATAGCCGACGTCGTCCGAAAGGGACGGACCGTCGGACAGGCCGGGCCCGGCCCCGTAGCCCGGGCCGTCATCAGGCCCGATCCGCGGGATCGGCTCGGTGTCTCGCTCGCGACGTTCCCGGTCGGGGTCGTCCGGGTCGAAGGGTGGACCGGAGGGGCTGCCCATCGGCGGCTAGGCGACGAGGCTGGTGAAGAAGTCGCCAAACCCCTGGGCGATATCCATGATCCCGCCGCCGAGCGACTTGAACACGTCCGCCGCCGAGTTTGGCCGGTAGGCGACGAAGAAGATCAAGAATGCGATTCCGGCCCAGGTGAGGACCTTCTTGACCATGGCGGGCCATCCTCTCGCGCGGCGCCGGGTCCCATTACCGCAGCGGCACCCAGAGTATCAGTGTGGTGTCGTACAGTGAATATCTGCGTCCGTTCTCCGTCAATCCGGAAGAGTTGTCAAGCTCTACCGGGTAGATACGGGGACGGTGCGCCGTACACGAGCTCGGGCGGAGTCCACTCGGTCAGGTCGTGTAGCACGACGTCTTCCGCGAGCAGGTGACCCGCACTCGCCGGCCAGGCTATCGCATGGAGCCACATTCCCCGAGCCTCGCCGGCGTACGCGCTTCGATCCGTTGGTGAATTCACCAACCACAGTGGAGTAGGGTGCCCGCCGACCTTGATCTTCGCCTGTCCGACGTGGTCAGGGTGACCCGACCCCGGGTCGGTCAGCGCGTCCACCAACTCCGGTCCCGGATCCGGGCCGGTCAGACCGGCGAGCCGGGTGCCCAGGCCGACACCGGGTTCCTCGGCCACGAAGACCAGATCGGCCGGACCACCACCCAGCGGCGCCGGGCCTGCGCAGGCCACCACTGTCGCCCGCACGCCCGTCCGGTCGTCCCCGGCGTACGCCACGCCGGTGAGTGTCCAACCGGGCGGCAGCGGCCACGGGCACCACAACGGCGTCACCGGCGGGTCGCCGGTCGCGGTGATCCGTTCCACCACGCTCGCCACGATGTCCGCTCCGATGTGCTCGGGCACGTGCAACGGCGGCACCGGGCCGCAGCGCACACACCTCGAGTCGGTGTTCATCAGATCCGGCGCCCTTACCGGGCCCCCGCATCTCGGACAACTCACCGCGACACTCACATCCCCACCGTCTCCCCGGACCGTCGGCGCGTCAAGCCGGAACGTCCGATTCGGCACCGTACGTGGGTCAGTCCGGCGGCGTACCGGCGTGCGCACGGATCCAGGCGTGCATGGCGATTCCGCTGGCCACGCCGGCGTTGATCGACCTCGTCGAGCCGTACTGGGCGATGGAGTAGAGCTGGTCGCAGGCGGCACGGGCCGGCGCGGAGAGGCCAGGCCCCTCCTGGCCGAACAGCAGCACGCAGTCCCGCGGCAGGGTGCCGGTCTCCAGCGGACGCGACCCGGGCAGGTTGTCGATGCCGAACACCGGTAGCTGCCGCTCGGCCGCCCAGGCGACGAACTCCTCGATCGTCTCGTGGTGCCGTACGTGCTGGTACCGATCGGTCACCATCGCGCCGCGTCGGTTCCACCGTCGCCGTCCGACGATGTGCACCTCGGCGGCGTTGAACGCGTTGGCGTTGCGCACCACAGTGCCGATGTTGAAGTCGTGCTGCCAGTTCTCGATCGCGACGTGGAAGCCGTGCCGGCGCCGGTCCAGGTCGGCGACGATCGCCTCGTGCCGCCAGTAGCGGTAGCGGTCGACGACGTTGCGCCGGTCCCCCTCCGCCAGCAGTTGCGGGTCGTAACGGCTGTCGTCCGGTGGGTCCCCCGGCCAGGGGCCCACGCCCACCTCGAGCTGGTCGTCGGTCACGGTCATCAGAGGGTACGGACCGCGTCGGCGCCGGGCGCGGCGACCTGCCGGTCAGCCCAGGTCGAGGGCGGCACCGAGCCGGTCCAGGAAGCGCCGGTCCGCCGGGCTGGCCGGTGGGTCCACCCGGCGCGCGCCGGTGCCGGGCACCGCGCGACAGACCCGGGCCGCGACCGACTGCACCCACTGGCGGTACGCGGCCGAGTCGGCGGGGTCGGCCCGTCGCCGGAGGACCCGGCTCGCCGCACGGCAGGCGGCCAGCAGGTCCACCAGGTCGGTGAGCCGCTCGGTGGGTTGCGGGGTGCCGTCGTGGCGGGCGTAGATCGTGGCGACCACCGCCCGGACCAGGTCGCTGTCGGAGGCTCGGCCCGCGGCCACGGCATCCAGGCCGGCCAGGCCGGCCATCACTCCACGCTCCGTCCGCCCAGGACCGGGTGCCGCGGCGGCCACGAGAACCCGACCAGGCAGGCCAGTGAGCAGATCCCACTCGGCGGCGGAGTAGACAGCGGTGGTCAAGGGTGCGGCTCGGCGGCCGGCAGAGGACGGCTCTCCCGCTACGGAGTGGCTCATCGGAACCTCCGGCGTCAGCATATGCCCCGCGACGGGCACAGGACCCCTTCCCCAGCAGACCCGCGGTGGGGAAAGGGCCCTGTGTTCGTCGACGGTCGAGCCCGCCGCGACTGTCAGCGCGGCTCGGGGAAGCTGGGCCGCTCCGGATCCACTCCGTCGGGCACCGCGGCGGCCGCGTACTCCCGCTTGGGAACCATGACCTTGCGTCGGAAGACGCAGACCATCGTGCCGTCCTGGTTGTAGCCGCGGGTCTCCACCGACACCACGCCCCGGTCGGGTTTCGAGCCGGACTCACGCTTGTCCAGCACCGTGGTCTCGCCGTAGATGGTGTCGCCGTGGAAGGTCGGCGCGACGTGCCGCAGCGACTCGACCTCCAGGTTGGCGATCGCCTTGCCACTCACATCGGGTACGGACATGCCGAGCAGCAGCGAGTAGATGTAGTTGCCGACCACGACGTTGCGCTTGAACTGGCTGGCCGTCGCGGCGTAGTGCGCGTCCATGTGCAGCGGGTGGTGGTTCATGGTGAGCAGGCAGAAGAGGTGATCGTCGTACTCGGTGACGGTCTTGCCCGGCCAGTGCCGGTAGACCGCGCCGACCTCGAACTCCTCGTAGTAGCGACCGAACTGCATGCTGGTCCCTTCGACGGGCGGCGATGGAGTTCGGCACAGCATGCCTTACCGATGGTTAAGGCGACCGGCGGGGCGCGACGGCGGCGGAAATGTCACACCGGTCACTCGCCTGGGGGGAGACGCAATGAGCGGCGGGGCCCTCCCCGGCACCCGCCGCCCACGCTCTGATGTGAGGAATTCTGCCCTACGCCTGCGTAGGTTCAACAGAGATCGCGGTCACATTTATCTTTTTGTAACACTACTGTGAGTGACGAAGCGGAGGTTGATCAGCGATCTCTGCAGGCCGGATACCTCCTTGTCAAGGCCCAAGTTACCGATTCGTAGCGCTCAATCGCGTGGATCTCCCTGGAAACGCTCCCATCACCGCAGGTCACGCAAGTGCGTCATGCACTTGCGTTCCGCAGGTCGGGTGTGAACAGATGCGCATCGATGACCTGCGGCACCCCCCGGCAGCCCCGGGCACGTTTCGTGCCCCACCGCCCGGGAATTCGATACGGTCAGCCCTGGTTCTACGGGACGTAGATAAACCGCGGTGATCGGAGAGTGCAATGGCAACCGTTGAGCTGACCTCGACGAACTTCGACGAGGTGACCGGCAACGACGGCATCGTCCTGGTCGACTTCTGGGCCGACTGGTGTGGTCCGTGCAAGCGGTTCGCCCCGGTCTACGAGCGCTCCTCGGAGAAGCACCAGAACATCGTCTTCGGCAAGGTCGACACGGAGGCTCAGCAGGAGCTGGGCGCGAAGTTCGACATTCGGTCGATCCCGACGATCATGGCGATCCGTGACGGCGTCATCGTCTTCGCCCAGCCGGGCGCCCTTCCCGAGTCCGCGCTGGAGAACCTGATCGAGCAGGTCGAAGCGCTGGACATGGACGACGTCCGCAAGCAGCTGGCCGAGCACAACCACTGAGTCGTTCCCACGACGACACGCGAGGCCGGGCCCGATGCGGGCCCGGCCTTCGTCGTACCCCCACCGACTCCCACATGATCACCTGCCTGGTCAGGCCGAACTGGCCGTCGGAGGGACCCGAGGCCGTCGGTACATCCCGTATCGTCACGACCCGATGGAGAACCTGACCACCCGCGGGCGCGTGACCCGGCTGGGCGCGACCGCACTCGGCCTCGTCCTGCTCGTCGTCGGCACCTTCTGGGGCAGCGACGACGATTTCCCGTTCGGCCCGTTCCGGATGTACTCCACCTCCAACCCGCCGAACGCACCCGCACCCGACACCCGCGTCGAGGGGGTGAACAGTTCCGGGGCGGTGGTCGACCTCGACCAGAACGCGACAGGCATCCGCCGCGCCGAGATCGAGGGTCAGCAGGCCCGATACGCCGCCGACCCGACGCTGCTCACCGAGGTCGCCGACGCGTACGCCGAACGCCACCCGGACGCCCCCGCGCTGGTCGAGGTCCGCATCGTCATCCGCTGGCACGGCATCCGCGCCGGCCGACCGACCGGTCAACACACCGACCAGACCGTCGTCCGCTGGCAGGCCACCCGATGAACCGCTGGCTGACCGAGGCCGTACCCCGGGGCCGGGTGGCCGCCTTCCGCACCCTGATCTACCTGTTCGTCGCCGCCGATCTGGTGATCTTCACCCCCTGGGTACGCACCCGGGTCAGCGTGCCCGGCGACCTGTACCAGCCACTCCTGATCGGCCGCCTGCTCCCACTGCCGACGCCAACCGAGACGCTGGTGACGGTGATCTTCTGGGCGTTGCTGCTGCTCGCCCTCCTCGCCGCCACCGGCCGAGCGCCCCGGCTGCTCGGCTGGGCGGTGTGCGCGCTGTACCTGGAGTGGATGATCATCGCGATGAGCTACGGGAAGGTCGACCACGACCGGTTCGGGCTGCTCGTCGCACTGGCCGTGCTGCCCACCGCCGGTCGCGCCCGACACGGCGACACCACCCGCACCGAGGCCGGCGGCTGGGCGCTACGTGTCACCCAGATCGCGGTGATCTGCACGTACTTCCTGGCCGCCTTCGCCAAGCTGCGCTTCGGCGGTCTGGACTGGCTGACCGGCTCGGTCCTGGCCCGTGCGATCATCCGACGCGGCACCGACCTGGCGGACCTCATCGCCCAGGTGCCGTACCTGCTGATCGTCGCCCAGTTCGGCATCGTGGCGTTCGAGCTGCTGAGCCCGATGGTCTTCTTCCTGCCACCCCGCTGGCGACTCGCCATG
The DNA here is from genome assembly GCF_003857035.1 of Micromonospora arida. Taxonomy (GTDB): domain Bacteria; phylum Actinomycetota; class Actinomycetes; order Mycobacteriales; family Micromonosporaceae; genus Micromonospora; species Micromonospora arida. The sequence goes on from NZ_QGSY01000340.1 coordinate 52,759, forward strand.
GTCGGCTTCTTCTACTCGTTCCATGCAGTCACCGTCGCGACCATCACGATCTCGTTCGCGCCGCACCTGGCCGCGATGACCAGCTTCCTACCGCTGGAGCGGGTGCGCCCGCTGGTCCGGGCACGCCGGCTGATCGGGCGTGGCCCTTCCGAGGCAGCGACGACCGATGCTCCGGAACCGCGCCCGGCCGAGGGCGACCCGGTGCCGGCCGACCAGGGCCCGGTGGCAGCCGGCGCGGGGCCGGCGCTCGACGGTCAGGCGCCGGTGGTCGGGCGACCGGTCGGGCCGTAGAGCCGCTCCCGGGCCTCCTGAGGCAGGGAGCAGGCCGCCGTGCCACCGGGAAGTCGGTGCCGGTTGCGCGCCACCCAGCGGTACAACGGCCAGGCCGCGACGCGTACCGGAGGAATCCGCAGGCCGGCGCCGGCGACCCGCCAGAGCGGACCACTCGCGGCGAGCAGCTTCGCGATGGCGTCCGGACCGGCCGCTCGCGAGCCGTCCGCGCCGACCCACTGCACGGCCTCCTCGCACTCGGCCACGGTGAGGCCGAGCGCGTCCAGGTCGGCGAACTGCCAGGGCACCACCCGTGCGGCGGTGGGGATGCGGCGCTCGATGAACTCCGCACAGCTCGTGCAGAACGCGCAGTCCCCGTCGTAGACGAAGGTCGACGTCTCCATGATGTCCATCCTCCCCTCTCCGACCACCCGGACGCCCACCGGTGTACGGCGGGTCACTTGCGCTTGCCTCGTACACGTGTTCGAATAATGGCCATGCGCTGGGACAACCTCACCGCTCCCCCGGTCGAGGGAGACCCCGAGCGGGCAGCGCCAGCGACGCCACCCCTGCCGCTGGCGCTGCCCGGCGCCGTCGCCCGCACCTTCGACACCCCCGAGTTCGCCGGGATGACCTTCTACGAGGTGCAGGCCAAGTCCATCCTCAACCGGGTGCCCGGGCAGTCCCGCGTCCCGTTCGAGTGGACGGTCAACCCATACCGGGGCTGTTCTCATGCATGTCGCTACTGTTTCGCGAGAAATACTCACACTTATCTCGATCTCGACGCCGGTGCGGACTTCGACCGGAAGGTGATCGTCAAGGTCAACGCCGGTGAGCTGGTCCGGCGGGAGCTGGCCGCGCCGCGCTGGCGGGGCGCGCACGTGGCGATGGGCACCAACGTGGACTGCTACCAGCGGGCCGAGGGTCGCTACCGGCTGATGCCGCAGATCATCGGCGCCCTGCGAGACTTCGCCAACCCGTTCTCGATCCTCACCAAGGGCACGTTGATCCTGCGCGACCTGCCGCTGTTGCGCGAGGCAGCCGAGGTGACCACCGTGGGCATCTCCTTCTCGGTGGGGTTCGTCGACGAGCACCTCTGGCGCACCGTCGAGCCGGGCACACCGCACCCACGCCGCCGACTGGACGCCGTCCGGGCGCTCGCCGACGCCGGCTTCTCCGTCGGCGTGCTGATGGCCCCGATCCTGCCCGGCCTCAGCGACAGCGACGAGTCGATCGAGGCCACCGTCTCGGCGATCGCCGCCGCAGGCGCGACGAGCGTGACAGCCCTGCCCCTGCACCTGCGTCCCGGCGCCCGGGAGTGGTACGCGCACTGGCTCGCCCGCGAGCACCCGCACCTCGTCCCCCGCTACCGCGAGTTGTATCGGGCCGGCGCGTACGCGCCGCAGACGTACCAGCGGGAGTTGACCGCACGGGTGCGGATCGCCGCCCGCCGGCACGGGCTGCACCGCGGGGAGCGGGGCGACAACCGCAGCCTGCCCGAGCCGCCGCCACCGTCGGCGGCCGAGCAGCTGACGCTGCTGTAGTCGGAGCTACAGTCGGCGGGTGCGTACCGCTCAGCAGATCCTCGCCGACTCCGCCGTGATCGCCGTCGTGGGCGCGTCCCGCGACCCGTTCAAGGCCGCGCACGGCGTGCCGTTGCAGATGCAGCAGTACGGCTGGCGCATCATCCCGGTCAACCCGACCGTCGACGAACTGTTCGGGGAGCGGGCCTACCGGACCCTCGCCGACATTCCGCACCCCGTCGACCTGGTGGACGTGTTCCGACCGGCGGCCGACGCCGTGCAGGTGGTCCGGGACGCGGCGGCGATCGGTGCCCCCGCGGTCTGGCTGCAACTGGGCATCGTCTCGGCCGAGGCGCGGCGGATCGCCGAGGGGGCCGGCATGGACTACGTCGAGGACCGCTGCCTCATCGTCGAACGCGCCGCCGCCAACCTGACCCGCCTGCCCTGACCCACCCACCCCCGCGATCTTGCACTTACTGTCCCGGCATAACCGACACAAGGGTCAATCGGGCAACCGAAAGTGCAAGATCGCGAGGGTGCAGGGCGTGGAATTTAGAGCTTGTACTCCTTGAGGAGACCGCGGGAGATGATGGTCTTCTGGATCTCTGAGGTGCCCTCGCCGATGAGCAGGAACGGGGCCTCCCGCATCAGCCGCTCGATCTCGTACTCCTTGGAGTAGCCGTAGCCGCCGTGAATGCGGAACGCCTCCTGGACGACCTCGGCGCAGTATTCCGAGGCGAGCAGCTTGGCCATCCCGGCCTCCACGTCGTTGCGCTGGCCGGCGTCCTTGAGCCGGGCGGCGTTGACCATGAGGGCGTGCGCGGCCTCGATCTTCGTGCCCATCTCGGCGAGCTTGAAGGCGATCGCCTGGTGCTTGGCCAGAGGCTGACCAAAGGTCTTGCGCTGCTGGGCGTACTGCACGGCCAACTCGAAGGCGCGGATGGAGATGCCGCAGGCACGGGCGGCCACGTTGACCCGGCCCACCTCGATGCCGTCCATCATCTGGTAGAAGCCGCGGCCGACCTGGTCGGCGCCACCGAGGATCGCGGAGTCGGGGACTGTCACGCCGTCGAGGACCATCTCGGTGGTCTCGACGCCCTTGTAGCCCATCTTCTCGATCTTGCCGGGGATGGTCAGCCCGGGGGCGGTCTCGCCGAAGCCCGGCTCCTTCTCCAGCAGGAAGGTGCTCATGTTGCCGTACACCGACTCCGCGCCGGTGTCGGTCTTGACCAGGGTGGCCACCACCGAGGAGTACGCCCCGTTGGTGAGCCACATCTTCTGCCCGTTGAGCACGTAACGGTCGCCGTCGCGAACGGCCCTGGACTTGATCGCGGAGACGTCGGAGCCGGTCTCGGGCTCGGACATGGAGAACGCGCCGCGCACCTCGCCGGTGGCCATCTTCGGCAGCAGCCGGGCCTTCTGCTCGGCGGAGCCGTGCTGGGAGATCAGGTACGCCACGATGAAGTGGGTGTTGACGATGCCAGAGATCGACATCCAGCCCCGGGACAGCTGCTCCACCACCAGCGCGTAGGTGAGCAGCGACTCGCCGAGCCCGCCGTACTCCTCGTCGATGGTGAGGCCGAACAGCCCCATCTCGCGCATGCCGTCGAGGATGTCGGTGGGGTATTCGTCGGCGTGCTCCAGCCGCTGCGCGTGCGGGATGATCTCCTTGTCGGCGAAGTCCCGAACGGTCTCCAGGATCGACTGCTGCACATCGGTCAGGCCGGGCGTCTGGGCGAGTCGAGCCATCTCAGCCTCCGAGGATCAGCGCACTACTCATGGGTAACTGAACGCTGGGTCAGTATCGGCCCCTCGGGTCGACGAGGCCAAGGTGACCAGTCCACACAACCGCTGTGAAAAGGTTCACCGCTGCGGGTAGCGTCCGGCAAGAGGGACTTTTCCGGCACCGGCAGGAGGAGGACAGCTGTGAGCTACCCGCCGCCGTCGGGACCGCCCGAGGACGAGCCGCCGCCGTCACCCTACGAGCCACCGAAGGACCAGTCGCCGTACGCGCCACCGCCGGCCGGTCAGCCGCCGTCCGCGCCGCAGCCGGACCAGCCGGCGTACGAACTGCCAGCGGAACGCTCACCGTACGGACCGCCGGCGGGCGAACCGTCGCCGTACGGCCACCAGGGGCCGCAGCAGTCGGCGCACTGGAGCCAGCAACCGCCGTACCCCCCGCAGGGCCCCTACGGCCAGTACGGCCCACCGCCGTCCGGGCCGGGTCGGGGCACCAACGTGCTGGCGATCCTGTCACTGGTGTTCGCCTTCGTCTTTCCGCCGGCCGGCGTCGTCCTCGGCCACGTGGCCAAGCGGCAGATCCGCACCAACGGCGAGGAGGGCGACCAGCTCGCGACCTGGGGGCTGATCCTTGGCTACGTCTTCACCGGGCTCACCGTGCTGGCCTGCTGTGGCTGGCTGGCGCTGGTGGCCTTCAGCAACACCGGCGACAGCGGCAGCTACTGACGAACGGGCCGGTGCGGACCGGCACCGTCAGCGGAAGCGGGCCTCGCGGACGCTGTTGCCGCCGTCCACCACCAGCATCTGCCCGGTGATGTACGAGGCAGCCGGCGAGCAGAGGAAGCTGATCGCCGCGGCGACCTCGTCCGGCGTGCCCGGTCGCCCCACCGGGGTGCCCAATCCCTGCTTGATCTCGGCCATGGTGGACGCCGCGGTGTAGATGGTGCCCGGTGCCACCGCGTTGACGGTCACCCCGTCGGCGATCATCTCCATGGCCAGAGCCCGGGTCAGCCCGACGACCCCGGCCTTCGCCGCGGCGTACGCGGCCTCGGTGGGCAGGGCGTTGACCGGGCCGGCCGTGGCCGCCAGGTTGACGATGCGACCCCAACCCCGCTCGGCCATCCCCCCGATGAACGCCCGGCTGCACAGGAACGCGGTGGAGAGGTTGCGGTCGATCTCGCCGCGCCACTCGTCGTAGGTCAGCTGCGCTACCGGCCGCAGCACCCCCTGGCTGGCGCGACTGGCCAGGCCGGCGTTGTTGACAAGCACCTCGACGTCGCCCAACTGCTCGGCGACCGCATCGGCCAGCGCGCCGACCTCGGACTCGTCGGTCAGGTCCGCGACGAAGCCGGTCACCCCCAGCTCGGTCGCCCGCTCGTGGATGCGTCGGGTGGTGGAGACGATGGCCACCCGCGCGCCCAGGTCGGCGAGTCGCCGGGCGGTGGCATAACCGATGCCGTCCGGGCTGCCCGCCCCGGTGACCAGGGCGACCCGCCCGTCGAGGCGCATGGTGACCGGGTCGGTGAGCGCGACCGGCTCGTCGGGGCCGGGACTGCCCGCCGGGGCGGCCGTCCGTGCGCGCCGGGCAGCGCCCGGGCGGCTGACGTCCCGTCGGGGTCGACTGCCGGAGCGGTCCGCGGCGCGCGCGTCGTATGCCATGTCAGGGATCCTGCCCGTTACGACCGGCCCGAGCAACGCGGCACCCGGAAGCAGGGGCGTCGGGTTTGGGCGGCGCTGGCTACCCTGTCTCCGCACCCCAACCCGACGGAGAGTTCGCATGACCAATCCCCCGCCGCCCGGCAACTGGAGCGATCCCACGTGGTCGGCCCAGCCGTCGAGCCCCGCACCGGACCCGACCCTGGTGGCCGGTCAGCCGGTGCCCGCGCAATCTGGCCCGGTCGACCCGTACGCCCCCGGTGCGTACGCACCGGTCGACCCGTACGCCGGCGCGAAGCAGTCAGCGGCCCAGCCGATGCCCGGATACGCCCCGCCCGGTTACGCCCCGCCCGGTTACCCGCCGCAGTACCCCGGCTACGGCTACCCGCAGCCCCCGAAGACCAACGGGATGGCCATCGCGGCGTTCGTGCTGGCCCTGATCGGTTTCACGTCCTGCATCACCGCGCCGATCGGCGCGATCCTCGGCCACGTGGCGCAGAAGCAGATCCGGCTCAGCGGCGAGGGCGGGGCGGGGATGGCGAAGGCCGCCATCATCGTCGGCTGGATTCTCACCGGGTTCCTGGTGCTGGTGATCGCCATCTACGCCGCCGCGATCATCTACGCGATCGCGACGAGCGACAACAGCAGCAGCAGCTACTGACCGGCGCGCGGGCGGGCCGGCGTACCGCCGATTGTCGGGCCGGACCGACAGCCGGCGGCGGTCGTCCCGGCCCGGCCGGTCACTCCGACGGTGGGGTGAACGACGAGGTACGGCTCATCCCGGCGGCCCGGCCCTTGGCCGCGACCACCAGCGCCATCTTGCGGGACGCTTCGTCGATCATCTCGTCGCCGAGCATCACGGCGCCGAGCCGGCCGCCGGCCTCCGAGGTGTAGTGCTCGTACGCGTCGAGGATCAGCTCGGCGTGGTCGTAGTCGGCCTGCGCCGGCTGGTAGACCTCGTTGGCGGCGTCGATCTGGCCCGGGTGCAGCACCCACTTGCCGTCGAAGCCCAGCGCGGCCGAGCGCTTGGCCACCTCGCGGAACCCGTCGACGTCGCGGATCTGCAGGAACGGGCCGTCGATGGCCTGCTTGTCGTGCATCCGCGCGGCCATCAGGATCCGCATCAGGATGTAGTGGTACGGGTCGCCCGGGTAGTCCGGGATCAGGCCGCCGACCACCATCGACTTCATGTTGATCGACGCCATGAAGTCGGCCGGGCCGAAGATGATGGTCTCCACGCGCGGCGAGGCGGCGGCGATGGCGTCCACGTTGACCAGACCCGCGGCGTTCTCGATCTGCGCCTCGATGCCGATCCGACCGACCTCCAGGCCGATCGTCTTCTCGATCTGGGTGAGCGTCAGGTCCAGCCACTGCACCTGGGCGGCGGTCTGCACCTTCGGCAGCATGATGCAGTCCAGGTTGGCACCGGCGCCCTCGACGACCTCGATGACATCCCGGTAGGTCCACGGGGTGGTCAGGTCGTTGACCCGGACCACCCGGGTCTTGCCGGCCCAGTCACCCTCGTTGAGGGCGGCCACGATGTTCTTGCGCGCGTCCGGCTTGGCCAGTGGGGCGACGGCGTCCTCCAGGTCGAGGAAGACCTGGTCGGCCGGGAGGCCCTGGGCCTTGCCGAGCATCTTCACGCTGGAACCCGGCACGGCGAGGCAGGACCTGCGGGGGCGACCGACTGCGGCCATGGATGTGCTCCTTCCAGCGTCCGGCGGGCATGCCGACGCCAACCTGACGACAGATCCGAAACCTTAACGATCCCAAAGGGCGTTGTGACGCCACGGTAACCTCGCGCCATGACCGGGGTGAATGGACCTGTGGAAGATCTCACTGGGCGCCGACTGGTGGTGGTGACCGGGGCCAGCTCCGGCATCGGGCTGGCCGCCGCCGTGCACCTGGCCTGCCGGGGCGACCAGGTGGTGCTGGTCGGGCGGGACCCGGCCCGCCTCCAGGCCGCAGCCGAACGGGTACGGGAGAACTCCGGTGAACGTCCGGAGCTGTTCCGGGCCGACTTCGCGATCCTCGACGACGTACGCCGGCTGGCCGAGCAGCTCCGGGCCACGTACGACCGGATCGACGTGCTCGCCAACAACGCCGGCGCGATCGCGCTGCAACCACTGAGCACTGTCGACGGCTTCGAGATGTCGATCCAGGCCAACCACCTGGCCCCGTTCCTGCTGACCAACCTGCTCGCCGACCGGGTGGGCCGGGTCGTGGTGACCGCCTCCGGCGCGCACCGCTTCGGCGCACTCGACCCGGACGACCTGAACAAGCCACTGCGGAACTACCGGCCGATGGGCGCGTACGGCACCAGCAAGCAGGCGAACATCCTGTTCACCGCCGAGGCCGCCCGGCGCTGGCCGGACGTTGCCGCGTACAGCTTCCACCCCGGGGTGGTCCGCACCCGGTTCGCCAACGACAGCAGGCTGGTCGCGTTCGGCATGCGGTTCATGCCGTTCCGCAGCCCGGAGAAGGGCGCCGAGACCCTGGTCTGGTTGGCCAAGCAGGAGCGCTCCCGGCTGATCAACGGGGGTTACTACGTCGACCGTCGGCCGCGTCGACCGCTCCGCAAGGCGGCCGATCCGCAGCTCGCCGCCCGGCTGTGGGCGGCGAGTGCCAAGGCCGTCGGTCTCGATGACTGACCGGGCCGGTGTGCTGACACTCGTCGCGATCGTCGAGTTCGCCGTCGGGGCCGAGGCCGCCGGGCAGCGCTACGAGGACGCCGTGCTGACCCTGCTCGAACGGCACGGCGGCCGGCTGGAGCGGCGACTGCGCGGCACCGACGGGCAGGCCGAGGTGCACGTGATCCGGTTCGACGGGCGGGCCGGCTACGAGTCGTTCCTCGCCGACCCGGACCGGGCGGCCCTGCGTACCGCCCTCGGCGAAGCCGCGCCGACGACCCGGGTCATCGAGGTGCACGAGGCCTGACCTTCGGCGGCGGTGGTCGCCCTCAGGGTGGAATCGACCTTTACCAGATGCGTCTTCCCTCACTTCATCACGGGGTGGCGGGCGAGAACAAGACTTGATCTTGAAGTGGCCGACAACCACCATCGAGGCATGGATTTCGATGGGACAGCCACCGCGCGCCGAGCCCTCTGGATCGGCGGCGGGCAGTGGGCCGGCAAGTCGACCGTCGCCGTCAACCTGGCCCTGCGGTTCGGCCTGACTGCGTACCTCTACGACCGGCACGACGCCCGAGGGCACGACGACCGACGTATCGCCGACCGGGTCCGGCGCGGCGAACCTCCGGCCGGCCCAGATCCGGAAACGACCTGGGTCCGCACCGTGCCAACCCGAATGGCTGCTGAGACGCTGGCACATTTCCCCCGCCGCTTCGCGTGGGTGCTCGACGACCTCAGCGCACTGGTACCCGGCCGCCGGGTGGTGGCCGAAGGGTGGGGGCTGCGACCGGAGTTGGTGGCGCCGATCGTCGAATCGGTACGGCAGATGGTGGTGCTGGTGCCCACTGCCGAGTTCCGCGCCCAGCAGATCACCCGGCTGCCACGTGCCAGCGTCGCCGTAGCGAGCGTCAGCGACCCCGAACGGGCCCTCCGCAACAGGTGGGCGAGGGACGAACTGGTAGCGGCGGACTCAGTGGCGCAGTCTGAGCGGCTGGGCGTCCGGGTTTTCCAGGTGGACGGCAGCCTCGACGGTGACCAGCTGACCGACCTGGTCGCGGATCACTTCGCCGCGTACCTGTGACGGCCGTCAGCCGTCCAGCGGAATCGGGTCGGTCGGCAGCGCGCTGGGCGCCGCTCGGCGAGCGGCCCGACCGCCGCCGAGCACCACCACCGCCACGCCGGTCAGCAGCAACGCCATGCCGAGCAGCGCGTACGGGCGGGGTAGCTGACCCAGCCAGGCCCAGCCGAGCAGGGCCGCGCCGGGCGCCTCCAGCAGGATCAGCACGCTCACCGTGGTCGCCGGGATCTTCCTCAGCGCGTAGTTGAACATCGAGTGCCCGAGCAGTTGGGCGCCGGCCACCAGGGCCAGGATGGCCAGCCAGGTACGCCCGTCGAAGCCGGTCAGCCGTACGCCGCCGACCAGGCACAGAGACAGCAGGATCAGCGCGCAGATTCCGTAGCAGATGGTGGTGTAGGTGGTGGTGCTGATGCTGACCCGGGCCCGTTCCCCGAAGGCGGTGTAGACGGCGGCGAACATGGCGCCGATCAGCGCCAGCACGTCGCCGAGGACGGCCCGGCCGGAAACCCCCACGTCCACTCCGGTGGCGACCGCCGCGCCGCCGACCGCCACCGCGATGCCGATCCACACCACCCGGGGCAGCGGACGCCCCTGGGCACGCGCGATCAGCCCCTGCCAGACCGGTTGGGTGGCGACCAGGGCGGTGGACGTGGCGACCGAGGTGAGCTGCGCGCTCGGCACCCAGGTCGCGAAGTGCCCGGCCAGGGCGACCCCGGACAGGACGCAGAACAGTCCCTCCCGCCGGCCCGCGCCGACGGTCAGCCTGCGGAACTCGGCGCGGCGTCGGACCAGCGCGAAGGGGCTCAGCACGGCCACCGCGAGCAGGTTGCGCCAGAACGCGATGGCCAGCGCCGGGGCGGCGGCGTACGCGATCAGCGGCGCGGACGACGACACGGCGACCACGGCCAGCCCGACCGCGCCGGTGGTCAGCGGATCCAGGGACGGCCGGGGCGGAGGAGGGGGCACGGGACGTAATCCTCACACGTATGACGGTCGACACGGAGGGTCATCGCTCCGTTACGATCACGCAGGTTCGCGCCGGCGACCCCTCGACCGCCCGGAGGCGCTCCCCCATGCCCAGCTACCAGGCGGTGCTGTTCGACTTCTTCGGCACCCTGACCCGTTCGGTACAACGCGGTGTCGCGCACGTCGGCACCGCCGAGCTGCTCGGGTGTCCCACCGAGATCCTGACCGAGGTGCTGAACCGCACCTACTACGAGCGGGCCACCGGCCGGCTCGGCGACGCGGAGGCGACCCTGCGCTGGGTGTGCGCCCAGGCCGGCGTACACCCCAGCGACCACGCGGTACGGGCAGCGGTGGCGTCCCGGCACCGGGCGGTCCGCGCCGACACCTGGCTGCGGGCCGACGCGGTGCCGGTGCTGGCGGCTCTGCGCCAGCGCGGCCTGCGCACCGGCGTGATCAGCGACTGTACGCACGAACTGCCGGCCTTCCTGCCGCAGCTCGCGGTCGCCCCCCTGCTCGACGTACGGGTCTTCTCGGTGCAGGTCGGGCGGTGCAAACCGGATCCGACCCTCTACCTGACGGCCTGCCGGCGGCTCGGGCTCGCGCCGGGCGACTGCCTCTACGTCGGTGACGGCGGCAGCCAGGAGTTGACCGGCGCCGAGCGGGCCGGGATGACCGCCGTCCGGCTCGCCGCACCGGACCTGGCCACGCACATGGTGTTCAACGCCGACCGGGACTGGCGCGGCCCCACGCTCGGCACCCTGGGCGAGGTGCTCGCCCTCGTCGACGCCGACGCCGCCGTGGCGGGTGTCGGTGGTCGGGCCGGCTGATCAACCGATCAGCGGCGGCGGACCCGGTGCAGGCGGAACGGCTTACGGGTGGCCCGGACCGCCGGAGTCGCCCGGGGTGGCTCGGCCTGCGCGTCGGCCGGCAACTCCGCTCCGGCCAGCGGCGTACCGGCCGGGGCGAGGCGGTTCACCGCGCATCCGTCGGCAGCCCATCGGGCCACCAGGTCAGCGCTCGGACCGGGCGCGTTGAGGCGCTTCGCCGCCACCAGCGGCGCGGTGACGTCCCACGCCTCGGTGCCCGGCTGCAACCGGCTCACCCGGGCCGGCCAGGTGACGATCCGACCTCCGTGGTCGCCGCGCAGGGTGACCTGGGCCTCGGTCGCGTCGGCCAGACCCGGTGCGGCCTGCTCGCCCGGCCCGCTGACCACCAGCAGCGCGCCCTCCAGCGGGGCGCACCAGAGCGCGAGCGCCGGCCCGCCCGCAACGCTGACCCAGGCCACGGCGGCCTTCTTCATCGCCTCGTCGACCAGTGGGGTGCCCCCGGGGGCGTCCTCGTCCGTCACACCCGCATCCTCCCGCATCGACCCCTCCGCTCAGCCCACGAACGGCGGCACGGCGATCTCGCCGCGGGCCACCGGCACCACCTGGCCGGCGACCGTCGCGCCGACCGCCACCCCGTTCGCCGCGGTGACGGTGCAGGCCAACGCGGACGGACGGTTCATCTCCGCGCCCTGACGGACCGCGTACTCCGACCGCCCCTCGCCGGGCAGCAGACCACTCGCCACCAGCCAGACACCGAGGCCGAGCGCCGCCGAACCGGTCGCCGGGTCCTCCGGAACGCCGACCCCCGGCACGAAGACCCGGGCGTGCGCGGTTTGCGCGGCGGCGTCCCAGGAGAAGACGCTGACGTGCGACACCCCGTACCGCTGCGCCGCCGCCGGGTCCACCCGGGCGCGGGCCACCGACTCCGGACGCACCGGCAGGTACGGGAACTCCAGCCCGCAGCCGGCGACCCGTGGGGCGGGCCCGATGTGGTCGCCGTCGGCCAACCCGGCGATCTCCAGCAACGGCTCCGGGTCCAACTCCGGCCCGAGAGTCGGCGTGCCCCCGGTCAGCGTCGCCCCCGACGCGGTCACCTCGATCGGCAGCACCCCGGCCCGGCACTCCTGGGTGACCTGCCCCACACCGAACATGCCCCGCCTGCTGGCGGTGACCGCCGCGCCGACGCTCGGGTGCCCGGCGAACGGCAACTCCTCCACCGGGGTGAAGATCCGGGCCCGGTAGGTGACGCCGACCTGGGTCGGTGGCAGCACGAACACCGTCTCGGACAGGTTGAACTCCAGTGCGAGCGCCTGCATCTGCTCGGTGGCCAGCGCCTCCGCGCCGAACACCACGGCCAGCGGGTTGCCGGCGAAGGGGCGGTCGGTGAAGACGTCCACGATCTCGTAGGCCAAGGTCGACATGTTGATAAACACTAGGCGCTTAGGCTGGTGCCCGTGAGCACGCCGACCCGGGTCTACATCGCCCGTCTCGCCGGAGTCGCCGTCTTCGACCCGAACGGTGACCAGGTGGGGCGGGTTCGTGACGCCGTGGCACGGCTGCGGGCGACCAAACGGCCCCCGGAGGTGGTGGGCCTCGTCGCCGAGATGCCGATGCGCCGTCGGATCTTCCTGTCCATCAACCGGATCACGTCCATCGACGTGGACGCCGTCGTGCTGGGCTCCGGCACCCTCAACCTGCGCCGGTTCGAGAAGCGCCCGAACGAGCTGCTGGTGCTCCAGGAACTGCTGGACCGACGCGTACAGCTCGACCCGGGCGGCCAGCCCGGCGCCGTCGTGGACGTCGCGATGGAGTGCAGCCGGGGCGGCGAGTGGTCGCTGACCCGCGTCGCCGTACGCGAGCAGACCGGTCGACTCAGCCGCCGCGGCCACCTGCACCAGGTCGAGTGGGACCGGGTGCGCGGGCTCAGCGGCATCGCCGACAACCGGGGTACGGCGAACCTGCTCGCGGTGTTGGAGGACATGCGCCCCGCCGACCTGGCAAACGCGTTGCAGGATCTGCCCGACGCGCGGCGCAACGAGGTCGCGGCCGCGCTGGACGACGAGCGGCTGGCCGACGTGCTCAGCGAGCTGCCGGAGCACGACCAGGTGGAGATCCTCGCCGCCCTCGACCGGGAGCGGGCCGCCGACATCCTGGAGGAGATGGACCCGGACGACGCCGCGGACCTGCTCAACGAGCTGCCCCCACCCGAGCAGGACGTGCTGCTGGACCTGATGGAGCCCGACGAGGCCGACCCGGTACGTCAGCTGCTGAAGTACACCCCGGGCACGGCGGGCAGTGTGATGACCTCGGAGCCGGTCATCCTGCCGCCGGACGCCACCGTCGCCGAGGCGCTCGCCCGGATCCGGGAGCCACAGCTCTCCCCCGCCGTCGCCGCGCAGGTCTTCGTGACCCGGGCACCGCAGAACACGCCGACCGGCCGCTACCTGGGCATGGTGCACTTCCAGGCGCTGCTGCGCGAACCCCCGGCCGACCTGCTGGGCAAGGTGGTGGTCAACGACATCGACCCGCTGCGCCCCACCACTCCGCTGCCGGAGATCACCCGCCGGATGGCCACCTACGACCTGGTTGCCATGCCGGTGATCGACCGGAACAACCGGCTGGTCGGCGCCGTGACGGTGGACGACGTGCTGGACCACTCGCTGCCCCGGGACTGGCGGGACCGCGACGCCCTGACCGCCTCGGGCACCACCGACCCCACGCTGGACGGCACGGATGGCTGACCAGCGGCGGACGGAGCGTCTCGACCAGCCACGCGAGCCCCGGGGCATCAAGCTGCCCAGGTTCGACGCGGAGGCGTTCGGTCGGTGGTCCGAGGGCATCGCCCGGGGCATGGGCACCGCGAACTTCATCGTCGTCATGACCGTGGTGATCGCGATCTGGTTCGTCTGGAACACGTTGGCCCCGGCGGACCTGCGCTTCGACCCGTACACCTTCACGTTCCTGACCCTGGTGCTGTCGTTGCAGGCCAGCTACGCGGCGCCGCTGATCCTGCTGGCCCAGAACCGGCAGGCCGACCGGGACCGCGTGGCCTTGGAGGAGGACCGGCGGAGAGCCACCGCGCAGAAGGCGGACACCGAGTACCTGGCCCGGGAGATCGCGGCCCTGCGGATCGCGCTGGGTGAGGTCGCCACCCGCGACTTCCTCCGCTCCGAGCTGGCCCGGCTGGCCGAGGAGCTGGACGAGGTGGGGCAACGCCGGCAACGACTGGAGCGCCGCCAGCAGGAGAAGGACAGCCGGCAGGAGCGGCGTGGCCAGCGGCCGACCGACGGCGTCGGACTGGAAGAACCCCGCGACGACCTGGACGGCGACTTCACCCGTGACGCCCGGCCGGACGGCACCGGCCCGCGCCGGTCAGAGAGCTGACCGACGGGTCATCGATTGGCTCACACCGCCCCGGGCAGCGGCGGCAACGGATGCCCCGCGACGTAGCATTGCGGGCATGTCAGCACCCGTGAGCACCGTCGAGGACGCGATCCAGGCCGCCCTGGCCACCGTCAACGACCCGGAGATCCGCCGGCCCATCACCGAGCTGGGCATGGTCCGCTCCGCCACGATCGGTGCCAGCGGCGTCGTCCGCGTCGAGCTGCTGCTCACCGTCGCCGGCTGCCCGCTGAAGGACAAGCTGCGTACGGACATCACCGCCGCCGTCGCCGCGGTGCCCGGCGTCACCGGCGTCGAGATCGACTTTGGCGTGATGACCCCCGAGCAGCGGCAGTCGTTGCAGTCGCAGCTGCGTGGCGGCGGCGCCACCGAGGAGCCCGTCATCCCGTTCGCCCAGCCCGGCTCGCGCACCCGCGTGTACGCGGTGGCCAGCGGCAAGGGTGGCGTCGGCAAGTCCAGCGTCACTGTCAACCTGGCGGCGGCGCTCGCCGCCCGTGGGCTCTCCGTCGGGGTCGTCGACGCCGACATCTACGGCCACTCGGTGCCCCGGATGCTCGGCACGGAGGCCCGGCCCACCCGGGTCGAGGACATGATCATGCCGCCGCAGTCGCACGGCGTGAAGGTGATCTCCATCGGCATGTTCACGTCCGGCAACGCCGCAGTCGTGTGGCGCGGCCCGATGCTGCACCGGGCACTGCAGCAGTTCCTGGCCGACGTCTACTGGGGCGACCTGGACGTGCTCCTGCTCGACCTGCCGCCGGGCACGGGTGACGTGGCCATCTCGCTGGCCCAGTTGCTGCCCAACTCGGAGATCCTGATCGTCACCACCCCGCAGACCGCCGCCGCCGAGGTGGCGGAGCGGGCCGGGGCGATCGCCCTGCAGACCCACCAGCGGGTGGTCGGCGTCATCGAGAACATGTCCTGGCTGGAGCTGCCGGACGGCTCCCGGATGGAGATCTTCGGCGCTGGCGGGGGTGAGGCTGTGGCCGAGTCTCTGAGCCGGACCATCGGCGCCCAGGTGCCGCTGCTCGGTCAGATCCCACTGGACACCCGGGTCCGCGAGGCCGGCGACGCCGGCAACCCGATCGTGCTGGCCGAGCCGGAGTCCCCGGCCGCTCAGGCGCTCGGCACGGTCGCCGACCGGCTCGCCCTGCGCCGCGACTCGCTGCTCGGTAAGCCACTCGGTCTCAAGCCCGCCGGTCGCTGATCACCCGGCACACCGTCAGCCCGTCGGCCACTGTTGGCCGGCGGGCTGAGTCGCGTCGTTGGGTGGTCCAGCCAGGCCGCCGCGACGTCGGCTGGCCGTCGGCGGGGCGCAGGCAGTCGGCTGGCGGCCGGCGGCGGCAGGCAGTCGAC
>NZ_QGSY01000289.1 GCF_003857035.1 Micromonospora arida
GTCGGCGGCGAGCAGCGCGGCGCCGGCGAGCGCGAGCAGGCTGACCGGCACACCGGGCAGCACCGCGCGGCCGAACCGGCGCACGTTCGTACGTGCCGACGGCCAACTGCCGGTACGCGTCCAGTCGTGCACCGCCGCACTGGCCGTGCCCGCCGCCGCGGCGGCGGTGAGCAGGGGAACCGCCGCGAGGGTCAACAGGATGCCCAGCAGTGCCAGGTCGGCGGCGTCGCGCGCGACGTCGCGCCAGTCCCGCCGCCCGCCGGTGTCGCCGGGATCAGCCCTTGATGCCACTGGTGTTGATCCCCTCGACGAGCATCCGCTGGAACGCGACGAAGAACAGGAAGACCGGCAGCAGCGACAGCACCGACATGGCGAACATCGGGCCGACCGCGCTCTGGCTGGTCGAGTCGATGAACAGGGTCAGCGCGACCGGGACGGTGTAGTCCTCCAGTTGGGACAGGAAGACCAACTGGCGAAAGAAGTCGTTCCAGGTCCAGATGAACGAGAAGATCGCCGTGGTGACCAGCGCCGGACGGCTCAGCGGCAGGATGATGTGCCGGAAGATGCCGAACGGGCCGGCGCCGTCGATGCGGGCCGCCTCGTCCAGTTCCCGGGGGACGCCGCGCATGAACTGCACCATGAGGAAGACGAAGAACGCCTCGGTGGCCAGGAACTGCGGGATGAGCAGCGGCAGGTAGGGCCAGTCACCGCCGACCAGCCCGAGCGTGCGGAACAGGATGTACTGCGGCACGATCAGCACGTGCTGGGGCAGCAGCAGTGTGCCGATCATGACGGCGAACCACATGCCGCGCAGCCGGAACCGCAGCCGGGCGAAGGCGTACGCGGCCAGCAGGCAGGAGAGGCCGTTGCCGACGACGGTGAGCAGGCTGACCATCGCGCTGTTGAGGAAGAACCGGCCGAAGCTGACGTCGAAGTTGGACCAGCCGGCGGTGTAGTTGCCCGGGGTGAACCGCTCGGGCAGCAGCCCGACGTTGTTGACGATCTCCTCCTGGGACTTCAGCGAGGTGCCCACCATCCAGATCAGCGGGTAGAGCACCACCGCGACGATCGCCACCAGGATCAGCAGCCGCAGCACGGGCCGTCCGCCGGGTCGTCGGCGCGCGTTCGGCGGCGCCGTGGTCGTCGGGGTCACCGTCACCATCACCGGTCCTCCCCGTCGGAGTAATGCACCCAGAACCGTCCGGTGCTGAAGAAGATCGCGGTGATGACCGCGATGGCGAGCAGGAACACCCAGGCCATCGCCGAGGCGTAGCCCATGTTGAGGTCGGTGAAGCCGGTGATGTAGAGGTTCAGCGTGTACATCAGGGTGGAGTCGACCGGGCCGCCGGTGCCGTTGCTGAGCACGAACGCGGCGGTGAAGCCCTGGAAGCCGTTGATGGTCTCCAGCACCAGGTTGAAGAAGATGACCGGGGAGAGCATCGGCAGGGTGACGTTGCGGAACTGGCGGAACCGGCCGGCCCCGTCGACCGACGCGGCCTCGTACAGCTCGGTGGGCACCTGCTTGAGCCCGGCCAGGAAGATCACCATCGGTGCGCCGAACTGCCAGATGGCCAGCACCATCAGTGTTTCCAGGGCCCAGTCGGGGTCGTTGACCCACGGCTTGCCGGTGATGCCGAACAGGCTCAGCAGCGAGTTGAACGCGCCGTCGCGGTTGAACATGTTGACCCAGACGATGGCCAGCGCGACGCTGCCGCCGAGCAGGGACGGCAGGTAGAACAACCCGCGGAACAGCCCGACGCCGCGCCAGGCGCGGTTGAGCAGCAGCGCCACGCCGAGCGCCGCGCCCAGTTTGAGCGGTACGGCGATCAGCGCGAAGGTCAGGGTGACCCGCACCGCGTGCCAGTACGACGGGTCGGCGGTGAACATCCGTTCGTAGTTGGCCAGCCCCACCCACTCCACCTCGGAGAAGGGGGTGAGGATGTCGTAGTTGGTGAAGCTCAGGTAGAGCGACAGCAGCATGGGGATCGCCGTGACACCCATCAGGCCGATGAGCCACGGCGACAGGAAGACGTACCCCGCCAGACCTTCGCTGTGCCGGAAGCGTCCGGGCCCACGCCTCTGCGCGTGGGCCCGGTCGGATCCGGGGCCGCGTCGGGTCGGGTCGGGCGCCGTGGTCAACGCCACGAACAGCTCCTCTCCGCGCCTTGACGGCGTGTCAGGCGATGGCGGACTTGCACGCCTCGATGAACTGGGTGGCGGCCTCGGCGGGGGTGGCCCGCCCGTACTGCGCGTTCTCGGCGGCCTTGATCAGCTCGGACTTCACCTTGCTGTGCCCCTTGATCGGCACCTGCGGCGACTCGCCGAACTTCTGGGTCAGCTCGGCCTCGACGGCGATGGACTGCTTCATGGCCGGGTCGGTGGTGTCGTCGCTGACCACCCGGCGCAGGTCCAGGTTGGACGGCAGACCACGATCGGTGCCGAGCAGCTTGACCGCCTCGACGTCGTTGTTCAGGAAGTTGATCACGTCGACGGCGACGTCCTTGTTCTTGCTGCCCTTGAACACCGACCAGTACATCGAGGCACGGGCCCACTGCGCGCTCGGGTCACCGGGGTAGGCGATCACGCCCAGCTCGTCCTTGGTGTTCTTCTTCAGGTCCGGCATCTGGTTGGCCCAGACCCAGGAGGTCGCCGACTTGCCGGTGACCACCAACTGCTTGGTGACGTCGCTGGAGTTGCCCTCGTGGATGACGTCGGCGCTCGGGGTGGCCTTGCGGTCCCGGGCGCCCTTCCACAGGTCGAACCACTTGGTCACGTCCTCGGCGGTGAAGCCCAGCTCCTTGCCCTTGTAGAGGTCCTTGCCCTGTTGGCGCAGCCAGACCCAGAACGCCTTGTAGTCGGCGCTCGGGTCCTGGGTGCCGGGCACCTTGGTCTTCGCGGTGACCTGCTCGGCCCAGGCGATGTGCTGCTCCCAGGTCATCCCGGTGGTCGGCTCGGGCAGGTTGTGCCTGGTCAGCAGCGTCTTGTTGTAGACCAGACCCTGGGTGTTCTCCCCGGCGGCCAGACCGGCGAGCTTGCCGTCGACGACGCCGTACTTCCAGAGGCTCTCGGGGAACTTGGAGGTGTCCAGCTTCCCGGACTCCTGGTACGAGGTCAGGTCGAGCGTGGTGTTGCGGGCCGCGTACTCGGCGAGGTAGTTGTCGTCGATCTGGAACAGGTCCGGCGGGTTGCCGCCGGCGGTGAGCGTCGCCAGCTTGTCGAAGTAGCCCTGGTTGGCCTGCCAGGTCTTCTCGAAGGTCACGTTCGGGTGCTTCTTGGTGTAGAGGGCCAGCGCGTCCTCGGTCAGCTTGGCCCGGGCGTCGCCGCCCCACCAGAAGACGGAGAGCTTCACCGGCGCGTTCGGATCGGCGGCGCCGCCGCCGTCATCTCCGCAGGCGGCAGCGCCGAACATCAGCGGTGCGGCGACCGTCACGGCGAGCAGGCCACGCAGCAGGCGCCGCCGGGGCAGCGGGGTACGGTGGGCGCGCCCGACGGGCGCGTCAGTGGTGGGGGGCGTTGCGGGGTGCATGTGCGCTCACTCCTCGGCATTAGGAGGCGACGGCGTCACCGGTGGCCGCAGTCGGGATGCCCGGGCCCGCAGGGCAATGCGGGCCCGGGCCACGTGGTGCGGCCAGGGGACGTGCCGGTCGGGCGTACGGGCCCGGGCCGGTCGAGTCGCGGATGACCAGGTCGGTCTGGAGCATTACCTGTGCGGTGGTACGACGGACGCCGAGCGCCGTGCCGGCACCGGACCCCCGCGCACCGCGCGGTGACTCGATGTCCTGTTGCAGCAGCATGTCGACGGCCGTCCGGCCGGCGGCCGCGGTGGGTGTGGCCACCGTCGTCAGTTTGGGGCGGGTCAGCCGGCTCAGGGTGATGTCGTCGACCCCGACGACGCTCACCTCCTGCGGCACCCGGACCCCGAGCGCGTCCAGCCCTTCGATCAGGCCGATCGCCATCAGGTCGTTGTAGGCGAGCACTGCCGACACATCGCTGCGTCGCACCTGCTCGGCGACGGCGGAGCCGCCGACCTCGGTGGGCGCGTTGGGGCCGAGCATGGTCAGCTCCGCGCCACCGGCTCGGGCGGCCGCGCCGGCGGCACGGCGCATCTCCCGGTTGGTCCACGAGCTGCGCGGGCCACCGAGCAGCGCGATGCTGCGGTGCCCCAGGCCGACCAGGTGCTCGATCGCCGAACGGGCGCCCTGCCCGACGTCCATCAGCACGCAGGGCAGGCCGGTCACCTGCCGGTTCACCACGACCAGTGGCACCTCGCGGCTGAGCTGCTCGATCAGGCTGTTGCTCATCCGAGGGCTGCACAGCAGCACCCCGTCCACCTGCTTGGCCAGCGCGTGGACCAGTTCTTCCTCGGCGGTCGGGTCCTCGTTGGTGTCGGCCACGAAGACGTGGTAGTCGCGGTGCCGGGCCTGACTCTCCGCCGCCTTGATCAGCGGCGGGAAGAACGGGTTCGCGATGTCCGCGATGATCAGCCCGATGTTGTGCGTCCGCCCGGTGATCAGGGCTCGGGCGGCGCGGTTGGGCCGATAGCCCAGATCCTCCGCGCAGGCCAGCACCCGGACGCGGGTCTCCGGGTTGACCAGGTGGGGAGCGGAGAAGGTGCGGGACACGGTGGAGATGTGCACACCGGACGCCCGGGCGACGTCCCGGATGGTGACTGGCACGGCGGCCCCTTCGTCCGATGTGGTGGTGGCGGTCACGCAGGTGTGGCCCATTAATGCAAACGGTTGCGCCAGTGTCAACGGTCAATGATTACGGCTTCGTTGCACCCACGCTCCCCTTGGTGACCTGAGTCCCGTCAAACGCTGACAAATGACGCCGATCACGCCGTCGTCGTTGACGAGAACGGATCGATCGTGATTACTTCATTGCAAACCTTTGCAGCACCACGGGAGGCGACCGCATGTCACCGAGAGCCGCCGGGCGAGTCCGGTACGCCGTCGTGGGCACCGGCGCGCGGGCCGAGATGTTCGTCCGGGCGCTGGTGCTCGACCACGCCGACACCACCGAGCTGGTCGCCTTCGCCGACGTCAACCAGGCCCGGATGGACGCGCACAACCGTTGGCTGGGCGAGCTGGGTCACCGCCCGGTGCCCACGTACCCCGCCGGTGACTTCGCGGCCATGTTGGACTCCGAGCGGGTCGACGTCGTTTTGGTCACCAGCGTGGACGTCACCCACGACGAGTACGTGGTGGCCGCGCTGCGCGCCGGCCGGGAGGTCGTCACCGAGAAACCGATGACAGTGGACGTGGCCCGCTGCCGGCGGATCCTGGACACGGTCACCGAGACCGGTGGGCGGGTGACGGTCGCCTTCAACTACCGCTACAACCCGCTGCACGAACAGGTTCGCCGGCTGCTCGCCGAGGGCGCGGTCGGCGAGATCGGCTCGGTGCACTTCGAGTGGCTGCTCGACGTCCGCCACGGCGCCGACTACTTCCGCCGCTGGCACCGCGACAAGGCCACCTCCGGCGGGTTGATGGTGCACAAGGCCAGCCACCACTTCGACCTGGTCAACTGGTGGCTGGACGCCACGCCCGTCGAGGTGTACGCGGCCGGTCGACTCTTCTTCTACGGCGAGGACGGTCGCCGGCACGGCTACGCCCGCGACTACGACCGGGCGCACGGCTCCCCCGCCGCCGCCGACGACCCGTTCGCGCTGCGGCTGGACGCGCACCCCCGGCTGCGCGAGCTGTACCTCGACGCCGAGGCCGAGGACGGCTACCAGCGCGACCGCAACGTCTTCGCGCCCGGGGTGAGCATCGAGGACGACATGGCGGTGCTGGCCCGCTACTCCACCGGCGCCACCATGAGCTACCACCTCACCGCGTACGCGCCCTGGGAGGGCTACCGGGTGATGGTCAACGGCAGCCGGGGCCGGCTGGAGCTGGACGTGGCCGAGAACGACTTCGTCGACCGGGGCACCGCCGGCGCGGTCAAGGGCGCTGCCCTGCACGGTGCGGAGGCGCCGGCCGAGGGCGGTGGTGCGACGCTCACCCTGCGCCCGTTCTGGGCCCCGCCCCGGCAGATCCCGGTGGAGGGTCGCAGTCGGCACGGGCACGGCGGCGCGGACGCCCGGATGACCGGGGTGCTCCTCGGCGGTCAACCCGACCCGTTGGGCCGCGCCGCGACCGCAGACGACGGCGCGTTGGCACTGCTCACCGGTCTGGCCGCCAACCGGTCCTTCGAGACCGGCCAACCCGTCCGCGTCGCCGACCTGCTCACCCCCCGCTGACACAGGAGACGAGGAGTCCCACTCCGTGCCCACGTTCGACCACACCGACCTGCTCCTGCCGCCCGAGCCGGGCCAGCGCGCGCTGGCCCGGGAGCTGTACGCCCTGGCCGCGGAGCAACCCATCATCTCGCCGCACGGGCACGTCGACCCGGCCCTGCTCGCCGAGGACCGACCCTTCCCGGACCCGGCGCAACTGCTCATCGTGCCCGACCACTATCTGACCCGGATGCTGCTCAGTCAGGGCGTACCCCCGGCGGATCTGGGGGTGCCCACCCGCGACGGCAGCCCGGTGGAGACCGACGGCCGGGTGATCTGGCGACGCTTCGCCGCGCACTGGCACCTCTTCCGGGGCACCCCGTCGCGACTCTGGCTGGAGCAGACCTTCCGCACGGTGTTCGGGGTGCACACGCCGCTTCGCCCGAGCACCGCCGACGCCCTCTACGACGAGATCGCGGCCCGGCTCGCCGAGCCGGACTTCCGGCCCCGGGCGCTGTTCGAGCGGTTCAACATCGAGGTCCTCGCCACCACCGAGTCACCGCTGGACGACCTCGCGCAGCACGCCAAGCTCGCCGCCGACGGGTGGGGCGGGCCGGGCGGCCGGGTGGTCACCACGTTCCGCCCCGACGACGTGGTGGACATGGAGTTCGAGGGCTGGTCGACCAACGTGGACCGTCTCGGCGACCGGGCCGGTGAGGACACCGGCACGTACGCCGGCTACCTGGCCGCGCTGCGGGCCCGACGCGCCGCGTTCATCGCCGCCGGCGCCACCTCCTCCGACCACGGCCACCCCACCGCGCGCACCCTGGACCTGACCCCGGCCGAGGCCGAGCGGCTCTACGACCGGGGCCGGCGCGGCGAGGCCGACGCCGCCGACGCGGAGGCGTTCCGGGCGCACATGCTCGTGGAGTTCGCCCGGATGTCGCTCGACGACGGCCTGGTCATGCAGCTGCACCCCGGCGCGGTGCGCAACCACAACCGGTGGCTGCACGCCCGGCACGGCCGCGACGTCGGCGGCGACATCCCGCAGGCCACCGAGTACGTGCACGCGCTCGCCCCGCTGCTGGAGCGCTACGGCAACGACCCCCGACTGCGACTGGTGCTCTACACCCTCGACGAGGACACCTTCACCCGCGAGTTGGCGCCCCTCGCGGGCGGATACGCCGCGCTGCTGCTCGGCGCGCCCTGGTGGTTCCTGGACTCCCCGGAGGTGCTGCGCCGGTTCCGGGAGACGGTGACCGAGAGCGCCGGCTTCTACAACACCACCGGGTTCGTCGACGACACCCGGGCGTTCTGCTCCATCCCGGTACGCCACGACGTGGCCCGCCGGGTGGACGCCGGCTTCCTGGCCCGGCTCGTCGCCGAGCACCGGCTGCCGATGGACGAGGCCGCCGAGACCATCGTCGACCTGGCGTACCGGCTGCCCAAGCGGGTCTTCAACTTCGGAGGGGACCACCACCTGTGAGCGCGAGAAGTGCAGCGCAGCGGAGCCCCGCAGTCGCGAACGAAAGGCAGGCTCAGTGACGGTCACCATCACCTCCGTCGAGGTGCATGACGTGCGGTTCCCCACCGCCGCCCGGGGCGACGGCTCCGACGCGATCAACCGGGGTGACTACTCGGCGACGTACGTGGAACTGGGCACCGACGCGGGCCCGACCGGTGCCGGGTTCACCTTCACCAACGGCCGGGGCAACGAGATCACCTGCGCGGCGGTGCGTGCCCTGGCCCACCACGTCCAGGGGCGCACCATCGAGGAGATCACGGCCGCGCCGGTGGCGTTCTGGCGTTCGCTCAGCGCCGACGTGCAGCTGCGCTGGCTGGGCCCGGAGAAGGGCGTGATCCACATGGCGACCGGCGCGCTGGTCAACGCGGTGTGGGACCTGCGGGCCACAGTGGCCGGCAAGCCGATGTGGCGTTTCCTCGCCGACCTGCCCACCGAGGATCTGGTGGCCAGCGTCGACTTCCGGCACATCACCGACGCGCTCACCCCGGACGAGGCGGCCGCCATCCTCGACAAGGGGCGCGACGGGCTGGCCGACCGGTTGGCCACCCTCGAACGTGACGGTTTCCCGTCGTACACCACCTCGGTCGGGTGGCTCGGCTACCCCGACGACAAGGTGCGGGCGCTGACCCGGCAGGCGTACGCCGACGGCTGGCGGGCGATGAAGATGAAGGTCGGCGGCCCGCTCGCCGACGATCTGCGGCGGGCCCGGATCATCCGGGAGGAGATCGGCCCGGACGCGCTGTTGATGATGGACGCCAACCAGGTCTGGGACGTCGACGAGGCGATCACCGCGATGGCGGCGCTGGCCGAGGTGGACCCGTACTGGATCGAGGAGCCCACCCACGCCGACGACATCCTCGGGCACGCCCGGATCGCCCGCGCGGTGACCGAGTTGACCGCCGGCCGCTGCCGGGTGGCCACCGGTGAGGTGGCCGCCAACCGAGTGATCTTCAAACAGCTCCTCCAGGCCGAGGCGATCGGGGTGATGCAGGTCGACGCCTGCCGGGTCGGCGGCGTCAACGAGGTCCTGGCCGAGCTGCTGCTGGCGGCGAAGTTCGGGGTGCCGGTCTGCCCGCACGCCGGCGGCGTGGGCCTCTGCGAGTACGTCCAGCACCTGGCGATCTTCGACTACCTGCGGGTGGGCACCGGTCTGGACGGTCGAATGATCGAGTACGTCGACCATCTGCACGAACACTTCGTCGATCCGGTGCGGACCCGCGGTGGCCGCTACCTGCTGCCCGAACGGCCCGGTTACAGCACCACCATGAAGCCCGCATCGATCGCCGAGTTCCGCTTC
This sequence comes from Micromonospora arida, assembly GCF_003857035.1. Classification (GTDB taxonomy): domain Bacteria; phylum Actinomycetota; class Actinomycetes; order Mycobacteriales; family Micromonosporaceae; genus Micromonospora; species Micromonospora arida. The sequence goes on from NZ_QGSY01000289.1 coordinate 9,043, forward strand.
CCGGACGGTCCGGCATGGCGGTGACCGTCGGGGCCTCCCGGCTCGGCCTGGGCATGCTGCGCCGGCTGCCCGCCGAGGCCCGCCCGTTGATCCGGCCGGGCACCGTGCCGACCGGCGTCGTACACCTGGGGTTGGGCGCGTTCCACCGCGCCCACCAGGCAGTCTTCACCGAGGCGGCGGTCGGCGCCGCCGGCGGTGACTGGGGCATCATGGCCGTTGCCCCGCACAGCACCGGCGTGGTCGAGGCGATCGCCGCGCAGGACAACCTGTTCAGCGTCAGCGCCCTCTCCGCGGCCGGCAGCTCCACCCGGGTGGTGGGTGCCCTGAGCGGTGTCCGGCACGCGCCCAGCGACCCGGACGCCGTGGTGGCGCTGCTCGCCGACCCGGCGGTCCGCGTGGTGACCCTGACCGTCACCGAGAAGGCGTACCAACTCGACCCGGTGACCGGCCGACTGTCCCCGGACTCGGCGCTCGCCGCGGACCTGGCCGGCGGCGGACCGCCGACCACGGTGCCGGGGCTGCTGCTGCGCGGGCTGGCCGCCCGGGCCGCCGCGGACGCCGGGCCGGTGGCCCTGGTGAGCTGCGACAACCTGCCGGCCAACGGTCGACGACTGCGCGGCATGCTCGACCAGGCGGTCAGCCGGGCCGGCGCGGTGCCCACCGGGCTGGTCGAGTGGGTGGCCGGCAATGTCACCTGCCCCGGCACCATGGTGGACCGGATCGTGCCGGCCAGCACCCCGGAGACGATCGAGGCGGCCCGGCGGGCGCTCGGCGTGACCGACCTGGCCGCGGTGGCCGCCGAGCCGTACGCACAGTGGGTGATCGAGGACGACTTCCCCGGCGGTCGGCCCGGCTGGGAGTTCGCGGGGGCGGTGCTCACCGACGACGCCGGCCCGTGGGAGCGGTTGAAGCTGCGCGCCCTCAACGGGGTGCACTCCGCCATCGCGTACCTCGGAGCCTTGGCCGGTCGGGAGACGATCGCCGACGCGCTGGAGATCCCGCACCTGCGTGAGGTGCTGCGCCGGCTGATCGCCGAGGACGTGGCGGCCAGCTTCACCCCACCGGACGGGGTGCGGGTGGTCGACTACGGCGAGCAGGCCCTCGCCCGGTTCGGTAACCCGGCGATCCACCACCGCACCCTCCAGGTGGCGATCGACGGCTCCCAGAAGCTGCCGCAGCGTGTCCTGCACACCATCGCCGACCTGCGCGCGACCGGGCGGTCCGCGCGCTGGGGCGCGCTGGTCGTGGCGTCCTGGTTGCGCTTCGCGCTGGGGTACGCCGACGACGGCCGGCCGTTGCCGCTCCAGGACCCACTGGCCGGGCCGATCCGGGCCGCGCTGGACGCCGGGGCGCAGAGCCCGCCGGGCGCGGTCGACGCGGTCTTCGCGCTGCGCGACGTCATCCCGGTGGAGGTGGCCGAGGACGACGAGGTCCGCGCCGACGTGATCGCCTGGCTCACCGCGTTGGAACGGCACGGCGTCGAGGCCACTCTGGCCGGTGCCCGGTGACCGGGTCGACCCGGACCGGTCGGCGGTGAGCGGGACAACCCCGCCGCCCCGGGTGGCGGTGATCGGGGCGAACGGGCACGGTCGCTGGCACCGGCGGGTGATCGCGCCCCTGCACGCCGCCGGTCGGCTGCGGTTGGTCGCCCTGGTCGACGTCCGACCGGTGGAGGACGACCCGGCCGCCCCGGTGCCGCCCGGGGTGGCGGTGTTCACCGACCACCGGGCGATGCTCGCCGCCACCCGGCCGGAGGTGGTGGTGATCTGCACGCCGCCGCACACCCACCTGGCGATCGCCCGCGACGCCCTGGCCACCGGCGCGGACCTGCTGCTGGAGAAGCCCCCGGTGCTGTCGTTGGCCGAGCACGAGGAGCTGACCTGGGCACTCACCGCCGCCGGCCGGGTGGCCCAGGTCGGCTTCCAGGCGCTCGGCTCGGCTGCCCTCACCGCGCTGACCGACGCGCTGGCCGCCGGTCGGCTGGGCACGGTCACCGGCATCTCCACCATCGCCGCCTGGCAACGACCGGACGCCTACTACGCCCGCTCCCCGTGGGCCGGTCGACGGAGTGTGGACGGCCGACCGGTGCTGGACGGCGCGCTCGCCAACCCGCTCGCGCACGCGGTGATGCAGTGCCTGGCGATCGCCGAGGCGCTCGCCGGGGCGACGCCATGGCCGGTCGCGATCGAGGTGGAACGCTACCGGGTCCGGCCGATCGAGGTGGAGGACACCGCCGTGCTGCGGGTCCGGTTCCGCGCCGGGCCACCGGTGCTGGTGGCGGTGACCCTGGCCGCCGAGGAGTTCGTGGCGGGCGAGGTGGTGGTGACCGGCACGACGGGGCAGGCGGTGCTGGAGTACCCGACCGACCGGCTGCGCCTGCCCGGGGACGTGGTGACCCGCCGGGTGCCGGGGCGGCTGGGGCTGCTGGAGAACCTGCTCGCCCACCGGGTCGACCCGGTGGGCGTGCCACTGATCGCACCGCTGGCCCGTACCGCACCGTTCACCGCGCTGCTGGACGCGTTGCGGCCCGCGCCGGAGCCCCGGCTGCTCGACGGCGAGCTGGTGACCACCCTCGGCGAGGGCGGGGAGCGGGTCCGCCACCTGCGGGGCGTCGTCGACGTGTTGCGCCGGTCGGCCGAGCAGGGGGCGTTGCCGAGCGAACTGGGGGTGCCGTGGGCGTCCGCCGCCTACCGCGCCGAGCTGCCGGGATAGCCCCCCACCCACCCCCACGATCTTGCACTTCCTGTCGTGGCATAAGGAACAAAGCCACTATATCGACGACCGAAAGTGCAAGATCGGCGCGGTGAAGCTGACGGGTCGGCGCGCCCGCGACTCGCGGTCGGGTCGGCGACGTACGGGGTCATCGATGTGGTGAAGATCGGCTATAAGTGACGCATGGACTTCCCGCCGCACCTGGGCAGCATGCCGATGCACGCGATCACCGAGATCCACGGCGAACCGGGCCTGCTGGAACGTTTCCGGTTGGAGGTCCAGCAGTTCGACGACGCCGCCCGGGCGCGGTTGACCGCCGCGCTCGACCTCGCCGCCGAACTGCACCGCGACGATCGACGGGTCCGCGAGCCGTACCTGAACCACCTGCTGCGGGTGGCGATCAGGCTGATGCACCACTACCAGGTGCGGGACGTGGACGTGATCGTCGCCGGTCTGCTGCACGACGCGGTGGAGGACCATCCGGTCGAGCTGGCCGACGGCGACCCCGGCACCGACCCGACCGGGGCCGCGCTGGCCGCGCTCGCCGCGCGGTTCGGGCCACGGGTGGCCACCCTGGTCGCCGCGGTCACCAATCCGGTGTACGACCCCGAGCGGGACCGCAACGAGCAGTACCGGGAGCACTTGGCGGTCAGTCTGGATCGGGAACCCTGGGCTCGGGTGATCAAGGTTTCGGACTTCACCGACAACGGGGTGGGCGTGATCCACACGGTCGGGCCGAAGGTGATCTCGTCGGCCCGGAAGTACCGGCCGCTGGTGCCGCTGTTCCGGGATCTGATCGGCCGGCCGGACACCCCGTTGTCGCCCGCGGTGAAGCGGCACATCTTCGGCCAGCTGGACCTTGCCGAGGAGCGGTTCAGCGCCATCCTGGACCAGCCCGCCCCGAACTGACCCGTCCCCCGGATCACCCGACCGGGTTCCGTGACAAGTTCTCAGATCTGCCCGGAAGCCTCGGCCATTACGGTTGGTTTGCGCCCAATGAGAGGAAATGCCCCTCTCGATTCGTATTTCCGGCGTGTCACCAATCGAGAGGATTCGGACCATGCGCGACCTTTCCCGTCGTGATCTGCTCAGGGCGACGGCCGTCGGCGCCGGAGCTGTCGCCATCCCGAGCGTGATCGCCGGCAGCTCGGCCGTCGCGGCCGACGGTCCCGGGTGGCCCTCCGACACGAAGTTCCCGCCGGCACAGCTGACCGGCCGGATCGTCCGCCCACAGAGCCCCAACTACGCGGAGGCCAGCCTCGGCTGGGACGAGCTGTTCGTGCACTATCCCCTGGTCATCGTCTTCGCTCAGGAGACCCAGGACGTGGTCAACGCGCTCACCTGGGCGCGGCAGCACAACGTCGCACTGCGGGTACGCAGTGGCCGGCACAACCTGGAAGGCTGGTCGAACGTCGACAACGGCATCGTTATCGACGTCAGCGAGCTCAAGGACGTCCACATCGACACCGCCACCCGCACGGCGAAGGTCGGCGCGGGGCTCACCCAGTCGGAGGCCGTGACCGCCCTCGGCGAGCACGACCTCGCGGCGACGACGGGCACGGAGGGGACCGTGGGCCTCTCCGGCGCCACCCTCGGCGGCGGCTTCGGCTTCCTCACCCGCTACATCGGGATGGCCTGCGACAACCTGATCGGCGCGGAGATCGTCGTGGCGGCGGGCGCCGACGGAGCGAAGGTGCTCGAGGTGGACCCGTGGAACTACTCGGACCTTCTCTGGGCGCTGCGCGGAGCGGGCAACGGCAACTTCGGGATCGTCACCTCCCTGACCTACAAGGTCGCTCCCCTCACCAGCGTCGCCTACCTGCAGGTGACCTGGCCCGGCCTCGGCGACCTGCACGAGGTCTTCGACGCCTGGCAGCGTGTCGCACCCCTCACCGACCCCCGCCTCGGCACCCAGGTCGAGGTCCACCCGACCGAGATCCTGCTGTTCGCGGTGCTCGCGGACGGGTCCGAGGCAGAGGCCAGGAAGCTGCTGGCGCCGATCCTGTCGATCGGCAACCCCACGGTCACCGTGCAGATCGGCGGCTGGGGCGACATCTACGGCGGCTTCCAGATCCCGACCGCGGACGAGCCCGCGAACTGGAAATTCTTCTCCCAGTTCACCCGCGAGCCGTTCCCGGAGGAGGCGGTCAGCATCGTCCGTGAGTTCATGGAGAAGGCACCCTCGCCCGACAGCAACTTCTTCACCCAGGCCTTCGGCAGCGGCGCGCAGCGGCAGGAGCCGTTCGGTGGCGCGGCCTTCCCGCACCGCGACGCGCTCTTCTACTCCGAGCCCGGCGCCGGCTGGGGCACCCGCGGCGAACCCGACAGCGGCGACGCCGTCACCCCGATCGCCCAGACCTGGATCGCCGAGTTCAGCCAGGCGCTGCGGCCCTACGTGGACGGCGCCTACGTCAACGTGCCGAACATCGGCATGGCCGAGTGGGAGAAGGCCTACTGGGGGCGCAACTTCCCCCGGCTGCGCAAGATCAAGGCGAAGTACGACCCGCACAACGTCTTCCAGTACGAGCAGAGCATCCCGCCCGCGACGCACTGACCCGGGATGACCGGCGGTGCGGGTGGCACCCGCCCGCACCGCCGGACCGCCCGGCGCGGGAGTCACCCACGGTGAGTGCGATCCCCACCGCGGCCGACGGCGGGGCTCGACTCACCGGTCAGGGCGGCGCGGTCTCGTTGAGGACGACACGCAGCGGGTGCGGGGCGCTGGTGGCGAGGTCGTCGAGCACGGCGAGCAGCAGACGGTGCTGATCGGACGGCTCGTCGACGAGCAATTGGCCGGCGTCGGTGATCAGCAGTGTGAGCGGACCGGCGTCGAGCCGGTCCCGGAGCACGTCGGAGAGGGCGTCCCAGGTCTCCCCCAGGTACGCCGGCAGGGCCAGCACGGCGGCGAGCGTGGCGAAGAGCCCGGCCCTGGTTCGCGTCGTCGCTCCGGCCAACACCACCGCGCCGGGCACGTCGAGGCCGCCGTCGTGGCAGACGATCAGCCAATCGGGCACCCGACCCGCGTGCTCGTCGACCATCACGTTCCTCCTGATCTCAACGGTATGACTTCTGACCGGGCGACATCCGACCGGGACGACGCCGCAGCGGGGCCGGCCGACCGAGGCCGGCCGGCCCCCAGGTCGGTCAGAGTCGGTAGAAGTCGGTGTAGTGGTTGGGCGAGAACCAGGTGACGCCGGTGCTGCGGTTCACCACTATCCGGTACGCGTCCCGGGCGGCGCCCTGGTTGCGCGGGTAGACGTCGTACTCGTAGTAGGTGGCGTTGGTGGGCAGTTGACCCTCGTAGTTGTAGAACTGGCCGCCGGCGAAGTTGGACTTCCCGCCGCTCCAGGAGTACCAGCCGCGGCTGGTCGGGAACCCCTTGGCGGACCAGCCCGAACGGGCGGTGCGGGCGTCCGCGCAGCGGCTCATGGTGCAGGAGCTGTAGACCGCCGCCGAGGCCGGGTCGGTCAACCGAGGGGAGACCACGGACGGGCCGACCAGCGCGGCGGCGACCATGGCGAGGAGCAGGGCGAGGGTGGTGGTACGCCGGCGGATCGCGCCGAGCGTCGCCAGCGGGGACACGAGGGTGGACACAGGCTGCCTCCAGACCATCCAATCCATCGATCCGCGTGATTGTCGGACCGGACCCAGTCTCACCGCTGCCGGCCGACGGCAACACCCCTCGGCACCCCAACTGCTCCACAATGTTCGGTTAACCCCGCGAGATCATCTGTGTCGGCGCGCGCCCGATCGGGAGCAGCGCGCCTGACCGGCCGAGTCGGTCCGACGTTGTGCCGTGGCCTGCTGATCGTCCGAACGTCGGGTGGCGTCCCACCATCGAAGGCGCGCGTGACCTGGTTCGTGTCGATATGCCGTCTGCTCGGTGACGGCGTGGCGGCAGGCATATCGGTCACCGGTTGTTAGCGTGAAACGCGGATCCGTGACCGTGGAGGGGTGCCATGACGGACGCCCCCGACGGGAGGCCGAGGCCCGCGGACCAGTGGCGGCACCGGGGCGTACGAGGGTTGACCATCGCCCGCAACGCCGGTGTGCGCGGCTGGCGGTGGTGGGCACGTAGCTGGGATCGGCTGGTCGCCGCGCTCCAGGACGAGGCGCCGGTCGGCTCCGCGGCCGCGCCGTCGCCGTCCGGTCCACTCGTCGAACAACGCGACGCACCCCGGCTGATCGCGGTCCCGGCACGCGGATACGTCTACTCGTTCTACATCCGCGCCACGTTCGCCTGGTCGTCACCGGCGAGCCTGCGGTCCGAGGTGCTGAGCTGGTACGTGCAGTACTTCCTGCCGAACGCGATCCAGCGGCTGACCCGGCTGGCCGCCGACGCCGCCCGGGACCTGCCCCCACACCGGGCCGGTGACCTGGAGGTCGCGTTGCAGCGGGCACTCGCCGAGGATCCCGTGTGGCCCTACCAACGGGGCGACATCACGCTCACCTGCCGCCCCGACGCCGCCGTACGACTCGACGAACGGATCCTGCCCGCGCTCCAACCGCACGTCGACCGCCTGGTCAAGCTGGAATACCAGTTCGACGAGCAGATCCGGCAGGCCCGGTACGCCGAGGAGCTCAGCCGCCAGTGGGCAACGATCCTCGATGATCACGCGGACGACCACGACCTGGCTGACGCCCGCGACCACATGCTCGCCGCGCAAAGAGAAGCCGCACGGTGGATCGCCGAACTCCTCCACCGCCACGCCAACCCCTCACCAG
>NZ_QGSY01000261.1 GCF_003857035.1 Micromonospora arida
GGGCAGGGAGTGCAGCTTCACCTCGGTCAGGCTGCCCTCGTGCACCTCGGCGGTGAGGTAGGTGGCGTGGGGTTGGGAGCGGCGGTCGGTGGGTGAGCCGGGGTTGAGCAGGCGCAGCCCACCGGGTGCCTCGGTGTCCCAGGGGATGTGCGAATGCCCGAACACCAGCAGGTCGACGTCGGGAAAGCGGGCCGCGCACCGCTTCTCCCGGCCGGCCCGGGGCCCGGTCTCGTGCACCACAGCGACCCGCAGGCCGTCGAGCTCGACCCGGGCCACCTCCGGCAGCCGGGCGCGCAGCGCCGAGCCGTCGTTGTTGCCGTACACCCCGATCAGTCGGCGCGATCGCGCGGTCATGGCGTCGAGCAGGGCCTCGTCCACCCAGTCGCCGGCGTGCACCACCACGTCGGCCGCCTCGATGGCCGCCCAGAGGGGCCCGGGTAGGTCCCGGGCCCGCTTCGGTACGTGGGTGTCCGCCGTGAGCACCAGCCGCATACCTGGCATTGTCCCCCGAGTCCCGGCCGCCCACCCGGGGGACGTGGGTGGACGGCCGGGTTCCGCCTCCGCCGCCCGGCCCCGTGCGTCATCGACGCTCGGGTACGGGTGCCGAGCCGGTCAGGGGGCGGTCACGGCAGGGTCCAGCGTTGCGCCCCGGTGCCGTTGCAGGTCCAGATCCGCAGTTGCCGACCGTCGGTGAGGTCCGAGTTGGGGATGTCCAGGCAGCGTCCGGACTGGGGGTTGCGCAGGCCGCCGTCCGGCTGGGCGGCCCACTGCTGGGCGGCGGTGCCGTTGCAGTCGTAGAGCTGCACGAGGGTGCCGTCGGTGGTGCCGCTCGCCTTCACGTCCAGGCACTTGGCGAGCCCTCGCACCGTACCGTCGCCGGGCAGGGTCCAGCGCTGGGCGGCGGTGCCGTTGCAGGTCCAGGTCTGCACCTTGGTGCCGTTCGCGGTCTGGCTGGAGGCGATGTCCGCACATTTGCCGAGGGCCTTGACCTCACCGGTGCGCGCCCCGCCGGTGCCGACACCCGGGCCGGTGAAGGTGTAGCTGTCCACGTCCAGCAACGCCCCGCTGCCGCCGGTGACGACCAGGTACAGGTCGTGGGTGCCGTCGTCTGGCGTGGTCACAGTGGCGCTCAGCTCGGTGTAGTTGTCCCAGCCGCCGGTGTTCGGCACCGCGATCCGGGCGACCTCGGTGCCGGTCGGTGAGTCGTACCGGAAGGAGATGGTGCCGCCGGGGCCGCCGGAGGAGACGCGGGCCCGGACGCCGGTGATCCCCTTGAGGCTCACCGCGTGGTGCCGGACGCTCTCGCCGTTCTGGACGTCACCCAGCCGCTTGCCACCCTCGGCCGCCGCCTGGTCGATCACCTTGGGGCCGTTGAGCTGGACGAAGTGCTCGGCCTGCCACTGTTTCGGGTAGAGGCTGATCTCCTGCTCACCGGTGAGGGCGGCCGAGCCGGTCGCGCCGCGATCGGTGTAGCTGCCCCGCAGGACGAAGAACAGCACCGAGTCGGGGCCGGCGTGCACCGGGCCGGTGTTGAAGGTCGCGCCGCAGCCGGTCCCCTCCCCCTCCTCGTGGGCGTGCTCCTGGTGGCCCAGCGCGGCCCGGACGACAACCGCCGAGCAGGCCGGCGTGCCGTCCTGCGGGTCGCTGGCCGTGGCACCCACCGCCAGGTCCTGTCCCCAGTCGAAGAGCCCGCCAGCGGGCAGGCCGGTCAACGTGACCGTCGGCCGGTTGTTGCCGACCACCACCGACACCACTGTGGTGGCGCTGCGGCCGGTGCCGTCGTTGACGGTCAGCCGGGCGCTGTAGCTGCCGTTGGCGGAGTAGGTGAAGGACGGGTTCGCGGCGGTCGAGTCGGTGCTCCCGTTGTTGGTGAAGTCCCACGCGTACGTCAGCGGGTCGCCGTCCGGGTCCGAGCTGCCGGCGCTGGAGAAGGTCACCGAGAGGGGGGCCAGGCCGTTGTCCCGGTTGACGGTGGCCTTGGCCACCGGCGACCGGCCACCCTGGACGTAGTTGATTTTGTAGAGACCGGCGTCGACCGCGCCGGAGAAGTAGCCGCTGCCGTACTCCAGCAGGTAGAGCGAGCCGTCCGGGCCGAACTGCCAGTCGATCGGGTGGACGAGCTTCATGCCGGCGAGCACCGGCTCGATGACGGTCGGCGCCCCGGTTGACGGGTTGCCGTTGTCGAACTGGACCTCCTTGATCCAGTTGCGGCAGTACTCGGAGATCAGCCACTTGTTGTCGTAGTAGGCCGGCCACTTCACGTCCGAGACGAGGTTCGGGTCGTAGTGGTAGACCTCGACGTGGTTGGGCGACCCGCACCCACCCGGGTTGTCCAGCGCCGGCCAGTCCTCACTGCCGCCGTGCTGCTCCCAGACCAGCGCCGGTTTCGTCGGCGGAAGCTGCTGGACGCCCGTGTTGCGGGGTGAGTTGTTGACCGGGCCGGTGGAGCCGCCGCAGGGGAACCAGCCACGCGGGGTGGCGGTGGCGAAGTCCCAGTCGTTGTAGGCGACGTTGGGGCCGCCACAGTACGGCCAGCCGTAGTTGCCGGGCCCGTTGGCCCGGTTGAACTCGTCGTAGGCCGCCGGGCCACGGTTGGCGAGGTCGGTGCCGGCATCCGGGCCGACCTCGCCCCAGTAGAGGGTGTTGTCGGCCTTGCGGTCCACCCAGATCCGGTACGGGTTGCGCACGCCCATCACGTAGATCTCCGGACGCGTTCGCGCGGTGCCGGCGGCGAAGAGGTTGCCGGCGGGGGACGGTGTAGCTGCCGTCGTTCTCCGGGTGGATCCGGTTGATCTTACCGCGCAGGTCGTTGGTGTTGCCCGAGGTGCGCTGGGCGTCGTACTGCGCGTTGCGGCTGGTCCGCTCGTCGATCGGGGCCATCCCGGCGGAGTCACCGCCGGAGTTGGTGTTGTCGCCGACGGCGAAGTACAGGTTGCCGGCGGTGTCCCAGCTCATCGAGCCGGCCGAGTGGCAGCAGAGATCGCGTTCGGTGGGCCACTCGATCAGCGCGTCCTCGCTGCCCGGGTCGAGCAGCAGCGTGGACGGGTTGAAGGTGAACCGACTGATCCGGTTGACCAACGGGGTGACCTTCGGCGAGTAGAAGAGGTAGACCCAGCGGTTGCTCGCGAAGCTCGGGTGCAGGGTGATGCCGATCAGGCCGTCCTCGAAGCGGGCGTCCAGCGCCAGGGTCAGGGCCACAGTGGTGGACCTGGTTGCCGGGTTGTAGAGGCGGACCTGGCCACCGGCGCTGCTGGTGCCCCGGTTGATGTAGAAGACCTTGCCGTCGGGTGCGACGGCCAGTTCGATCGGTTCGCCCATGGAGAGGCCGCCGTCGAGGGCGACCTTCTCGAAACCGATGGTGGCGGGCGGGGCGAGGGCGGCGGCCTGAGCCGGGGACGCGGCGGCCGGTAGAACGCTTGCCTGCGGAACGAGGCAGAGGGCGACCAGGACGGTGAGCACTGTGGTGGCACTGACGAGCCGTCGACGCAGAGTGCGGGACACGAGACCTCCAGCTGTCCGGGGGATCTCGGTGCCGCTCCCGCCGACTGGAGGAGCACCGCGGTGTTTCCCGGACATTAACGTCTTTCACTGGAAGACGATAGAACTTCGCGTCGTCGTATCGAAAGTTGTCAAGATTTACACGAAAGTACGGCCTCAGCGACGCGTAGGAGTGAAGTGCGCCGGGGGCATCCCGCAATCGCGCAACGTCGGGTCCTGCTCGACGTCGGTGAGCACACCGGCGGCATTGATGAGGCCGATGTGCGAGAACGCCTGCGGGAAGTTGCCCAACTGCTCCCCGGTCTGCTGGTCGATCTGCTCGGCGAACAGGCCCAGGTCGTTGACCCGACCAGCCAGATCACGAAACAACTCGTGCGCCCGGTCCCGCTCGCCGGCCAACGCCAGGCAACTCACCAGCCAGAACGAACAGATGACGAAACCCGCCGGGTCGCCGTCCCAGCGCCGCAGCAGGCCGTCGTGCGACAGTCGCCGCTCCACCGCGCGGACCGTCGAGCGCATCCGCGGGTCATCGGCCCGCACAAAGCCCACCAGCGGCATCACCAGCACCGACGCGTCCAGCTCGTCGGAATCGAAAATCCCGGTGTACGACTGGAGCCGGTCGCTCCACCCCCGCTCGAGGATCGCCGCGCGCACCTCGTCCCGGGCCGCCGTCCAGCGAGCCAGGTCCTGCGGACCGCCGAGCTGGTCGCCGAAGCGGACCGCCCGGTCCAGCGCTACCCAGCACTCCACCTTCGAGGACACGTGGTGGTGCTGCACTCCACGCTCCTCCCACATCCCCGCGTCCGGCTGTTTCCAGTCCTGCTCGGCCTGATCGGCGAGCACCCGGAGCAGGTGGTAGACGTCCGGGTCGAACGGTTCCAGCTGGTCGCGCATCAGCCAGGCGGCGTCCATGGCCGCGCCGTAGATGTCGTTCTGCCGCTGCCGCCACGCGTCGTTGCCGGTCACCACCGGCGGGCTGTCGCGGTAACCGCCGAGCTGGTCCAGCCGATGCTCGGTGAGGTCCCGCTCTCCCAGCACCCCGTACATGATGGGCACGGGCTGATCACCGATTCGGCCCATCGCCCGGCCCAACCAGGCGAACTGCCGCCGCACCTCGTCGAAGCACGCCGACCGCCACAGCGCCCGCAGGGTGTGGCTGAAGTCGCGCACCCAGACGTAGCGGTAGTCGTAGTTGCGGTCCCCGCCGAGCTTCTCCGGCAGCGAGGTGGTCACCGAGGCCACCACCGCGCCGCTGGGACGGTACGTCATGCCCTGCACCACCAGCCCGCTGCGCCGCACCTGCTCGGCGTAGAGACCCTGGTAGTCGTGGTCCTCGGCCCAGGACCGCCAGCCGGCGACGGTGTCGGCGATCGTCTGGTCGGCGTCCGGTACCTCCGGCAGTGGGGCGTCGTAGGTCGGGGCGTACCCGAGACTGAAGTTGTGGGTCGTGCCGGCGCGGACGGTGAACGTCGCCGCGGCATCGCCATCGTCGCCGCACGCCAACCGCACGCTGCTGCGGAAGGTGAGCCGCGCGGCCCCGGCGATGGCCTCGAGCATGTCCTCACGCTCGACCAGGTAGGCGATGGTGCGCCCGTACTCGAAGCGCGGACGGTAGTGCACCCGCATCGGCACCGCACCGGAGAGTCCCTGCACGCTACGGACCAGCACCTGCGGTGGGTGCATCCCGATGTCGTGACCTCGCGAGCCTGGCTCGAAGGCGAGCGCGTCGGTGAGCGCGACCTCCCCCTGCGCGGTGCGGAAGACGGTCCGCAACACCAGGGTGTCCTCCAGGTAGCTCCGTTCGACAGTGAAATCGACCTCCGGTCGGATCGACCAGTGACCCGCGCCGTCGTCGAGCAGCCGCCCGAACACCGACGGGGCGTCGAACCGGCCAGGGCACCACCAGTTCACCGAGCCCGAGGCGTCCACCAGCGCCGCGGTGCGCCCGTCGGCGAGGAACCCGTAGTCGCTGATCTGTCCGCTCTCCACCTGACTGCCTACCCGGGCTGTCCACGCCCATTCCCTTCCTGTTAGACGGTGGAGACCGCGTTACCGGTCGGCCTGGACGGGAACGCGGCGAGCTGACGAGGGAGGATGCTCATGACGTCAGCTTCGGGGCCGACCGCCGCCTGGCGGTCCGGCACACAGGGTGGCGACCTGCTTCCATCCGGGCCGGCCGGCCGCCTGTCGACACCAGCCGGGGACGGCCACGGGCCGGAGGGCGGCCCGCCGACCGTGACGATCGGCTCGTACCCGGACTATCCGACCGCGCAGCGGGTCGTCGACTACCTGGCCGACAATCGCTTTCCGGTGGAGCACAGCGCCATCGTCGGCACCAACCTCACCCTGGTGGAGACGGTGCTCGGGCGAATGACCACCGGTCGAGCCGGTCTGCTCGGCGCCGGTACCGGCGCCTGGTTCGGGCTCTTCATCGGCCTGTTGTTCGGCATCTTCACCGTCGGCAACTGGCTGGCGGTGATCCTGGTCGGGCTGGTCATCGGTGCGATCTGGGGTGCCGTGTTCGGCGCGGTCGCGCACGCCATGACGGGCGGCCAGCGCGACTTCACCTCGGCCAGCTCACTGCGCGCCGGCCAGTACGCGGTGACCGTCGACGCAAAGCTGGCCGACCAGGCGCGGCAGCTGCTCGGTCGGATGCAGATGTCCGGCTCGGCGGCGAACGCCCGCTGAGCGACGATCGACCGGCCGTCCCGGCAACACGCCGGGGCGGCCGTTCAGTCGTGGTATGCCAGCTCGCCGGCCCGCAGCGGCACGTCGACCCGATTCTCCGGTGGTGCCAGCGGGCAGGCCCAGCGGTCGTCGTAGGCGCAGCTCGGGTTGTAGAGGTAGTTGGCGTCCAGCCGGACCCGGTCGCCGGGCAGTAGCTCGACGCCCCGACCGAAGGTGCCCTTCACCGTGTCGGTGAGGTACCGACCTCCGCCGTAGCTCTCCCGCCCGCAGGTGCCGTCGCGCAGCGGAACGAACAGCCCGCCCCCGTACGCCTCGATCCACCACAGGGTCAGCGGCCCCCACGGCGTCTCGGCCACCGCGACCCGCCGGTACGCGACCACCCCGTCCGGGCCACCGGTGTCGATGCGCAGCTCACCGCTGGCCGATCGCAGGGGTGCCTCCACCACGGCCTCGGGGTTGGGCGGGAAGTAGCGCACCCCGGCGAAGTCGGACCGCTCCGCCACGGGGATCGGGCTCTGCGGGTGGGTGGCGAAGAGTTCGTCGCGGCCGGCGCGGAAGCCGGCCAGGTCGACGTCGGACAGGTACAGCCGGGCCACCCGTTCCCGCCAGTCGGCCAACTCCAGATCGTCCACGCCACCGAGCCTATGCCGTGGCTCTGCGGCAGCTCAGCGCGACGGCCAGTTGGTGAGGACGGCGTCGAGGGCGTCCAGGGTGCGCGACCAGGAGTCGTCGGTGGGGCGCGGGGTGTGCCGGAAGCCGCCGGTCTTCTCCAGGCTCACGAACCCGTGGAACGTGCTGTGCATCATCCGCACCGCGTCCGTCTGGTCGGGCTCGGAGAGTCGGTAGCCACGCAGGATCGCCCGGGTCATCTCGGCGTGCCGGACGCCCGCGCTCGCGGCGGCGGTCTCCGGGTCGAGGTCGATCTGCATGGCGGCGTAGCGGCCGGGGTGCTCTCGCGCGTAGTCGCGGTACGCGTTGGCGAACGCCACCAGCGCGTCCTTGCCGGCCCGGCCGGCCAGCGCGGCGGCGACGCGGTCGGCCAGCTCCGCCAGTGCCAGCAGGGCGATCCGGACCCGCAGTTCCTGCGCGTTCTTGAGGTGGAAGTACAGGCTGGCGTCCTTGACCCCGAACTGGCGTGCGAGCGCGGCAACCGTGACGTTCTCCACGCCCACCTGGTCGGCCAGCTCGGCAGCCGCCAACGTCAGGCGCTCGACGGTCACCCCGGCACGTGCCATGCAGCACACTCCAAACCTAGCCGTAATATTCTCTTGCCTAAGAGGGCTAGGCTACTACCTATGTTGGTCCTGACCGAATCCGTCATCCGCGCGTCCTTCGTCAATTGCAGCAAGGGCGAGGCGAAGCGACTGGCCGTACCGAATGATCTTGAAATGCGGCCCTGGGACGACCTCGACTTTCTCGGCTGGCGGGATCCCTCCGCGCCGCAGCGGGCCTACCTGGTGGCCGAGACCGACGGGAGGCTGACCGGGGTGGTGCTGCGCGCCGCGACGCACCAGATCGGGCGCGTGCGGCACAGCATGTGCTCGTTCTGCCTGACCACCCACCTCGGCGGTGGCGTCTCGTTGATGACCGCACCCAAGGCGGGTCCGAGCGGACGGCAGGGCGACTCCGTGGGCACGTACCTGTGCTCCGACCTGGCCTGCTCGCTCTACCTGCGGGGGAAGAAACACGCCGGGCCCCCCGCGCCCGAGCCGCTGCCCCTGCCGGAGCGGATCGACCGGGTCAGGACCACCCTCGCGACATTCCTCGGCAAGGTCACCGAGTGATGGTTCGAGGCGACCGGGCGCGGCCGGGGCCAGAGCGAGTTCGGACCCCGGCCGGCTAGCGGTCGGTGGCCAGGCGGGCGTGCAGGTGCTCGTCGTAGCGGCGGCCGTCGCCGTACCGGTACGACTCGCGCAGGGTCCCCTCGGCCGGGTAGCCGGCACGGTCGGCGACCCGGCAGGACGCCGGGTTGGCCACCGCGTGACACAGCTCCACCCGGTGCAGCCCGAGATCCGCGAACGCCCAGTCGGTGAGCCGGACGACGGCGCGGACCGCCACGTGACGCCCGCGCGCCGCGGGCACCGTCCAGTAGCCGATGGACGCGTCGCCGTCGTGGATGCGGTGCAGCGACACCGAGCCGAGCAGTTCGCCGTCGGCCGCCGCGGTGACCGCCATCGAGGCGTGACCGCCGGTGGACCAGTCGGCCCGGCGACGCACCCAGAGCAGCGCGACCTCGTCGTCGATCGGGCCGCCAGCCTGCGGGTTCCACTGGGCGATCGCCGGGTCCCGGAGAGCGTCGCGCACGGCCGGGGCGTCCTCGTCCCGCCACGGGCGCAGCAACAGGTCGGCGGCGGAGAGTTCCACGTGTTCCACGAGGCCGGAGTCTGGCACAACCTGCGGCCTACGCGCCGCTGGATTAGCGCGGACTTCCTTCAAAGCTGCACGATACGGCGGCCAGCGCGTGAGGAAGTGACCCAGACGACGCCTAACGGCATTACTTAAGTTTTGAAAGAGTGCTACCGTCATGGCATGACCGAGAGCCTGGACAGCACCCGAGAGGCCGCCTGGCGCGCCTACATCGAGGCCAGCCAGCGTCTCTACACCCAGTTGGAAGAGGATCTGCGGGTCGACAGCGACCTCAGCTTCGCCGACTACCACGTGCTGGTCCTGCTCTCCGAGGCACCCGGGCAGCGGCTACGGATGGGCGAGCTGGCCAGCCGGTTGATCTTCTCGCCCAGCCGCCTCACCTACCAGGTCTCCTCCATGCAGCGTCGTGGCCTGGTCAGCAAGGAGCCCTGCCCGGACGACCGGCGCGGCAGCGAGGCGGTGCTCACCGCCGCCGGGCTGCTCGCCCTGCGGGAAGCCGCACCCCACCATCTGGCGTCGGTGCGTACCCATCTCATGGACGACCTCGACGATGCCGAGGTCGCCTGCCTCACCAGGGTCTTCGACCGGCTCGGCGAGCGCCTGCGGGCATCGCGGGTCAGCTCGACCACCCCCGCCACACGCTAGGAGCCTCGACATGCCCGCGATCACCGTCGACAACGTTCTCGTCCTGCCCCGCCTGCCCCTCCTCGACGAGGCCGCCACGATCCGCCCGGTCCGCACGGTGACCACGGCGCCCAGCGGCTTCGAGGGTGAGGGCTTCCCGGTCCGTCGCGCCTTCGCCGGGGTGTCGACCACCGACCTGGACCCGTTCATCCACCTGGACCAGATGGGCGAGGTCGACTACGCGCCGGGCGAGCCCAAGGGCACCCCGTGGCACCCGCACCGCGGCTTCGAGACCGTCACGTACATCATCGACGGCGTCTTCGACCACCAGGACTCCAACGGCGGTGGCGGCACCATCACCGACGGCGACACCCAGTGGATGACGGCGGGCAGCGGCCTGCTGCACATCGAGGCGCCGCCGGAGCACCTGGTGATGAGCGGCGGGCTCTTCCACGGCACCCAACTGTGGGTCAACCTGCCCCGCTCGGCCAAGATGAACCCGCCCCGCTACCAGGACATCCGAGGTCGGGAGTCGGCGCTGCTCACCACGCCCGACGGCGGCGCGCTGATCCGGGTCATCGCCGGCGAGGTCGCCGGTCACCGCGGCCCGGGTTCGACCTTCACCCCGATCACCATCACGCACGTCACCGTGCAGCCGGGCGCGCAGGTCGACCTGCCCTGGCGGCCCGACTTCAACGCCCTGGTGTACGTGCTGGGCGGTCGCGGCACGGTCGGCACCGATCGGCGGCCGGTGCGTACCGGCCAGCTCGCGGTGCACGGCCCGGGCGACGCGCTGCGGTTCAGCGCCGACACCGCTCAGGACAGCAACACCCCGGCACTGGACCTCTACATCATGGGTGGTCAGCCGATCCGGGAACCGGTGGCACAGTACGGCCCGTTCGTGATGAACACCCGGGACGAGCTGCTCAAGGCGTTCGAGGACTTCCAGGCCGGCCGTCTCGGCGCGATCCCCACCGAGCGGCTTCCGCACACCGGCGGCCAGGGCACCCGGCCCTGACCACGGTCGACCGCTGAGTTCGGCGCCGACGCCTCCGGTTCACCCCGGGGGCGTCGGCGCCGCCTCAGGAGACCGCAAATATCCCGGCGACGCCCAGAATCACCATCACCAACACCGCTACCAGCGCACCCCGTTCGCTCTCCACCGCCGGCTCGCGGTTCTCGGTCACGGGATTCGTCGTGTCGCGGGGCATGGTGTGGCCTCCTCGGCTGTTGTCGCGTCGCTTCCGATGGCGTTGGCCAGGTCACCGGTCCGGGGCCTGGCGTGCGGACCCGCGTCGGGGGTCCTACCGTGAGGACGTTGCCGACCTCCAGGGGGGCTGGACGGTGCCGTTGCAGGACTGGTTTCTGACCGCTGATGAACGTGCCAACCCGGTCTCTGGCATACCCGTATGGACCACGGGAAACCTCGCCGAGCCGTTGATTCACGGTGCCGCGTACTTCGACCGACTGGTCGACGAGGTCGAGGCCTTGGGCCCCGGCGACCACCTGTTCTTCACCGACTGGCGCGGTGACCCGGACCAGCGGCTGCGCACGGACGGTCCGACAGTGGCCCAACTCTTCGCGCAGGCCGCGCAGCGCGGTGTGGTGGTCAAGGGGTTGATCTGGCGTTCGCACCTCGACGTCCTGGCGTACAGCGAGGCGGAGAACCGCGACCTCAGCGAGACGATCTCGGCCGCTGGTGGCGAGGTGCTGCTGGACCAACGGGTCCGGCGCGGCGGCTCGCACCATCAGAAGCTCGTGGTGCTGCGGCACCAGGGCGCGCCCGAGCGGGACGTCGCCTTCGCCGGCGGGATCGACCTGTGCCACAGCCGCCGCGACGACGCCACCCACCACGGCGACCCGCAGCCGGTGGAGATGTCCCCCCGGTACGGACCCAATCCGCCCTGGCACGACGTGCAGCTCGCGGTGCGCGGTCCGGTGGTCGGCGCGTTGGACACCCTGTTCCGGGAACGCTGGAACGACCCGATGCCGCTGGACTCGGAGAACCCGATGGCCTACCTGCGGGACCGGCTGCGCGGCTCGGACCTGCGCCCCGATCCGCTGCCCGAACAGCCGGCCGATCCGCCGCCCTGCGGTCCGCACCAGATCCAGGTGCTGCGCACCTACCCCGCTGTACGCCCGCGCTACTCGTTCGCACCGGACGGGGAGCGGACCGTGGCCCGGGGTTACACCAAGGCGGTACGCCGGGCCCGCCGACTGATCTACCTGGAGGATCAGTACCTCTGGTCGGCCGAGGTCGCGGACCTGTTCGCGCACGCGCTGCGGGACAACCCGGACCTGCACCTGATCGCCGTCGTCCCCCGCCACCCGGACGTGGACGGCAGGCTGGCGTTGCCGCCGAACATGGTCGGGCGCGAGCAGGCGCTGTCACTGTGTGAGCGGGCCGCACCGGACCGGGTGCACGTGTTCGACGTGGAGAACCACGCCGGCGACCCGGTCTACGTACACGCGAAGGTCTGCGTGGTCGACGACGTCTGGGCCAGCGTGGGCAGCGACAACTTCAACCGGCGGTCCTGGACGCACGACAGCGAGTTGTCCTGCGCGGTGCTCGACGACACCCCGGACCAGCGGGAGCCCACCGACCCCGCCGGGCGGGGCGACGGCGCTCGGAGCTTCGCCCGGGACCTGCGACTGCGGCTGTGGCGCGAGCACCTGGACCGCGACCCGGACGGCGCGGACGACGCCGACCTGCTGGACCCGGCGGACGCTGTCGCGGCCGTCACGTCCGCCGCCGACGCGCTACAGCAGTGGTACGACGACGGCCAGGTGGGGGAACGGCCGCCCGGGCGGCTGCGCCCGCACCGCCCCGAACGGCTTCCGTGGTACACCCGGGCCTGGGCGCTGCCGGTGTACCGGCTGGTCTACGACCCGGACGGCAGGCCGCTGCGGGCGAGACTGGCCGGCACCTGGTGAAGCGGTCGGGCCGGCTCCGGGGCGGCGACCGCGTGCACGTTCAGACCGCCCGGGTAGGCGAACGACGAGCGCGGTGAGTAGTAGCCGAAGCCGATGGTCAGCGGGTTGGCCGGGCGCAGCGCGTACATCGAGTGGCCGGGCTGGAGGAACTCCACCGACTCGATCTCGAACGGGGCGACCGGCTCGGCGACGAACGGGTAGGCCGAGCTGAGCAGCTGGCCGTCGCGCCGGGTGAAGTAGCGGTGGTGCCCACTGCTGATCGCGTGTCCGGTCTCCCCCACCCGACAGCGGGCCCGGATCAACGGCGTGCCGTCGATCTCCGTCTCGGAGAGCAGGTCCTCGCCGTTGACGTCGATCCGGGTGCGCCCGGCGAGCACCGGGGCGCCGCGGGCGAGGGCGTACTCACGGACCCGCCGGCTGGAGGCCACGTAGTGGGTCCACCAGCCACCCGCGTTGAGGCCGCCGGGCGCGTCGACGCCGAGGAGCGAGACGCCGAGGTACGTCAGCGAGTACGCGCCGAAGCCGGAGGTCTGCGTCTCGTCGTCGACGACGTACTGGTTGAGGAAGACCTGCCGGTCGGGGCGGGGGCGGAGCCCCGGCGGGACCAGCGCGGCGACCGCGTCGGGATCCGCCGGCAGCCAGCTGAAGTAGAGGGTGCGACTGTTCACGACAAGCTGGGGAGCGGCTGGATCGAGCACGGTGCCTCCGAACCGGGTGTGTACACGCGACGCTAGGCCGGTCCCGCCGATGGGACAAGGACGGATAGTCGACACTCCTGGCGACTTGTCGGATTTCCTGTTGACCGGCCGGCGCGACCCGTGGGCCGCCCGGCCGGACCGACCGACCGGCCGAGCGGGCAGCGGCCAACCGCCCGAACACGGGTAAGGATCCTCACAGCCACCCTGGCTTCCGCCCCGTTTGCCCCTTTTGTTGTTCAACACGCCTTAAGTACATCAACCTTTCGGCTAGATTTCCGGGAGACGATCAGGTTAAGGTGACTCCCGAACGGCCCATTGGAAGCTAAACCAAAGCGTCACGTCTTTTTGTCCGCGGACGAGGTGCAGGGAGGACCACCCATGACCGCGCCAACGATCACCGAGCAGCCGAGCTCCGCCGTCAAGGCCACCACCAAGCTCGACCCGCGCGCACTCACCGACAGCGCCGCCGACCTGCTCAACGCAATGGCGGCACTGCCCACCAACCACCCGTCGCGCGCTGCGCTGCGGGACCGGGCGATCGAGGCCTGGCTGCCGCTCGCCAACCACCTGGCCCACCGCTACAGCGGGCGAGGCGAGCCGAACGACGACCTGGCGCAGACCGCCGCGATCGGCCTGATCAAGGCCATCGACAAGTTCGACCCCGAGCGCGGTGTCGACTTCGCCGGTTACGCGATCCCCACCATCATCGGCGAGCTCAAGCGGCACTTCCGCGACCGCACCTGGGACATCCGGGTGCCCCGCCGGCTCCAGGAGCTGCGGCTGGCCATCTCCGACGCCAACAGCTCGCTCCTGCAGACCCTCGGCCGCTCGCCGACGGTCGCCGACATCGCCGCGCACCTCAAGCTCACCGAGGAAGAGGTGCTGGAGGGCCTGGAGGGCGCCCGCGCGTACAACGCGGTGTCGCTGTCCACCCCGACCGGCGACGGCGAGCGCGCCACCGAGCTGGGCGACATGCTCGGCGGCGAGGACAGCGAGTTCGAGCTGGCTGAGCTGCGGGTCGCCCTCGGCCCGGCGCTGGCCACCCTTGACGAGCGCGAGCAGAAGATCCTCACGCTGCGCTTCTACGGCAACCTGACCCAGTCGCAGATCGCCGACCAGATCGGTGTCTCGCAGATGCACGTCTCGCGGCTGCTGACCCGCGCGCTGACCAAGCTGCGCGGCCAGCTCGACGGCACGTACTGACCGGTTGACGCACGGAGGGCCGGGTCCATGGACCCGGCCCTCCGTTCTGTCTGTGCTGTCTGCGCTGCCCACGCTGTCACGTGAGCGTTACAGTGCGACCACAGACCGTGCTGGTCGCGTCGACCGACCGGCTCAGTGCCCCACCGGCTCGCGCCACATCGGCCAGAACGGCGTTCCGTCGGGCACCCGGAACGGCTCGCCGGCCAGGTAGCCGTGCTTCGCGTACAGGTCCCGGCTGCGCGGGCTGCTCGCCTCCAGGTACGCCGGCATCCCGTTGGCGTCCAGCCAGGCGTGGTGGTGGCGCATCAGCGCGCTCCCCAAGCCCTGCCCCTGCCGGTCGGGCCGGGTCGCCAGGAACGCGAGGTGATGGTGATCCGGATTCGGGTGGTGCGCCGCGAACAGTTCGTCGAGGTGCTGGAACCGGTCGGTCCACTCGCCGCACGCGGCGGCCAGTCGGGCGTCGTAGTCCGCCGGCGGCGGCGCCGGCTGGCCGACCGACGGAAACCAGACCGCGACCGAGGTCCGGTCCGCGGTGGCGTGGACGATGCCGTGCCGCATCGCGTGCCCGACCAGGATCTCGAAGTCTCCGGCCAGTACCGCCTCCCGCTTGCTCGGGTCGGGGACCAGCCAGTACGTCACCTCCAGAACGGTGAACGCCTCGGCGATCCGACCCGCCACGAGGGTGGTCTCCTCCGGCCCGAGTTGCTCAATGACCACGCTCATCGGGTCACCTCCACGGCCGGAGCCTCCGGCTTGACGGTGGCCGCGGCGCTCGCCGCCCCCAGGCCGATCCGGGCGTACGTGTCCGGGCGGTTGGTGCGCAGCAGCAGGGCCCAGCCGATGCCCAGCAGGGCGGCCACCGGGTACGCGGCGGGCAGCGCCCAGCGCAGCGTCGAGTCCGGCGCGACGCCGAGCAGGTTGGCGAAGTTCGACACGGCCAACCAGATGATCACGAAGAGCGCGATGGTGGCCAGGCCGGGCGCGATGGCCCGTCGCCAGAGGTTCTCGCCCCCGGCGGAGCGGGCGAAGTAGGCGATCACCGCCACCGAGGTGGTGGCGATCAGCAGCAGGACACCGAAGCCGCCGGTGGTGCCGACCCAGAAGAAGAGCTGGACCACCGGATCCCAGCCGTTGACCGCGTACAGCAGGATGACCAGCAGTCCGAGGACGCTCTGCGCCACCGAGGCGGCCCGCGGCGCCCCGGTGCGGGCCGAGGTCTGCCCGAACACCGCCGGCAGCACCCGCTCCCGACCGAGCGCGAAGGTGTACCGGGCCGTGGTGTTGTGGAACGAGATCATCGCGGCGAGCACCGAGGTCAGGAAGAGCACCTGCCCGATGGTGACCGCGGTGTCGCCGAGGTGCGCGGCGGCCAGGTTGAAGATGAGCCCGACGCTCTGCTCGCCGGCCTCGGCGACGATCTGGTCCTGCCCGACCGCGACGGTCATGGTCCAGGACGACAGCGCGTACAGCCCGGCGATGATCGCGACCGAGAGGTAGGTGGCCAGCGGCACCGTCCGCTTCGGGTCCTTGCTCTCCTCGCTGAAGACCACCGCCGACTCGAAGCCGACGAAGCCGAGGACGGCGAGCACCAGCACCGCGCCGACACCCGGCACGAAGAGGTTGTCCGGCGAGAACGGGGCGAAGCTGACCCCACCCTCGGCCGGGTTGCCGAGCTGTCCCAGGTCGAAGACGAGGACCACCACGATCTCGGCGACCAGCAACGCGGCCAGGACCATGCCGTTGAGGTCGACCCGGAGCAGGCCGAGCAGGCCGACCAACGCCCACGCCACCAGGGCCACGACGGCCCAGTGCGGGTGCCCGCCGAAGAGCCGGTCGAGCACCGGCTCGGCCGCCACGCCGATGGTTCCGTACAGCCCGACCTGCAACGCGTTGTACGCGATCAGCGCGACCCAGGCGGCGCCCACGCCGGCAGGTCGGCCGAGGCCACGGGAGACGTAGGCGTAGAAGGCGCCGGCGTTCTCCACCCGGCGGGACATCGCCACGTAGCCCACCGAGAAGAGCGCGAGCACCGCGGCGATCAGCAGGAAGGCCAGCGGGATGCCGGTCACCCCGATGACGCCGTACCCGGTGGTGACGACACCGGCCACCACAGTCAGCGGCGCGGCGGCGGAGAGAACGAAGAAGATCACCGAGGGGATGCCGAGACGGCCTCGGGCCAGGGCTTCGGAGACGTTGCTGGGTCGGTCGACTGTCGATGTCGGGGGCATACGACTACTCCGATTGTCTTGGGGCTGTCCCTTATACACATCTGACGCTGCCGACGAACTC
>NZ_QGSY01000255.1 GCF_003857035.1 Micromonospora arida
GCGCGGGGCGCGGGGCGCGGGGCGCGGGGCGGACAGAAAAAGCTGACCGGAGGCACCCTCGGGGTGCCTCCGGTCAGCTATGTCGGTTTGCGGATTTAGTTCGCCATCAGATCGGCGCCACGCCAGCTGAAATCGGGCTCCGTTGCGAACCGCTCGGTGATCTTCACGAGATCCTCCGCGTACTTGTTCGCGTGGTGCCCGCAGAACACCAGCTCGCTCCCACCCGCCAGAGTGATCCGGAGCTTCCCGGCAGCATTGCAGCGGTCGCACCGTTCATCGGCGGCTGGGGGCGCCACCGTCTCGGGCGGCGGCGTGAGGGTCGGGGTCATCGCCTTCCTCCTCTGGTCGTCACCGATGAACAATCTCTTCGGTCGTTGCTCACCTATCGTGCAACACCCTTACTAGGCACTGCCTTCCCTGTGTGCCCGCGGGGGACCGAGGTCACACCTGGAAGGGACAGTGTGCCGTGCACCCAGGGTGCCACGTCAACGATCACATTCGTGCATCCGCACGATCACCATCTGGTGTTGCACACCAGGTGGTCAAAACGACACGTTCGGTTGACGAAACCCGCTCAGTCCAGGTAGTCCCGGAGGACCTGCGACCGGGACGGGTGACGCAGCTTGGACATCGTCTTGGACTCGATCTGCCGGATCCGCTCCCGGGTCACCCCGTAGACCTGGCCGATCTCGTCGAGCGTCCGCGGTTGGCCGTCGGTCAGGCCGAAGCGCAGGCGTACCACACCCGCCTCACGCTCGGAGAGCGTCTGCAGCACCTGCTGGAGCTGGTCCTGCAGGAGCGAGAACGAGACCGCGTCGACCGCGACCACGGCCTCGGAGTCCTCGATGAAGTCGCCGAGCTGGCTGTCGCCCTCGTCGCCGATGGTCTGGTCCAGTGAGATGGGCTCCCGAGCGTACTGCTGGATCTCCAGCACCTTCTCGGGTGTGATGTCCATCTCCTTGGCCAGCTCCTCCGGAGTGGGCTCGCGGCCCAGGTCCTGGAGCAGCTCACGCTGTATGCGGCCGAGCTTGTTGATGACCTCGACCATGTGCACCGGGATGCGGATGGTGCGGGCCTGGTCGGCCATGGCGCGGGTGATGGCCTGTCGGATCCACCAGGTGGCGTACGTGGAGAACTTGTAGCCCTTGGTGTAGTCGAACTTCTCCACGGCCCGGATCAGACCGAGGTTGCCCTCCTGGATCAGGTCGAGGAAGGCCATGCCTCGGCCCGTGTAGCGCTTGGCCAGCGACACCACCAGTCGGAGGTTCGCCTCCAGGAGGTGGTTCTTGGCCCGCTCGCCGTCGCGGGAGATCCAGCCCAGGTCACGGACCATCTCCCGGACGAGCTTCTCCTCGCCCTCGTCGGCAGCCCGCAGCCGCTCGGCGGCGTAGAGCCCGGCCTCGATCCGCTTGGCCAGCTCCACCTCCTGCTCGGCGTTGAGCAGCGGAACCTTGCCGATCTGCTTCAGGTACGCCCGGACGGAGTCGGCGGAGGCGGTCAGCTCGGCGTCGCGTCGCGCCTGCTTGAGGGCCTCGGACTCCTCGTCGTCCCACTCGAAGTCGTTGTCGGTCGCGGAGGCGGCGGCGTCGGTCTCGGCGGCCTGGGCCAGCTCGGCCGGCTCCTCGACCACCACGTCCTCGATCGCGGCGGCCAGCTCCTCCGGGTCGATCTCGCCCTCGGCGCCCTCGCCCTTGGCCTTGCCGCCAGCCTTGGTCGGCTTGGCTCCGGCTGCCGCAGCCACTGTCGCCTTGGTGGCTCGGGTCGACTTGGTCGCCTTCGCTGGCGTCGCCGTGGCGGCCTCGGCGGCGGTGCCGGTCGCCTTGCGGGCGGCCACCTTGCGCGGGGCCGACGTCGCCGGGGCGTCGTCGCCGGCAGGCGCCTGCTTCGGTGCCGGCGCGGCGGCCTTCTTGGTGGTCTTGGCGGTGGTCGCCCGGGACGCTGGCGTGGTCGAGCGGGCCGCGGCGACGCGGCGCCGGGTGCTCGCCGAGCCGTCCACCACGACGGTCACTCCCGCCTCGGAGAGCGCCCGCAGGATCTTCTTGGCCTGGGCCGGAGTCACCTCGGCGGACTCGACGGTGCGCGCGAGCTGAGCCGACGTGAGCTGATTACCGGCGCTCTGCGCGTGGGCGATCAGGGTGTCGGTGAGCGAGCGAACGTCGGCGCCGGGCTGGCGGGGTTCTGTCACGAATGACCTTCCGGAGGCGAAGAGCGGGCACGGCGGGTTCGTCCAGCGCAGCGAGGGTTACCGTGCCGGGCGATGTGGTTGAGGGACCCTCGTGTCACGGTCCGGCCGGTCTTCGGCGGTCCGTGCCGCGTGGGCAGGGGTGAATTGTAACGCCGTCTGCGGCGATCATCCTGCTCCGCACCGCGTACCGCCGGTGGGGACCGTCGGTGGGGTGGAGATATGGGCTTCGCGGTAATGATAGCCGCGCGGCCGGCGAAGGGCTTCCGTCGTCGAGCCCGGTGGCGCGCAGATCGTGTCCAAACTGCCGTTTGAGCAGGCAGTACGAGGTCAACCTCGCGGTTGCGAGGGTGCGCGTGTGGATCACCGAGGTCGCTGTCGGTCCGGCCGGTGGCGTCTCCACCAGGTCGCGGTTGGGCAACGGTTGTGAGCCGAGCATGGACGGGGCGGTAAGCACTTAACCGACATTACCAACCGAAAGGGGCATATTGGCGGAGGTCGGCCGCTCAAGCTGCGAGGGCGTGCGGGTGCGCTCACCTCGTAGCGGATTCCAGGTGCCGGAAGATCCCGGTCTGGTGCCGTCGTGCGGCGTCGGGAACGATGATCTTCGGAAGCCGGGGTCGGACGTTTCACCCACCCCATGCACCCGGAGTGCGGAAAGAGGCGAATCATGACCAACTCGGCCACGACACCGTCGGAGCTGCTGACCATCGCTGTGGAGGTGGCTCGGGACGCGGCGGACACCGCGTACCGGATGCGCGCCGAGGGGGTCGTCGTCGCCGCCACCAAGAGCACCGTCACCGACGTGGTCACCGCCGCCGACCGGGCGGTGGAGCGGCAGATCCTCGACGCGTTGGCCGCGCTGCGCCCGGACGACTCGGTGCTGGGTGAGGAGTACGGCGAGGGAGCTCCCGGCGCGACGCGCAGCGGTGTGCGCTGGATCGTCGACCCGATCGACGGCACGGTGAACTACCTGTACGGGCTGCCGCACTCCGCGGTCTCGCTGGCCGCCGAGGTGGACGGGGTGGTGGTTGCCGGCGTGGTGCGCAACGTGAGCACCGGCGAGCAATGGACCGCCACAGCCGGCGGTGGGGCCTGGCGCGACGGTGTCCGGCTGCGTTGCTCCGGCGAGGTCGATCTGGGGCAGGCGCTGGTCGGCACCGGCTTCGGCTACGACGCCGGCCGTCGGGCGCACCAGGCGCAGGTGGTGGCCGGGCTGATCGCACACGTACGGGACATCCGCCGGCTCGGCGCCGCGGCGCTGGACCTCTGCCTGGTCGCCGAGGGGCGGCTCGACGCGTACTTCGAGAAGGGCCTTGCGGCCTGGGATCTGGCGGCTGGCGGGCTGGTGGCCGCCGAGGCGGGGGTTCGGGTCGCCGGCCTGGCCGGTCGGCCGCCAGGGCCGGATCTGGTGGTCGCGGCCCCGCCCGCGCTCTTCGCGCCGCTGCACGACCGGCTGGCCGCGCTGGACGCCGCCGGCGGTCCCTGACCGGCGGACCAGGCCGCCGGCTTTGAGCGGTCGTCTCCGGCCTTCTGGGCGGGTGGTTCGAGCCTCTGAGCGGCCGGCTCCGGCCCTTGAGCGGCTGCCTCTGGTCGGCGGGCCAGGTCGGTGCCGGTCGCCGACCTGGTGCTGCGGTGGGCCGGTTACGCCGTCACTTGGCGGGTGGGGACGGGCAGGAGCCCTTGGGAGCCTCCGGCGGACCCGAGTCGCCGAGCGACTGGTTGACCTCGGTCGTGGTGGCGAGCTGCTGGAAGTTGTTGCCCAGCACCACGTCCACGGTGTCGTCGGTGCGCTTCGGGTCGTAGCCAGGGGTGGCGTTGTTGAGGAAGTACGCCTGGAGCAGGTGCGCGGACCCGACGCCCTTCGGGCCGTACCGCAGCAACGCGACGCTGTTGACCTTCTTCTCGTTCCCGGTCTTCTTGACCTGGAACTGTCGGTTGCTGAACTCGTCGGCGACGGTGTGGGCGAGGCCGGGCTGATCCGTGGCATTGAACACGTTGATCTTGACGTCTTTGCGCTCGCGCAGGGTCAGATCCGCCAACGGCCAGCCCTCGGGGCAACCCGCCGCGGTGCCCACGTTGCCCTGGCTGTCGCGGACCACGGCCACGACGACGAAGACCAGGGCGATGATCGCCAGCAGGCCGACGACGACGAGTGCTCGCACGCGCGCAAAACTCATCAGGGCACTCCCCGGACCTCAGTGGGTGGTGGCGGCCGGGAACGATCGCTCAGGCCGCCGGCCGTCGAATACGCCGCTGAGGTTAACGGTTGTCCGGCCGTCGCGTGGAAACAGCCCGACATGCCGGCGCGCCGACCGTGAACCGGGTACTACTACCCCTATCTTCGTGTCGCCTGAATCACATTGGGAACAACTTCGCGTGCGGGGGCGTACATCTCAGCCGCAAGGGCGGTATACATGCCTCGCCCAAGGGGGGGTAAGGTTCCGCGCTCGCAGGGGAGTCGCCCCGGCGAGCTCGACCCGTTCGGTCCTCGGGTCGGGTGCCCGACACAAGTGGTGGCCGGCCAACGGAACCGAAACAGCGTCGTCCGGCGTTACAACCGGAAGCGACAACATCGATATGGGAGAGTGAAACCGATGGCCACCGACTACGACGCCCCGCGTCGCGACGAGGTCGACCTCGGCGAGGACAGCCTGGAAGAGCTCAAGGCACGGCGCGTCGACTCACAGTCGGGCGCGGTGGACGTCGACGAGGCCGAGGTGGCCGAGAGCTTCGAGCTGCCCGGTGCCGATCTGGCCGACGAGGAGCTCACGGTCAAGGTGCTTCCGATGCAGCAGGACGAGTTCCGGTGCGCCCGCTGCTTCCTGGTCCACCACCGTAGCCAGCTGGCGGTCGAGCGTAACGGCGAGCTGATCTGCCGCGAGTGCGTCTGACAGCCACAACAACACCGGCGGCGGCCTCCTGAACGAGGTCGCCGCTGCCGGTGTAGGCATGCGGCAGCGGTGGGTACCTGCTTGACTCGTAGCGGGTAGCCACAGCACCGGGAGGTCCGATGAGCGATCGAGGCGGCACCACCGATGGCGGCACGGACGGCCTCGGTGCCACCCGTGGCACGGACGACCTCGGTGCCACCGTCGCGGCGTTGACCGCGGACGACATCGCGCCGGCCCGACGCCGTCAACTCCTGACCCGGATGGTCGGGCAGGCCCGTGCCCGGGGAATCTCCGACCTGTTCAAGCCGCGCGCCGCCGTGCGGTGGATGGTCGACACCGTCACCGAGATCGCCCCACACGTGCCGGTACGGGACCTGGACACGCTGCGCCAGCACTTCCCCGGCCTGGACGACGCCGCCCTGGCCGACCGGCTCATCCGCAACGCGTCGAGGACCACCGCGGCGGTCGGCGCGGCCGGTGGGGGCGTCGCCGCTGTCGAGTGGACGGTGGCCCCGACCCTGCTCTCCGCGCCGGTGCTGCTCGCCGCCGAGACCGTGGCCGTGGTGGCGGTGGAGCTGAAACTGGTCGGCGAGCTGCACGAGATCCACGGCGTGGCACTACCGGCCGCCGGCAGCCAACGGGCGGTCGCGCTGGTGCACTCCTGGGCCACTCAACGCGGCGTCAACCCGATGGTGCCCGGCGTGGGAGTGGGAGCGGTGCTCGGCACCGCCGCACGCAAAGAGTTGCGGGACATGCTGCTGCGGCGCTTCGGTCGCAACCTCACCACGCTCGGGCCGTTCCTGACCGGAGCGGCGGTGGCCAGCTTCCTCAACCGCCGGGCCACCCAGCAGATGGCCGACCAACTCCAAGTGGACCTGCGCCGGCGGGGCATCGCCCGGCCCGCGCCACCGGCGGCCCTACCGGGCCCACCGACCGGCACCTGAGCGGCCCTTCGGCGTCGGGTCAGCCCGGCGGCTCGCCCGCAGTCGGATGGGTAGCCGCCAGGGCGTCCCGCGCGGTCAGCACCGCCTCGGCCAGCTCGACCGGGTGGCGGGTGCTCACCACCCAGAACGGGGTCGGATCCGCTGGATCGTCGAGGATCACCTGCACGGCGCCGCCGATCCAGGGTCGCTGCACCACGAAGGCGAGCGGGTCCGCACCGACGCCGAGCACCTCACGTCGGCCGGCCACGTCCAGTGGCACCACGTCGGCCACGAAACGGACCGGCAGGCGGGCGTCGTCCACCCGCAGCTCGGCGTCGGCCACCCCGACCCGGATCCGGCCCAGCCACCACAGCCCGACTGCGGTGAGCGGCACCAGCACGGCGAACGGCAGCCAGGCGCGGACGCCGGAGGCGCCCATCCAGATCTCGACGGCCAGCAACGCGGCGGCCACCAGCCCGGCCAGCCACAGCCACCAGGGCAGATTCAGCCGCTCTTTGTATGCCGAGCGGGCGGCGACCGGAGGCTGTTCGGCGGACGGGGAGGGCGACATGCTCACTCCTGCGAGGGTACGGCGCACGGCAGGTCGACGAACCGGCAGGATGGCAGGGTCACCCCGCGAACCGGACGGAAGAGGGGACCCGTGACCGACGTCGTACCCGTGCCCGTGCAGCTGCTCGACCCGGAGCTGCCGTTGCCCACGTACGCCCATCCCGGCGATGCCGGGGCCGACCTGGTGGCGGCCGCGGACGTGGAGCTGCCACCCGGCGGCCGTGCCCTGGTGCCCACCGGCGTGGCCATCGCGCTGCCGGAGGGGTACGTGGGCCTGGTCCATCCCCGCTCCGGTCTGGCGGCCAGGCTCGGCGTGACGGTGCTCAACGCGCCCGGTACGGTCGACGCCGGCTACCGGGGTGAGATCCTGGTCAACCTGATCAATCATGATCGGGATGTGCCGGCGAAGATCTCCCGCGGCGATCGGATCGCGCAGCTCGTGGTCCAGCAGGTCGCGCGGGCGCGGTTCGAGCCGGTGGTCGAGCTGCCCGCGTCCCGGCGCGGGACCGGTGGGCACGGGTCCACCGGTGGGCACGCCGGGCTGGTGCCGTCGCCGACGGGCCAGGACCGGGTCGAGCGGCGGCCGAGCGAGCCGGGCCGCGGGCAGACGGAAGAGGTGGCAGGGTGAGTGTGAACAGCGGAGGGCAGGCGCAGTGATCTTCTCCCGAAAGCGGGCCGATGCGGAGCGGCAGACCCGTGACGAGCGGGCCACCCAGGTCCCGGACCAGGGCGATGCGACGCCGACGCTGGAGCGCGGCCCGTACGACATCTCCGAGAGCTACGACGACGTGCAGCGACTCGACCTGGGCAGCCTGCACATCCCGGCGATCGCCGACGTCGAGGTGCGGGTGCAGGCCGACCCGCAGGGCGTGGTCCAGCAGGTGGTGCTGGTGCACGGTGACAACGCGCTCCAGTTGGGCGTCTTCGCCGCCCCCCGGTCCGAGGGGATCTGGGACGAGGTGCGCGAGGAGATCCGGCAGTCGCTGCTCCGCGACGGCGCGAGCGCGCAGGAGGTCGCCGGCGAGTACGGCCCGGAGCTGCACGCCCAGGTGAATACCCCGGACGGCCCGACGAACCTGCGGTTCGTCGGAATCGACGGGCCGCGCTGGATGGTCCGGGGCGTGTTCCAGGGTCCGGTGGCCGTCGACCCGGCCATGGCCGGGCCGCTCGTCGAGTGCCTGGACGGCCTGGTGGTCGACCGTGGGCAGGAGGCGAAGCCGGTCCGCGAGCCGCTGCCGCTGCGGCTGCCCCGGGAGGTCGCCGAGCAGGCCGAGGCCGAGGCGGGCGACGCCGCCGCCGCGCCGCGGCAGGTCTGACCCGCGCGCACCGGCCCGCCGGAACCAGCCCCGTCGGCGTACGCTGGCGGCACGGTTCCGGCGCCGCCGGGGCCGGCCGGGGACGGCGAGCGTGGAGAGGGTGACGCGGAGGTCATGATGACCGACGAGGGCCGGGTGTCGCTGCGGCGCATCCTGCAGAGGTTCACCGCCAGCGAGGCCGAGATCGACGCGCAGGAGCTGCGTCGGGAGAGCGCCGAGTGCGGCGGAATTCCCGCCCAGCAGTGCTCCCGGGGTCAGCTGGTCTCGGTCGCCGGTCGGCTGCGCACGGTGGTCTACACGCCGCGCACCAATCTGCCGACCCTTGAGGCCGACCTGTACGACGGCAGTGACGTGGTGACCCTCGTCTGGCTGGGTCGCCGGCACATCGCCGGGATCGAGCCGGGCCGGCATCTGACCGCCCGTGGCCGGGTGGCCGTGCGCGACGACCGCAAGGTCATCTACAACCCCTACTACGAGCTGGACTTGCCCAAGTGACGGCACTGCGGACGGAAGGCCGGCGATGACGACGGGACAGGACCGGGCGGCACAGCCGGATACCGACCCTCAGGGCGAGGAGCCGCTGCCGACAATCGCCGAGCAGATGGCCGACCAGCTCGGCGGCTGGCGTGGGCTGGTCGAGTCGAGCATCCCGGTCGTGGTGTTCGTCGTCGCCAACATCATCGGCGAGCTGCGGCCGGCGGTGATCGCGTCGATCGTGGTCGCCGTGCTGATCGCCGGGCTGCGGCTGGCTCAGCGTCGGCCGATCCGGCACGCCGTCAACGGGCTCTTCGGCGTCGGCGTCGGCGCGGCCATCGCGTGGCGCACCGGTGACGAGCGTGACTTCTACCTTCCCGGCATCCTCTACGGCATCGGCTACGGCGTCGCCCTGCTGATCTCGGCCGTGATCCGGCAGCCCCTCGTCGGCTGGATCTGGTCGGTGTTGGTGGCCAAGGGCCGTTCGGAGTGGCGGTCCGACCCGAAGCTGGTGCGCACCTTCACCCAGCTGACCGTGCTCTGGGGCGTGGTCTGGCTGGCCAAGGTGGGCGTGCAGGCCGGGCTCTACCTGGCTCACCAGGACACCGCCCTGGGTGTGGCCCGGCTGGCGCTGGGCTACCCGCCGTACGCGCTGCTGTTGCTGATCACGGTCTGGACGGTGCGCCGGGTCACCCGGGAGTCGCCGCCGGCCCCGCTGCCCAGCGCCTGAGCGAGGCCGGGCCACCCGGATCGCTCAGCGCGCCCGTCGGGGTCAGCGTGAGCTGCGGGTCCGTTCGACGCTGTCCGGCCCGAGGATCACCGCGCGGACCTCGTCCTCCACCTCGGCGGTGCAGACGAAGATCAGCTCGTCGCCGGCCTCGATCGGGTCGTCCGGGCTGGGCACCAGGACCCGCTTGCCGCGCAGGATCGCCACCAGGGCGGAGTCGCGGGGCAGCGGCACGGCGTGGATCGGCTGGCCGACGTAGGGGGCGGTCGGCGGCAGCGTGATCTCGACGAGGTTCGCCTCGCCCTGCCGGAAGGTCATCAGCCGGACCAGGTCGCCGACGGTGACCGCCTCCTCGACGAGCGCGGCCATCACCCGCGGCTTGCTCACCGCGACGTCCACGCCCCACTGCTCGGTGAACAACCACTCGTTCTCGGCCCGGTTGACCCGGGCGACCACCCGGGGCACCGCGAACTCGGTCTTGGCCAGCAGCGACAGCACCAGGTTGGTCTTGTCGTCGCCGGTCGCCGCGACCACCACGTCGCAGCCGGCGACGTCGGCCTCCTCCAGGCTGCTCAGCTCGCACGCGTCGGCCAGCACCCACTCGGCGGCCGGCACCCGGTCCGGGCGCAGCATCTTGGGTTGGCGCTCGATCAGCATCACCTGGTGGCCGTTGTCGATCAGCTCCTGGGCGATCGAGCGGCCCACGTTGCCCGCGCCCGCGATGGCGACCCGCATGGCTCAGTGCCCTCCTTCCGGCGGCGTCGCCGCCACCGACGTGACCGTCGCCACGATGTCATCGCTGACCAGCATGAATACCTGGTCGCCCTCCTGCATGACGGTGGAGCCGGTGGGCAGCGTGCCGATGCCGAAGCGGATCAGGTAGGCCACCCGCGCCCCGGTCGCGTCCTCTAGCGTCCGCACCGGTCGGCCGATCCAGTCCTTGTGTACGGGCACCTCGACGATCGACACCGTGCTCGTCGGGTCGCGGAAGATCTCCACGTTGCCCTCCGGCACCAGGTGTCGCAGCATCCGGTCCGCCGTCCACCGCACTGTCGCCACGGTGGGGATGCCCAGCCGCTCGTAGACCTGCGCCCGGCGCTGGTCGTAGATGCGGGCGGCGACCCGGGACACGCCGAACGTCTCGCGGGCCAACCGGGCCGAGATGATGTTGGAGTTGTCGCCGCTCGACACCGCCGCGAAGGCATCCGCGCGCTCGATGCCGGCCTGGCGGAGCACCTCGCCGTCGAAACCGGCCCCGGTCACCGTGATCCCGGCGAAGTCGGGGCCGAGCCGGCGGAAGGCGTCGGCGTCCTGGTCGATCACCGCCACCGAGTGCCCTCGGGACTCCAGGCTGTGGGCGAGGGTCGACCCGACCCGACCACATCCCATGATCACGACGTGCACGCTGTCCCTCCCAAGGTGCGTACCACTTCCGCTGCCGGTGGCCTTCGAGTGCGAGCCTGCCACGTCCCGGTCGCGAGCGGGGACCGACCGTACCCCGCCGTCGCGAGCAGCCGTGATCGCCCACCCCCGCGCCCCCGCCGTGGTGGTCGTACTCTTGGCGTTCGTGGCCAGTCCCACCTCGCTGCTGAAGCGGCTTCTCCTCGGTCGACCGTTCCGGTCCGACCGGCTGCAGCACACCCTCCTGCCGAAGCGCATCGCGCTGCCCGTGTTCGCGTCCGACGCGCTGTCCAGCGTCGCGTACGCGCCCGACGAGATCCTGCTGACCCTCTCCATCGCCGGTGCGTCCGCGTACTTCTTCTCGCCGTGGATCGCGCTGGCCGTGGTCGTGGTCATGCTCACCGTGGTGGCGAGCTACCGGCAGAACGTGTACGCCTACCCCTCCGGCGGCGGCGACTACGAGGTGGCCACTGTCAACCTGGGGCCGAAGTTCGGCGTCGGGGTGGCCAGCGCGTTGCTGGTCGACTACGTGCTCACGGTGGCGGTGTCGGTCTCCTCCGGGGTGGCCAACCTCGGCTCGGTGGTGCCGTTCGTGGCCACCCACAAGGTCCTCATCGCGGTGAGCGCGGTGGTCCTGCTCACCGCGGTCAACCTGCGCGGGCTGCGCGAGTCGGGCACGGCGTTCGCCATCCCCACCTACGGCTTCGTGATCGTGATGCTCGGGATGCTGCTCACCGGGCTGTTCCGGGTCTTCGTGCTGGGCGACGAGCTTCGCGCACCGAGCGCCGACCTGGTGATCCAGGCCGAGCACAGCGTGACCGGTTTCGCGCTGGTCTTCCTGCTGCTGCGGACGTTCAGCTCGGGCGCCGCCGCGCTCACCGGCGTGGAGGCGATCTCCAACGGGGTGCCGGCGTTCAAGGCGCCGAAGAGCCGCAACGCCGCCACCACCCTGCTGCTGCTCGGCACCATCTCGGTGAGCATGCTGGTCGGGATCATCTGGCTGGCCCGGCTCACCCACCTCCAGTTCGTCGAGGATCCGAACCTCCAGATCGTCTCCGGCCCCGAGGGGTACGTGCAGAAGACGGTCACCACCCAACTCGGCGAGACGGTCTTCGGTTCCGGGTCGATCCTGCTCTACGTGCTGGCCGGGGTGACCGCCCTGATCCTGTTCCTCGCGGCGAACACCGCGTTCAACGGCTTCCCGGTGCTCGGCTCGATCCTCGCCCAGGACCGCTACCTGCCCCGCCAGTTCCACACCCGGGGCGACCGGCTGGCCTTCTCCAACGGCATCACCTTCCTGGCGCTCTTCGCGATCGTGCTGATCGTGGGCTTCCAGGCCGAGGTGACGAAGCTGATCCAGCTCTACATCGTCGGCGTCTTCGTCTCGTTCACCGTCTCCCAGGTCGGCATGATCCGGCACTGGAACCGGCACCTACGCACCGAGCGGGACCCGGAGGCACGTCGCCGGATGCACCGCTCCCGGGCGATCAACACGTTCGGCGCGGGCCTGACCGGTGCGGTGCTGGTGATCGTCCTGATCACCAAGTTCCTACTCGGCGCGTGGATCGCGATCGCGGCGATGGCGGTGATCTACGTGCTGATGCTGGCGATCCGCCGGCACTACGACCGGATCGCCGTCGAGCTGACCCCACCGGACGAGGGCCGGGCCGTGCTGCCCGCCCGCAACCACGCGATCGTGCTGGTCAGCAAGGTGCACCAGCCGACGCTGCGGGCCATCGCCTACGCCCGCGCCACCCGGCCGGACACGCTCACCGCGGTGACCGTCAACGTGGACGAGAAGGACACCCGGGACCTGCAGGCCGACTGGGAGCGACGGGAGATGGCGATCCCGCTCACCGTGATCGACTCGCCGTACCGGGAGATCACCCGCCCGATCCTGGACTTCGTCGCCTCCACCCGCCGCAAGTCGCCCCGGGACGTGGTCACCGTGTTCATCCCGGAGTACGTGGTCGGCCGTTGGTGGGAGAACCTGCTGCACAACCAGAGCGCCCTGCGCCTCAAGGGCCGGCTGCTCTTCGAACCGGGTGTGATGGTGGTCAGCGTGCCGTGGCAGCTCGCGTCGACAGCGAGCAAGAACCTGGACCGGCTGGACGCCACGCTGTCCCGGACACCGGCGCGGGGGCCCCGCAGCGCCGTGCCACCACTGGTCGCCACGCCGCCGGTGGCCGCGCCGCCCGGCGAGGGCGGGCCCGAGAACAGCGGAACGATGGGGAACAGTCGTGACTGAGCCGGGCGGTCCGCGGACCGCGACACCCAGGACGCCGTCGGCGTCGGCCTCATCGGCGTTCGAGCGGGGGCTGGCCGAGACCGACCGGGTCGAGCTGACCGTCGACGCCGTCGCCCCCGGCGGGCACTGTGTCGCCCGGGTGGACGGGCAGGTGGTCTTCGTCCGGCACGCGCTGCCCGGTGAACGGGTCGTCGCCGAGGTCACCGAGGTGCACCGGGGGTTCGTCCGGGCCGACGCGGTGACCGTGCTGGAGCCCTCACCGGACCGGGTCGAGCCGCCCTGCCCGTACGCGAAGCCGGGTGCCTGCGGGGGCTGCGACCTCCAGCACGTCGCACCGGCCGCGCAGCTTGCCTGGAAGACCGCAGTGGTCCGCGAGCAGCTGGTGCGCCTCGGTGGGCTGACCGACGTCGAGCTGGACCGGCTCGGCGTCCGGGTCGAGGCGTTGCCCGGTGGGCTGCTCGGCTGGCGCTCCCGGGTCCGTTACGCGGTCGACGCCGCCGACCGGGCCGGCCTGCTCAAGCACCGCTCGCACGAGGTGGTGCCGATCGACCGCTGCCGGATCGCCCACCCGGCCATCCAGCAGCTGCCGGTGCTCACCCCCACCGGTGCGCGCTGGCCGGCCGCCGAGGCGGTGGAGACCGTCGCCAGCACCGGCGGAGACGTCACCGTCACGGAGATCCGCGACGGGGTGCCCGCCCCGGTCAGCGGCCCGACCGAGGTCCGCGAGGTCGCCGCCGGACGGGACTGGACGCTGCCCGCGTCCGCGTTCTGGCAGGTACACCCGGCCGCCGCAGACGCCCTCTCGACGGCCGTGTTGGAGTTGCTGGACCCGCAGCCGGGCGAGGTCGCCTGGGACCTCTACGGCGGCGCTGGGTTGTTCGCCGCCGGGCTGGCCGCACGGGTCGGCGCGACCGGCCGGGTGACCCTGGTCGAAGCGGCGGCGCAGGGTGTCGCCGCCGCCCGGGAGAACCTCGCCGACCTGCCCAGCGTCGAGGTGGTGTCGGCCCGGGTGGAGACCGCGCTGGCCCGCCGACGAATCACCGGCCCGGTCGACGTGGTGGTGCTCGACCCGCCGCGCTCCGGGGCCGGCGCCCCGGTGGTCCGCGCGCTGGCCGCCGCCGGCCCGCGGGCGGTCGCGTACGTGGCCTGTGACCCGGCCGCCTTCGCCCGGGACGTGCGTACCTTCGCCGACCTCGGTTGGCGGCTGGCGGCGCTGCGCGGATTCGATCTCTTCCCGATGACGCAGCACGTCGAGCAGGTCGGGCTGCTGCTTCCGCCGGACGCGCGGTAGAACACCCCCGCGTCGGCTGTGGCAGCGCCTGACCGGGGGCTCAGCTGCCCACTCCCCGCCCGGCCCGGGTGCGTGGGGCTCGGGCCGGGCTGCGGAGTACCGGGGGGCCGATAGACTCTCCGTTCATGAGTGTTGAAGAGGACACGGCCAACCACGGCCGGCTGCTGGGGACGGTTCGCGGTCCGCAGGACGTCAAGCGGATGTCTGGCGAGGAACTGGACGTCCTCGCCGCCGAGATCCGGGACTTCCTGATCACCAAGGTCTCCCGTACCGGCGGGCACGTCGGGCCCAACCTCGGTGTGGTCGAGCTGACGCTCGCCATGCATCGCGTCTTCGACTCACCCCGGGACCGGCTTCTGTTCGACACCGGCCACCAGGCGTACGTACACAAGATCCTTACCGGGCGTCAGGCCGGCTTCGACAAGCTCCGCCAGCGCGGTGGCCTCTCCGGCTACCCCAGCCAGGCGGAGAGCGAGCACGACCTCATCGAGAACTCGCACGCTTCCACCGCGCTCTCCTACGCCGATGGCCTCGCCAAGGCGTACGCCCTGCGGGGCGAGGCGCGCAGCGTCGTGGCCGTGGTCGGTGACGGCGCGCTGACCGGCGGCATGTGCTGGGAGGCGCTGAACAACATCGCCACCGCCGGCAACTCGCTCGTGATCGTGGTCAACGACAACGGCCGGTCCTACTCGCCGACCATCGGCGGGCTGGCCGACCACCTCTCCTCGCTGCGGCTCAACCCGGGCTACGAGAAGGTCCTCGACACCGTCAAGGACGCCCTCGGCTCCACGCCGCTGGTCGGCAAGCCGATGTACGAGGTGCTGCACGCGGTCAAGAAGGGCATCAAGGACGCGGTCGCCCCGCAGGCCATGTTCGAGGACCTGGGCATCAAGTACGTGGGCCCGGTGGACGGGCACGACGTGACGGCGGTCGAGGCGGCGCTGCGCGCGGCCAAGAACTTCGGCGGCCCGGTCATCGTGCACGCGGTCACCCGCAAGGGCTACGGCTACCGTCCCGCCGAGGAGGACGAGGCGGACTGCCTGCACGGCCCCGGCAGCGCCTTCGACGTGGAGACCGGCGCGCTGCTGGCCGCCCCGTCGGTGAAGTGGACGCACGTCTTCGCCGACGAGCTGCTGGCCATCGCCGACGAGCGCCCGGACGTGGTGGGCATCACCGCCGCCATGGCCGAGCCGACCGGCATCGCCAAGCTCGCCCGCAAGTACCCCGAGCGGGTGTACGACGTGGGCATCGCCGAGCAGCACGCGGCCACCTCGGCGGCCGGGTTGGCGCTCGGTGGTCTGCACCCGGTGGTGGCGGTCTACGCCACCTTCCTCAACCGCGCCTTCGACCAGGTCCTGCTGGACGTGGCGATGCACAAGCTGCCGGTGACCTTCGTGCTGGACCGGGCGGGCATCACCGGCCCGGACGGGCCCAGCCACTACGGCATCTGGGACATGTCGGTCTTCGGGGTGGTGCCGGGGCTGCGGATCGCCGCTCCCCGCGACGCCGCCACCCTGCGCGAGGAGTTGCGCGAGGCGATGGCCGTCGACAACGGCCCGACCGTGGTGCGGTTCCCGACCGGTGCGGTCGCCGCGGACCTACCGGCGCTGCGCCGGGTCGGCCCGGTCGACGTGCTGGCCGAGTCCGCCCGTACGGACGTGCTGCTCGTCGCCGTCGGCTCCTTCGGCCAGTTGGGCATGGAGGTGGCCGCCCGGGTCGCCGAGCAGGGCTACGGGGTCACCGTCGTCGACCCCCGCTGGGTGCGTCCGGTCCCGGCGGAGCTGGTCGACCTGGCCGCCCGCCACCGGCTCGTGGTCAGCGTCGAGGACGGCGTCCGGGTCGGCGGGGTGGGCGACGCGCTCGCCCAGGCGATGCGCGACGCCGACGTCCGGGTGCCGCTCAAGGACCTGGGTGTGCCGGCCGACTGGCACCCGCACGGCACCCGCGCGCAGATCCTCGCCGACCTGGGTCTGACCGCTCAGGACGTGGCCCGCGACGTCACCGGTTGGATCTCCGGCCTGGACGCCACCCCGGACCGCCTCACCCCCAGCGACGCGGCCGCACAGAACTGACGAGAACGAAAAACGGCGGGCGTCCCTCGGGACGCCCGCCGTCCTGTGTCCATCCCCGATCCCGCC
>NZ_QGSY01000333.1 GCF_003857035.1 Micromonospora arida
CCGTCCGCCCGTCCGCCCGTCCGCCCGTCCGCCCGTCCGCCCGTCCGCCCGTCCGCCCGGGGGATGATCCACTCGGCTTTACGGAAGTCGGGTTGTCGGGGCCGCTGGGACCACGCGATTTCAAGGAACCCGAGTGGATCATGCGCCGCGTCGGCAACGGAGGCCACGAGGGCATTGACCGTGGCCGTTCTGTCGCTCAGAATCGAGCTTGTCGAAGGCAAACGAAAGCAAACGCAAGATCAAGGGGGCCACGATGAGCGGAGCGCGACCCGGTCCTTCCCGACCACCCGTGCGGTTGCGCCCCGTCCCGCCCTTCGACCCGCCGTACGTTGACGAGGCCGAGGGGTCGTGCTGGCCCCCGATGACCGACGGTCAACTCGCCCTCGACCTGTTCGCCTCCACCCGGCCCAACCCGGTCCGGCCGCCGGAGCGGCGAGCAGCCCTGCGCCCGGTGCCCAGCCGGTCCACCACCACCCACCCGGTCGCGTCGTTGCCGACGTCGACCGCACCGGAAGCCACCCGAGCCGCGCACCGCTTCGTCGGCACCTGCCTTGAGGTGGTCAACGGCTACCGCTCGCCGGCCCAGGTGCGAGCGCTGCTCGACCCGGCCCGAGCGGGCGACCTGCTGACCGAACTCGCCCGCGCATCCGGGCGGGCCGGGGCATCCCGACGCCGCAGCGGCCGGCCACTGGTTCGGCTGCTCCGCCTGCGAGTCTGCGAGCCCCGGGACGCCGCGGTGGAGGCGGCAGCCGTCCTGACCGGGGCGGGCGGCCGAAGTTGGGCGATGGCGCTGCGCCTCGAACATCGCCGGGGCCGCTGGCTCTGCGTTGCCCTACACGTGCTCTGACCGCACCTGACCCGGAGGTCGGCGAGGCCCAGAGACACCGACGGGCCCCGGCCTGGTCGGCCGGGACCCGTCGGTCAGACGCTGTCGGTGCAGCTGCTGTTGGTCAGTTGCCGCCGTTGGGCGCGCCGTGGCAGCGCTTGTACTTGCGGCCCGAGCCACACGGGCACGGCGCGTTGCGGGACGGGCCGTTGCTCGCCTCCGCCTGGTTCGGTGCCGGCCGACGGGCGGCGGCCGACGGAACTGCCGGGCCACGCAGCCCGGATGCCGGCCGCTGCGGCGCGGACGGTGCGCTCCGCCCCGGTGCCGCCGGAGCACCCGGAGCCGGGCGGCCCACACCGAGCGCCGGAGCCTGCTGCTCGGCCTGCTCCACGGCGACCGCGCCCGGGCTGGCCTCGCCGTCGATGGTCGGCGCGGAGTATTGCAGGCCCTGCCGCCGCGGTGCCTGGTTGAGGCCCTTGGCCCGGATCTCCACCGGCTTGTCGAGCAGGGTGACCTCGTCGGCCCCCTCCTCCGGCTCCGGTTCGGTCACCTGGACGTCGACGTTGTAGAGGAAACCGACTGTCTCCTCCTTGATGCCGTCCATCATGGTGGCGAACATGTCGAAGCCCTCGCGCTGGTATTCCACCACCGGGTCGCGCTGGGCGTACGCCCGGAGGTTGATGCCCTCTTGGAGGTAGTCCATCTCGTAGAGGTGCTCGCGCCACTTGCGGTCGATGACCTGAAGCAGCACCATCCGCTCGAGCTGGCGCACCCCCTCGGTGCCGAGCTGCTCTTCACGCCGGTCGTACGCGGCGTTGGCGTCCTCCTTGAGGCGGGCGACCAGGAAGTCGGCGTCCATGCCGGCCCGGGAACCGCCGGCCTCCTCTTCCAGCTCCTCGATCGTGACGCCGACCGGGTAGAGCTGCTTGAGGCTGGACCAGAGCTGCTCAAGGTCCCAGTCTTCGCCGTAGCCGTCGGAGGTGGCGCCCCGCACGTACGCCTCGACGGTGTCGTCGATCATGTTGCGGACCTGGTCGGAGAGGTCTTCGCCGTTGAGCACCCGGAGCCGCTCGGCGTAGACGACCTGGCGCTGCTTGTTGAGCACCTCGTCGTACTTGAGCACGTTCTTGCGGATCTCGGCGTTCTGGCCCTCGATCTGGGCCTGGGCGCTCTTGATCTGCCGGGTGACCATCTTCGACTCGATGGGCACGTCCTCCGGGATGTTGAAGCGCTCCATCACCGCCTCGACCGCTCCAGCCCGGAAGCGCCGCATCAGCTCGTCCTGAAGGGACAGGTAGAAACGGGACTCGCCCGGGTCGCCCTGCCGGCCGGCGCGACCACGCAGCTGGTTGTCGATCCGCCGGGACTCGTGCCGCTCGGTGCCGAGCACGTAGAGGCCGCCGGCGGCCGAGACCTCTTCCGCCTCGGCGTCGCAGGCCTGCTTCCAGGTGGGAAGGACCTCCTCCATCGCCTTGGCGTACTCTTCCTCGTTCTCCAGCGGGTCGAGGCCGCGCTGGCGCAGCTCGTTCGCGGCGAGGAACTCGGCGTTGCCACCGAGCAAGATGTCGGTGCCGCGGCCGGCCATGTTGGTCGCGACGGTGACCGCGCCCTTACGCCCGGCCTGGGCGACGATCTCGGCCTCCCGGGCGTGGAACTTGGCGTTCAGCACGTTGTGCGGGATGCCACGGCGGCGCA
Source organism: Micromonospora arida (assembly GCF_003857035.1). Lineage (GTDB taxonomy): Bacteria > Actinomycetota > Actinomycetes > Mycobacteriales > Micromonosporaceae > Micromonospora > Micromonospora arida. The sequence goes on from NZ_QGSY01000333.1 coordinate 2,522, forward strand.
GCAGCTGGGAGAGGATCTCGGAGTTTTCCACCGAGACGGTGCCCACCAGCACCGGCTGACCCATCTGGTGCCGCTCGGCGATGTCCTCGATGACGGCGTTGAACTTGGCCTTTTCCGTCTTGTAGATGACGTCCGGCCGGTCCTCGCGAACCATCGGGCGGTGGGTCGGAATGGTCACGACGCCGACCTTGTAGACCTTGTTGAACTCACTCGCCTCGGTCTGCGCCGTACCGGTCATCCCGGACAGCTTCTCGTAGAGGCGGAAGTAGTTCTGGAGGGTGATGGTGGCCAGGGTCTGGTTCTCCTGCTTGATCTCCACCCCCTCCTTGGCCTCGATCGCCTGGTGCATGCCCTCGTTGTAGCGACGGCCGTGCAGGATGCGACCGGTGAACTCGTCGACGATCAGGACCTCACCGTCGCTGACGATGTAGTCCTTGTCGCGCTTGTAGAGCTCCTTGGCCTTGATGGCGTTGTTGAGGTAGCCGACCAGCGGGGTGTTCACCGACTCGTACAGGTTGTCGATGCCGAGCCGGTCCTCGACCTTGGCGACACCCCGCTCGGTCACCGCGATGGTGCGCTTGGAGTGGTCGACCTCGTAGTCGCCCTCGCCGTCGGTGCCGGGCTGGAGCCGGGCCACCACGCCGGCGAACTCGCCGTACCAGCGGGCGGAGTGCTCGGCCGGGCCGGAGATGATCAACGGGGTGCGGGCCTCGTCGATCAGGATGGAGTCGACCTCGTCGACCACCGCGAAGTTGTGCCCGCGCTGCACCAGCTCTTCCTTCGACCAGGCCATGTTGTCGCGCAGGTAGTCGAAGCCGAACTCGTTGTTGGTGCCGTAGGTGATGTCGCACTCGTAGGCGGCCTTGTGCTCACTTGCCGGCCGGTTGGGCAGCACCACGCCGACGGTCAGCCCGAGGAACTCGTGCACCCGGCCCATCCACGCCGCGTCACGCTGGGCGAGGTAGTCGTTGACCGTGATCACGTGGACGCCCTTGCCGGAGAGCGCGTTGAGGTAGACGGCCATGACCGAGGTCAGCGTCTTGCCCTCACCGGTCTTCATCTCGGCGATGTTGCCGAAGTGCAGCGCCGCGCCGCCCATCACCTGGACGTCGTACGGGCGCTGGCCGAGCACCCTGGCGGCCGCCTCGCGGGCCACCGCGAACGCCTCCGGCAGCAGGTCGTCGAGCGTCTCACCCTCGTCGAGCCGCTCCCGGAACTGTTCGGTCATGCCGGCCAGTTCCTCGTCGGTGAGGTTGACGTAGTCGTCCTCGATCGAGCTGACGGCATTGGCGATCGCCTTGAGGCGGCGCACCATGCGGCCCTCGCCCGCGTTAAGGACCTTTTCCAGAATCGACACGGATCAACGCTCCCCTAGACAGTCTCGAACCATCGTAGGCGCTCCATCGGCGCGATGGTCACTGGTGGCGGTGCTCGACCCCGCCGAACCCGACATAACTCGCGTCCTGCACACGCCCCAAACGTTATCCGGTTACGCCGTCGGCGAACGCTACGGCAGGATGCACGAGTGGAGCTCGTGGAGATCATCGAGGACGGCGTGCTGCTGCGGCCCTGGCGAGAGACGGATGCCGAGGCCGTGCACCGAGCCTGCCAGGACCCGGACATTCAGCGTTGGACCACCGTACCGCGCCCGTACCGGCCGGAACACGCGCACGGATTTGTCACCGAGATGAGCCGGAAGGCCTGGGCCGAGGGCACCGGGGCACCGTTCGCGGTCTGCGACCCGGACACCGGGGAGCTGCTGGGTTCCAGCGGGCTGATCTCGATCGACAAGGACGGCACCGGTGAGATCGGCTACTGGACGGCACCCTGGGCGCGTGGTCGGGGCGTGATGGTCCGGGCCACCCGGGCGGTGGCCCGCTGGTCCTTCGACACCCTCGGGCTCCGCCGGCTCATCTGGCAGGCCGAGGTGGGCAACCACGCCTCCCGGCTGGTGGCACTCCGGGCCGGTTTCCGGATCGACGGCAGGTTGCGGCTGGCCCATCCGGCGCTGCCCGGCAACGCGGACGGCTGGATCGGCTCGCTGCTGCCCGGCGAGGTACCGGCCGTCGGGTCGACCGGGCCGGCCGGACCGGGCACCCTCGCCGCCCGGCGGGCCGCCGTCTTCGGCCGCCCGCAACCCGTTCTGTTCGCCGAGACCGGGGCCGGCGAGCTGCGTCTGCGGCCCATGGAGGAGAAGGACCTGGACGCCGTGGTGCAGACCTGCCGGGACCCGGAGAGCATCCGCTGGACGACAGTGCCGGACCCGTACGAGCGCGCCGACGCGCAGGGCTACCAGGCTTACGGCCGGGACGCCTGGGCTCGGGGGGACGCCGCCTGCTTCGTGATCGCCGACTCCGACGACCGGTACGCGGGCACGCTCGACCTGCGGCTCTCCCCCGCCGACCCGCTGGTGGCCGACGCCGGCTTCATGACCGCGCCGGCGGCCCGGGGCCGGGGCTACCTGCCCGCCGCGCTGGTCGCGCTCAGCGCCTGGGGCTTCAGCACGTTGGGCCTGGCGCGGATCGAGTGGAAGGCGAACGTGGGCAACACCTCCTCCCGCCGGGCGGCGGAGAAGGCGGGCTTCCTGGTCGAGGGGATCGCCCGGGGCGGCGTGCAGCACCGGGGCGAGCGGGTGGACGTGTGGGTCGGGGCGCTTCTCGCGAAGGATCTGGGATGAAGCTGCGGCCGGTCGTCGAGGCGCACGGGGTGCGGCTGCGCCCGTTTCGCGCGCAGGACAGCGCCAACGTGGTGGACGGCTGCGCGGACCCGCTGAGTCAACGGTTCGTGTCGAACCTGCCGACGCCGTACACCGAGACCGACGCCCGCTGGTGGATCGACGTCGGCGCCCCGGCGGCCTGGACCGGCGGCGGCACGGCGTACGCCGTCGCGGACCCCGCGACCGATCGTCTGCTCGGCGCGGTGGGGTTGAACAACCCGGTGCCCGCCCGGGGTCAGCTGGAGATCGGCTACTGGATGCGACCGGCGGCGCGCGGTCGCGGGCTGGCCACCGCGGCGACCCGCGCGCTGAGCGAGCACGCGTTCGCCGCCGGGGCGGCCCGACTGGAGCTGCTCACCGAGCCGGAGAACGGCCCGAGCCAGCGGGTCGCGCTGGCCGCCGGCTTCCGCTACGAGGGTTTGCGCCGTTCGGCAGGCGCTTCCCGCGACGCGGGCCGGCACGACCTGCTGGCCTGGGTACGCGTCGCCGGTGATCCGCCCGGCCCGGCCGCCCGGCTGCTGCCCGACCTGCCCGGCGGGGTGCTCACCGACGAGGTGGTGGCGCTGCGGCCACTCGCGCCGGACGACGCGGCGCTGATGTACCGGCTGCACAGCCGACCCGAGGTGGTGGCGAACCAGGCGCCGCCGGTGCCGCCGACGCACGAGGCGATGGAGCGACGTTGTCGTCTCGCGCAGAGCGGCTGGCTGACCGGCGAGATCGCCCGGCTGATGATCACGGACGTGGCCAGCGGCGAGCCGGCGGGCAGTTGCGGCTTGTCGTACACCGACGTGGCCGCCGGTGAGGCGTCGGTCGGCTACGCGTTGCTGCCGGACTGGCGCGGCCGGGGGTACGCGACGCGGGCGGTCCGGTTGCTCGCGGGCTGGGCGTTCGGCTCGGCCGGTATCGCCCGGCTCTCGGCCGGCACGGTACCGGACAACACCGCGTCGCACCGGGTGCTGGAGCGGGTCGGTTTTCGGCGCGAGTCCGTTCAGCGCGGCCGGCTGCCCGGGTTGGCCGGCGCCCGCCTGGACGACCTGACCTTCGCGCTGCTCCCCGCCGACCTCCGCTGACAGATCGTGGAGTTGTGGTGGGCGTTTCCCCACCACAACTCCATGATCGGCGCGGATCGGCTACCGGTCAGGTGGCGAGGGAGATGATGCCGTAGTCGTACGCGTGGCGCCGGTAGACGACGCTGGGGCGGCCGGACTCCTTGTCCTGGAAAAGGTAGAAGTCGTGGCCGACCAGTTCCATCTCGAACAGCGCGTCGTCGATGGTCATCGGCTCGGCCGGGTGGACCTTCTCCCGGGCGATGTGCCACGGCTGGTCGTCGTGCTCCTCTTCGACCCGCTCCGCGACCGCGGTGCCGGCGCGGGCGCCGTCGCTGGGCGCGCTCAGCGCGTTGGGCACCAGGTCCGCGACCGGAAGGCCCGCTGTGGCCTCGGCGACGGAGATCGGCGCGTGGCGGCCCCGGTGTACGCGGCGGCGGTCGGCCGCGCGGCGCAGCCGGGTGTCGAGCTTCGCGATGGCCGCGTCGAGCGCGCTGTAGAAGTCGTTCGTGCAGGCTTCGGCCCGAATCACCGGGCCCCGGGAAACGCAGGTGATCTCCACCCGCTGGCAGTGGTCGGCCTGGCGCGGATTGCGCTCGTGAAACAGCTCGACATCGACGCGAATAAGTTTGTGGTCGTAGCGTTCGATCTTCGCGAGTTTCTCGGCTACGTGTACCCGGTAATGGTCCGGCACTTCGACGTTTCGGCCCTTGACCACGATGTCCACGTGACCTCCCTTGTTCGGACGGTCTTCGATCCGGTTACCCGGCCGCGCGCCGTGGGGAGACCCGCTGGCGTCGACCGGTTGGTACGGCTACGCCCTCCTCTCACCGCCAGGGGCGGTTGGAACGACCTCCTACCCCCGACAGCGAAACGCTAACTCCTGTTCGCCCGGCAGTCACCCCATGTTGCCGAGACGGCCAAGGATTTTTCGCAGCTCATACACCAACGGGTGAAACGGAAACACGGTCGGTTACGACTGGTGTCTTTTCTCGGTCGCCGCGAGCACCGCCGCAACACTCGGTGCCCACCCTGTCGCGGTCAGCACCCGGCTCGCGGCCGCGAGGGTCACGCCGGTGGTGACGATGTCGTCGAGCAGCACCACGACCGGCGCCGCGCCCCCGGCACGACCCCGGCCCGGCCCGCTCGAGCGGGGCTGGAAGGCCGCCTCGGCCGCCGCCGCGCGTCCGGCGCTGTCCAGGGTGACCGAGTCGGGCCGGGGCGACGCCCGCAGCGGACGGTGCACCCGCACCGCCCAACCGCTCCGGTTGAGCCGGGCCGCGCAGTGCCGGGCAAGCCGGTCGAGGTGGTCCCCGTAACGGGACCGGGCCGCCGCCGCGGTGTCCGGGACCGGAACCAACGCCACCGGGCGGGCCCCACCGACGGCCGCCGCGACGACCTCGGCGAGCAGCGCGCCGAGCGGGCGAGCAAGCCCGTGTCGGCCGTGTTCCTTGTACGCCAGCAGGGCCTCGCGCAGCGGACCCGCGTACGGGCCGAGGGCGACGCAGGACGGCAGGCCCGGCGGGGCGGGGGTGGGGCGGACCGCCCGTGGGCGCAATGCATCCAGCGCCATGACACAGGCTGGGCAGACCCCGTGCCGCAGGCCGGGTCGGCGCTCCCGACAACCGGCGCAGTCTGCGGGCAGCACCAGGTCGGCGAGGTCCGCCCAGAGCCCGCTCACCGTGTCAGTAGAGGAAGAACGGCGCCGACGGGTTGCTTGGCCGGACGCCGGTCGGCACCGGGGCGATGTCGCGTACCCGGCCGGGCTCGATCCGTTCGAACGGGCTGCTGCGGTAGGCCACCCCGTTCGCCTCGTACATGTAGGCCCCGCTGGCCGCCCGCACGCCGCGGTTGGTCGGGTACGCCGTCAGGTGGGTGACCTTGGCGCCGAGGTCGGTCCGCAGCGGCGTCTCCAGGGCGCCGTCGACACTGATCTCGTAGATCGCCGGCTGGCCGACCGACCCCGCCACCACGAGCTGGTCCTCCCTGCCCCAGTCGACCGCCGTCGGGTTGGTCAGCGAGGTGACCAACTCTCGGGGCGGGCCGATGGAGACCCCGCCGCCGTCGAGGTTGACCGCGGCGACGTAGAGACGGCCGCCGGCGATCAGCGCCACCCGCTGGCCGTCCAACGCGGCGGCCACCGCGGTGACCGCGGCGGAGGGCAGGTTGAGCGGCACCGGATACATCCGTGCCGCCTCGTCGAACCGGTAGAGCTGCCCGTCGGCCACCACCAGGCCGCGGCTGGGGCGGTTGTCGACCGTACGCAGCCAGACCGGTCGGCTGATCGAGGAGTACCCGGCGCCGCCGCTGCGGCTGAGCACGGAGACCGGGTCGGCGCCCGTGCCCACCGCGAGTCGGTACCGGTTCTTGCCGCTGCCGGTGACCACCATCGCGGCGAGGATCCGGCGGTCCTTGGCCAGCCCGAGGCTGGCGGAGACGACGTTACGGTTGGCCTCGGGTGTCAACGGCACGCTGCCGCTGGGCTCGCCGTCGAAGTCGAGTGGGTGGATCGCGCCGTCGTACACGCCGAACCGCTGCGGGCCGGCGGCATACGGATAGAGCACCCGGGAGTCTCGTCGCTCGCCCAGGTCCACCACGGGCTGCGCGTTGTTGCGGATCTTCAACTCCAGCTGACCGGTAAGGTCGCCCAACGACCAGGCGATCTGCGTGATCAACTGATCGATCCCGTCCTGGTCGTCACCGGACATGTCCAGGTTGACCTCCCACCGACCGTTCCCGCCGGTGGCGTTGTTGATCAGCTCGGTGCGGTCCGGCAGCCCGACGACCCCCGGGCGCAACCAGTCGGAGGGGCCGCCGACCAGCCACTTCACCACCTCGTTGACCTGCCGTTCGACCGGCACCGCCAGCGGTCGGTACCGCTGGTCAGGCACCAGGCGGGTGCGGTCGGAGCTCCAGAAGTAGATCGTCTCGTCCTGGTAATACTGTCGGAGGGCGGTGTCGCTGAGCAGCAGCACGTTGGGCGGGTTGATGATGTACAGGCCGGCGCGATCACCGTCGACGCCGCCGTCGAACGCCGCGCTGCGCAGGCCGAACTCGTACTCCGTCTCGGTCGCCACCGGTGGAGCCAGGGTGCCGTTGGTCCGCAGAACACCGAGCTGCTGCACGGCGATCTTCACGGTCGTGGTCCGGTCTCTGTTGGGGGTGTAGACCGCCTCGCGCAGCCGGACCACGTTAAGCGCGACCTCGCTGCCCTTCTTGTCCTGTAGCCGGGTCTTGTCCTCCGGGGCGATGAACGCCTTGACCCGCTCGTACGCTCGATCCGGCTCGCCTGCGGCGGCGGACAGGAAGTTGCTGACGAACGCCCCGTTGTCGCTGACGCTGGCCGTCCGCGTCGGTGGCTCACTGCCCCGACTGATCACACCGGCCTCGGTCGCCGCGCCGCCCTTGCCGTCCACCCGCACGTCAGATGCCGCCGGGATGCCACAGCCGGCGCCCAGCAGCACCATCACGCCGAGGGCCCCGAGCACAGTTGGCCGTCTCACGAGCGCACCTCCGTCCGCTGCCCGTCTCCGGCCGGAGCCGGGCCGATCGCCAATGCACCGCCGGTGCCGGGACCGATGGCCAGTGGCCCACCGTCGCGGGGGCCGCCGAACGGCAGGGCGGCGTCGGCCGGCACCAGCCGCAGCGGTGAGGTGGTCAGCCGATCGCCCGCACGGGCCGGCAGGGTGAGCCGGAACTGCGCGCCCTGCCCGGGCGCACCCCACGCCTCCAGCCAGCCGCCGTGCAGCCGTGCGTCCTCCAGGCTGATCGACAGCCCCAGCCCGGTGCCCCCGGTCTGCCGGGCCCGGGACGGGTCCGCCCGCCAGAACCGGTTGAACACCAGCTTCTCCTCGCCCACCTTCAGCCCCACACCGTGGTCGCGGACGGTGATCGCCACGGCGGTCTCGTCGATGCCCAGGGTGATCAGCACCGGGCGGGCCTCACCGTGCTCGACGGCGTTGCCGACCAGGTTGCGCAACACCCGCTCGACCCGGCGCGGGTCGACCTCGGCGATCACCGGCGTGCCCGGCAGGTCGAGTTCGATCGGTACGCCCACCCGCTCGGCCAGGCCAGCCAGCCGGTCGACCACCCGGTGCACCACCGGCACCAGGTCGGTCGGCTCGGAATCCAGCATGGCGAAGCCCGCGTCGAACCGACTGATCTCCAGCAGGTCGGTGAGCAGCTCCTCGAATCGATCCAGCTCGGCCTGGAGCAGCTCGGCGCTACGGGCGACCGCCGGGTCGAACTCGTCGCGCTCAGCGAAGATCAGGTCGGCGGCCATCCGGACCGTGGTCAGCGGGGTACGCAGCTCGTGGGAGACGTCTGAGGTGAAGCGGCGCTGCAACCGGGACATCTCTTCCAGGCGCAGGATCTGCCGTTGCAGGTTGGTGGCCATCTGGTTGAACGACGCGGCGAGCAGGGCCAGGTCGTCCTCGCCGTTGACCACCATCCGCTGATCGAGCAGGCCCGCGGAGAGCCGCTGGGCGGTTCGTGCGGCGACCCGGACCGGGTTGACCACCAGCCGGGTGACCAGCGCCGCGAGCAACCCGAGCAGGATCACCAGCGCTACCCCGGTGGCCACCACTGTGGCGCGGGCGTCGGCGGCGGTGACGTCCTGCCGGGCCAGCGGGACCAGATAGTAGAGCTCGATCTGGCCGAAGCGGGTGGGCACCGGCGAGCCGTAGACCAGGTATTTGGTGGTCTTGTCGGTGAGTCGCCCGGTGCGGATCTGGCTGGCCACCTTGCCGTCGGCGATCGCGGCCCGCAGCTCGGGGCTGATCAGCGACTGCACGTTCGCCGACGGGGAGGTGCGCGTCTGGATGTCGTTGGGATAGTCGTCGGCGGTGATCGCGACCACCACCCCGCTGGTCTGCTGGGGGTCGCCGCCGGCCAGGTAGTTGACAGTGCCGTCGATGGTTTCCTGGAGCTGCGCCTCCTGCGGTTGCCCGTAGAAGGAGACCTGCTTGGCCGCGTAGCTGGCACCGCTGGTCACCCGCTGCCGGACGTCGCTGCGCGCGCTGTCGAGCAGGATGGTGGTGATCTTGTCAGCGATCAGGAACGCGAACCCGCCGACCAGCAGGCTGGACGCGACCAGCGTGATGGTCACGACCCGGACCTGGAGCGAGCGGCGCCAGGTCTGGTGCGCCCGACCCACCGCACGGGCGACCCGACCGCTCACCGCACGCCAGAGCTCCCCGCCGGCGCTGGGCCGGCGGGCAGCCGTACTCGGGGAGGGTGGGGGCGGCGTGGTCGACACAGTGCGACCAGGCTATCCGGTCCCTGCCTTGTAGCCCACGCCCCGCACGGTGAGGATGATTTCCGGTCGCTCCGGGTCCGGCTCGATCTTGGCCCGCAACCGCTGGACGTGCACGTTGACCAGCCGGGTGTCGGCCGCGTGCCGGTAGCCCCAGACCTGTTCGAGCAGCACCTCGCGGGTGAAGACCTGACGTGGCTTGCGGGCGAGCGCGACCAGCAGGTCGAACTCCAGCGGCGTCAGCTTCACCTCCTCGTCGTTGCGGCTCACGGTGTGCGCGGGCACGTCGATGGTGATCTGGTTGTCCGGAGGCCCGATGGTGAGCATCTCCGGGGCCACGTCCTCGCCTCGGCGCAGTCGGGCCCGCATCCGGGCCACCAGCTCCTTGGGCTTGAACGGCTTGACCACGTAGTCGTCGGCGCCGGACTCGAGGCCGAGCACGACGTCCACGGTGTCGCTCTTTGCGGTCAGCATGACGATGGGCACGCCGGACTCCGCCCGGATCGACCGGGCCACGTCGATACCGCTCATACCGGGAAGCATCAGGTCAAGCAGCACAATATCGGGACGACTGTCGCGAAAGGCGGCCAACGCCCGCTCGCCGTCCGCCACAAACGAGGGCAGGAAACCCTCACTGCGCAGCACGATGCCGAGCATCTCGGCGAGCGCGGGGTCGTCGTCGACCACCAGTACGCGGGCTCTCATGGGATTAATATTGCATCCTCATTCAGTTCGGTGGGACCGGCGTCCGCCGGTAAAGCTTCGCGCCGCCGTCAAATCGGTGACCGCGGTCCGCGGCGGCGGCGCCACGGCTGCGGTGCCTGGCGCGCGCGAACGGGCCGTCGCCAGGCTGCCACCATGATCCCCCTTTGGCGCCGCCTGGCGCCACCGCAGGCTGGGCCGATCCGGTTGTCGCCATCCGGACGACGGTCAGCCGAACAGCCCACGCCCCCAGTGATCCCCGCCGTCGCGTACCCCGGGAGGACAGGCGAACACCCCGCTGGAGACGTGTCGCAGGTACTCGTTCATCACGTCGTGCCGGGCCAACTGAGTCTGGATCGGCACGAACTGACGGCGTGGATCGCGCTGGTAGGCGATGAAGAAGAGGCCCGCGTCGAGTCGGCCGAGGCCGTCCGAGCCGTCGACGAAGTTGTAACCCCGGCGCAGCAGCTGAGCGCCGCCGTTCCGACTCGGGTGGGCCAGCGTGACATGGGCGTGCTCGGCGATCACCGGCTTCCCGTCCGCGCCACGGGCGGCGAAGTCGGGCTCGTCGAACTCGTCGCTGCGACCCAGCGGCGCGCCGCTGCCCTTGGTCCGGCCGACGATCTCCTCCTGCTCGGCGAGGGAGGTCCGGTCCCAGGTCTCCACGAGCATCCGGATCTTGCGGGTGACCAGGTACGAGCCTCCGGCCATCCAGTCCGGTCCGTCGCCCGGCTGCACCCACAACTGGTCGCGCAGCAGGTCGGTGTCCTCGGCCTTGAGGTTGGCCGTTCCGTCCTTGAACCCGAAGAGGTTGCGCGCGGTGGCCTGCTCCCGGGAGGTCGACGAGGTGCGGCCGAAGCCCAACTGCGACCAGCGGACGCTCACCACGCCCATGCCGAGCCGGGCCAGGTTGCGGATCGCGTGCACCGCAACCTGCGGGTCGTTGGAGCAGGCCTGGACGCAGAGGTCCCCGCCGGAGAGCTGCGGCTGCAACGCGTCGCCGGGGAACTTCGGCAGCTCGGCGAGGGCGGCGGGCCGACGGTCGGCGAGGCCGAAGCGGTCCCGCCCGTCGGCGTCGCGGAACAGCGTCGGCCCGAAGCCGATGGTGAGGGTGAGCTGCGAGGGAGGCAGACCGAGTGCCTCACCGGTGTCGTCCGGCGGGGCCTCCGGCATACCGCCGACCGCACCCAGCACCCCGGCGTCGCGCCCCGCGGTCATCCGGGCGGCCGCGGCCGTCCACTCCTCCAGCAGTTCGACGAGTCGGGCCCGGTCCTTGGTGATCACGTCGAAGGCCACGAAGTGCAGCCGGTCCTGCGCCGGGGTGACGATGCCGGCCTGGTGCTCACCGTGGAACGGCACGGCCCCGGCCGGGTGGTCGTTCGCCGCGGCCGGGCCATGGGAGCCGCTCAACAGCGCCCCCGCGCCGGCCGCCACTCCGGCGACCCCGGCCACCCCGGCGCCGGCCAGGGTGATGGCTCGGCGCCGGGTGAACCTGCTCCCGCTCATCGACTCGACTCTTTCTGCCAGGTGGTCACTTCGCGACGGCCGCGGCGACCTTGCTGATCGGCTCGGCGAGCGCGTTGATCCCGTCGGAGAGCTCCTTGAGCTCGGCCTTGCTCAGCGCGGTGTGCAGCTTCCATCCGTCGCCGTCGCGGTGCTTGCCGAGCAGTCCCTCGACGTTGGCGAACTCGGTGTCCAACTGCGTGACCAGTTCCGGCGAGCGCTGCTGCAACGCAGGGCGCAGGGCGGACACGGCAGCCTTGGAACCGTCGAGGTTGGCGGCGAAGTCCCACAGGTCGGTGTGCGAGTAGCGGTCCTCCTCGCCGGTGATCTTGCCGCTGGCGACCTCGTCGAGCAGTTCCTTGGCGCCGTTGGCGAGCTGGAGCGGCGAGAGCTTCTCGGCGTTCGCCTTGGCCACGATCTCCTTGACGTCGACCAGCAGCCGGTCGGCGATCGGACCGTCCTTGCTGATGTCACCGGACTGCCAGAGGTCCTTCTCGATCCGGTGGAAGCCGGTGAACTCCATCCCCTCCTCGATGACCTCCTCACGGCCGTCGATCTTGGGGTCGAGGTCACCGAAGATCTCGGCGACCGGCTCGATCCGCTCCCAGTACGTGCGGGCGACCGGGTAGAGCGCCTTGGACTTCGCCACATCGCCGGCCTTGACCGCGCTGACGAACTCCTCGGTCTTGTCCAGCAGCGCGGCGGTCTGGCTCTTGACGTAGCGCTGGTAGTTGTCGGTGGCGTCACCCAGCGCGGCGTCCGCGGTGAGCGGCTGCGCCGACCCGCTGACCTTGAGCGCGCCCCGGATGCCCTTGCCACTCATCCCTGGCTTGCAGGCCGTCTGGTACGTGCCGGCCGGCAGCTCCACGTGCAGCTCACGGCTCAACCCGGGTGCGATGTTCTCCACCTCGCCCATGACGCGGTCGCCGTCGGCGTACACGTAGAACTCGGTCACCTTCGCACCCGAATTGGTGATCTTGAAGGTGGCGGTGCCGGCACCCAGGTCGGTCGAGCCGACCTCACAGGCGGTGTCGCTGGCCTTGACCACGATCGGTCCGCCGGACGCGGCCGAGTCACCCTTGTCGGAGTCGGAGCAGGCGGCCAGACCGGCCGTCGCCAGCACGCCGGCGGCGGCCAGCGCGAAGAACTGGGTGGTACGCATCTGGGCTGTCTCTCCTCGTGGGTCAGGCACGCTGCGGCGTGGACGCCGCCTCGGCCTCGGCGCCGGTGTCGGTGTCGGCCCCGCGCTCGGTGACGGTGGTGGTCGCGGTGGGTGCCGGCTTGCGCCGGGCCGGTCGCAGGAAGAGCAGGAGCACCGGTACGGCGTACGCGACCCAGGCGATCGTCTCCAGCACGGTGGGCGCCGGAGTCACGTTGAACATGCCGGCGAGCAGGGCCGCGTACCAGGTGCTCGGGTCGAGCGCGCCGGTGATGTCGAAGGCCAGGTCGTTCAGGCCGGGCAGGACGCCGGCCTCCTGGAAGTCGTGCACGCCGTACTTGAGGATGCCGGCGGCGACCAGGATCAGCAGCGCGCCGGTCCAGGTGAAGAACTTGCTGAGGTTGATCCGCAGGGCGCTGGCGTAGAGCAGCACGCCGAGGACCACGGCGGTGACGATGCCGCCGATCAACGCGAGCAGCGGGCCGCTGTCGCCGGCCGCGCCCTGGGCGGCCGAGTAGAAGATCAGCGCGGTCTCCAGGCCCTCGCGGATCACTGCGAGGAAGGCCATGCCGGCGACGGCGAGGGACCCGACGGCCAGCGCCTCGGTGAGCCTGCCCCGCAGTTCGCCGGCGATGGTCCGGGCGGCCCGGCGCATCCAGAAGATCATCCAGGTCACGAAGACCACGGCGGCGACCGAGGTGATCGCCTCGAACAACTCACGGTCCTCGGAACGGGACAGCAGCGAGGTCGACGTGTACTCGATCAGCCAGCCGAAGAGCACCGAGAGCGCCACGGCCAGGCCGACGCCGGCCCAGACCTGCGGCAGTCGGTCCCGGCGCTGCGACTTCACCAGGAAGGCGACCAGGATGCTGACCACCAGGGTGGCTTCGAGCCCTTCCCGCAGGCCGATCAGGTAGGTGGCGAACATCCGGGCTCCGAGTAGGTTAGGCACGCCTTGGCTGACTTAGGGCAGGCATACCTTCCTCCTGGTCAGCGCCGCCGTCAAGTCGTTCACGACAAGCTCACCCTGTCTGCGGCGAACCCCACCGTGCGAAGATCTCGCCGTGAGGGGATTCCTGCCGTGGTTGACTGTGCTGGCCGTGGTGCTGCTGCTCAGCGCACTACGCCTACGGGCGCTGGCCACCCTCGTCTCGCTCGGCTGGTTGGCCTGGTGCATCTGGACCTGGTTCCGCCCCACCCGCCGCACCTAACCAAGCCC
>NZ_QGSY01000284.1 GCF_003857035.1 Micromonospora arida
GTGTCGAACCGGCCGCCCAGCGCCAGGGTCGCCGAGGTGGCCACGACGGTGCGTTCGTCGTACAGGTGGGTGGCGAGGGTGCCGGCCACCGACAGCGGCGCGACCACCAGTGCCCGGCGGTTGCCGCTGTCGTTCTTCTCCACCCAGGCCACGTCGTGGTCGCCCTCCTCCAGTAGCCGCTGCGCGGTGGTGGAGAGCTCGTCCAGGGCGGCCTTGGCCTGCTGCTTGCGGACCGGGTCGGGGTCGTCGGCCTTGATGTCGCCGATCGCGTCCAGGGCGGAGCGGGTCGCCGCGTCGAGCAGCGTGCACGCCTCCCGCAGCGGCGTCGGCAGCCCCGCGGTGATCCGCCCGGCCGGCGCCTCGGCCAGCCCGACCGCCAAGGCGTCACCGGCGGCGGTGAGCGCCTCGGCGGTCTCCGGGCGCAGCAGCGTACGAGCCCGCCGGGTGGTCCGGTCGATCAGCTCCGGCACCAGCTCCGCCTGGGCGGCGGAGGAGACCCGGTCGGCCAGCTCGTGCGCCTCGTCGACGATGAGCAGCTTGTGTGGCGGCACGATGTGCCGGTCGGCGAGCATGTCGACCGCGAGCAGGCTGTGGTTGGTCACCACGATGTCGGCCTCCCGGGCGCGGGCCCGCGACGCCTCGGCGAAGCACTCCTGCCCGAACGGGCAACGGGCCGCGCCGACGCACTCGCGGGCCGGCATCGACACCAGCCGCCAGGCCTGGTCGTCGACGCCCGGGTCCAGCTCGTCCCGGTCGCCGGTGGCGGTCTTCTCCGCCCAGTCGCGCAGCCGCTCGACCTGCTTGCCCAGCCGGCCCGCCTCACCGAGCCACTTCGTCCCGCCGCCGGGGCGCGCCGCGGGGGCGTCGAAGAGGGTGTCCTCCGGTTCCTCCTCGGTGGAGTTGTCCAGTCGGGCGAGGCAGAGGTAGTGGTGGCGGCCCTTGAGCACGGCGAAGGTGGGCCGACGGCCGAGCACCGGCTCGACCGCGTCGGCGAGCCGGGGCAGGTCGTGGTCGACCAGCTGGGACTGCAACGCCAGAGTGGCCGTGGAGACCACCACCGGGCCGTCCACAGTGAGCGCCGGCGCGAGGTAGGCCAGCGACTTGCCGGTGCCGGTGCCCGCCTGCACGAGCAGATGCTCGCCGCCGGCCACGCACTCCTCGATCGCCGTGGTCATCTGCAGTTGGCCGGGACGCTCCGCGCCGCCGGGCACCGCGCCGACCGCCGCCGCCAGCAGCTCGGTGCCACTGGGTCGGGCACCCCGCCGCCGGCCCTTGGCACGGGCCGACGGGGTGGCGGAACCGGTGGCGGTGCGGGGCGGAGTCACCGTGCGACGGTACCCGGCGCCGCCGACACCGGCCGCGCCCATCCGCCGCGTGGCGCGACGCCGACCGGGGCGGGCGGTGCGGCCGACCGCGTCCGGTTACGGCCGTGCTACGACGCGTGGGCAGTATCGGTTAGGGTGCGAATCATGCCGAGCGACATGGTCCGCGTGATCTACCGCAAGTACGACGGCAGCGCCCACCGCGACTACCCGGCCCGCCGGCTCGCCGAGGACGATCTCGGCATCTGGCTCGGCGTGCCCGAGGGCACCGAGTCGGTCTACCACGGCCGGCCCTCGGTGGAGAAGATCCCGTTCGTGCTGTTGGTGCCACACCGCGCCTGGTGGACGGCCATGTTCAACCCCCCGCCCCGCACCAGCGAGGTCTACTGCGACATCACGACCCCGGCCCGTTGGGAGTCCGACGACACCGTCCACCTGATCGACCTGGATCTGGACGTCGTCCGGCGGCGGGCCACCGGCCTGGTGGAGCTGCTCGACGAGGACGAGTTCGCCGAGCACCGGGCCCGGTTCGGCTACCCGGACGACGTGGTGGCCGAGGCCGAGGCCGCGGCACAGCGGCTGTTCGGGGCCCTGGGTGACGGCACCGAGCCGTTCGCCACCGCGTACCGCAAGTGGTTGGCCCTGGTGGTCTGAGACCACACGCCCGGTCGGGCCGGCTCACCAGCGTGGCGGCCAGCCGTCGTCGGCGTCCAGCGGCCGCAGGTCGGTCAGCTTCTCCGGGTTGAGCTGGTTGTAGATGGCGGTGATCCGGCCCTGGTCCACGGCGAACGCGGTGACCAGGCGGATCGGTCGCCCGTCGCTGTGCGTCGTCTCCAGCTGTAGGCCGAGAACGCCGTCGACGAGCACGGGCCGAGCCAGCACCCGGTCGAGGTACCGACCGGTCCGGCCGAACAGGCCGAGCGTGAGGCGAGCCACGGAGCCCGCGCCGAGCACGGGCCAGCGGGCTGCCGGGAAGTGCCCGCCCGAGTCACCGACGAAGACCACGTCCGGCGCGAGCACCTGAAGCAGCTGGTCCAGCTCGCCGGACTCGGTGGCGGCGACGAACGCCTTGAGCACCCGGCGTTGCTCGGCCGGGTCGGCGGTGTGCCGGGGCACGTCCGGCGAGGTGACCGCCCGTCGGGCCCGGGAGGCGAGCTGCCGGGCCGCCACCTCGGTGGTGCCGAGCACACCCGCGACCCGCGCGAACGGCAGCGCGAACACGTCGTGCAGCACGAGGGCGACCCGCTGCTCCGGCGCGAGCCGCTCCAGCACCACCAGCAGCGCCGTGCCGACCTGGTCGGTGCGGACCGCCCGCTCCGCCGGGTCGGGCGCGTAGCCGTCGGCCGTCGGCCGGCCGCCCAGCGGGCTCACCACCGGCTCCGGCAGCCACTGCCCCGGGTACGCCTCCCGGCGGACCCGGGCCGAGCGGAGCACGTCCAGGCAGATCCGAGCGCAGGTAGTGGTCAGCCACGCGGACAGGTCCCGGATCTCGGCGCGGGCCGCCGGCTCGGCCAGTGCCCCGGCGTAGCGCAGCCAGGTCTCCTGCACCGCGTCCTCCGCCTCGCTGCGGCTGCCCAACATCCGGTGGGCCACCGCGAGCAGTCGGCCCCGCTCGGCCTCGAACTCCGTCGCCAACTCCCGCACGACCCACCACCCCTTCCGGTCGGCGTCCCGGCCTACATCCTCCCGCCGAGTCGACCCGCCGGCAGCCCCGAAACGGCCCGGTGGACCGGCGCCTGCCGTGGGCGGAGGTCGGTCGGTGCCGATCAGCAGGCCCAGGTCCGGAGGTGGCTCTCGGCGGGCGGAACAGCGGTGGGTGGGCGATGATCCGTGCATGAGCGCACCCGAGCAAGGGCAGATCGTGGCACCGGACGGCGCTTCCGTGCGGGACCTGCTGCGGGTCACCGCGCCGGTGGACCTCGGCGCGATCGACCCGCGGTCCATGCCCGGCCTGCCGGAGCCCGCGGGCCGTGGTGAGCACCGTAAGACCTGGGCGCGGGAGCAGGTGGAGCTGGTCGGCGAGGAGTTGGGCCGGCAGCAGGAGATGCTCTTCGCGATGGCCAAGACCGGGTCGGAGCAGCCGGCGCACCGGGTGCTGCTGGTGCTCCAGGCCATGGACTGCGGCGGCAAGGACGGCACGATCAAGCGGGTGGCCGGCGCGATGAACCCGCTGGGCCTGCACATCCGCTCGTTCGGGCCGCCGACCCGCCAGGAGCTGCGGCACGACTTCCTCTGGCGGATCCGCCGGGAGCTGCCGCCGCCGGGGTACGTGGGGATGTTCAACCGTTCGCACTACGAGGACGTGTTGATCGCCCGGGTCGGCTCGCTGGTGCCGGAGACGACCTGGCGAGCCCGCTATGACGAAATCAACTCGTTCGAGCGGGAGCTGACCGAGGGCCGCGTCACCCTGATCAAGGTGATGCTGCACATCTCGTACGACGAGCAGGGCAAGCGCCTGCTGGACCGGCTCACCGACCCCCGCAAGCACTGGAAGTACAACCCCTCCGACATCGACTCGCGGGGGCACTGGGACGACTACCAGGCCGCGTACGCCGAGGCCCTGAGCCGGTGCGGCACGGACGCCGCGCCCTGGTTCGTGGTGCCGGCGGACCGCAAGTGGTACCGGGACTGGGCGGTGGCCCACCTGCTGCGTGAGACGTTCGACACTCTCGATCTGGGGTATCCGGCTGCCGATTTCGACGTGGCGCGGGAGCGGAAGCGGCTGTTGGCTGGGGGAGTGGGTGCGGGTGGGGCGGCCGAGATGAACGGCAGGTGAACGACCGGTGAATGGTGCCTGGCCAGGGGTGGGCCGGCGAATTCCCGGTTCTGCCGTTTTCTAGCATTCACCGAGCGGGCGCTCTCGGGCGCCGCCACCCTTCCACCGACGCGACGAGGTCTGTGCTGTGAAGTTTTCCTTCCGCCCCACCGAGGGCGCCTTCTACGAGCTCTTCACCAGGGCCGCGCAGAACCTGGTCCGGGGCACCGCGCTGCTCAACGAGCTGGCCCTGCCCGGCGTGGACGTGCAGTCCGTCAGCGAGCGGCTGACCGAGGTCGAGCACGACAGCGACCAGATCACCCACGATCTGTACAAGAAGATCAACTCGACCTTCATCACCCCCTTCGACCGGGAGGACATCTACCGGCTCGGTTCGCTGCTGGACGACGTGATGGACCACCTGGAAGCGGTCGGCGACCTGCTCTACCTGTACGGGCTGACCGAGCTTCCGGCGCTGCCCCGCGAGCTGCACGAGATGGTCAACGTGCTCGACCAGCAGGCCAAGCTGACCGCCGACGCGATGCCCCGGCTGAAGTCGATGAAGGATCTCGAGGACTACTGGATCGAGTGCAACCGGCTGGAGAACGAGGGCGACCGGATCAACCGGCAGCTGCTCGTCCGGCTCTTCTCCGGTGAGTACGACGCGTTGACGGTGCTGAAGATGAAGGAGGTCGCCGACGAGCTGGAGGCCGCCTGCGACGCCTTCGAGCACGTGGCGAACACCGTCGAGACCATCGCCGTCAAGGAGTCCTGAGCCGGTGTCCCCTGAACTCATCGCCGTGCTGGCGGTGATCGCGGTGGCCTTGGCGTTCGACTACACCAACGGCTTCCACGACGCCGCCAACGCGATCGCGACAAGCGTCTCCACCCGGGCGCTGACACCCCGGATCGCCCTCGGGCTCGCCGCGGTCGGCAACTTCGTCGGCGCCCACTTCGGCGCCGGTGTGGCCAAGACGGTCGGCGACGGCCTGGTCACCCTCCCCACCGGGGTCGCCAGCCTCGGGGTGGTCTTCGCCGGTGTGCTCGGCGCCATCGCCTGGAACCTGATCACCTGGTACTTCGGTCTGCCCTCGTCGTCCTCACACGCGCTCTTCGGCGGCCTGGTCGGCGCGACCCTGCTCTCCACGGGCGGCATCGTGCAGTGGGTCACCATCGGCGAGAAGGTCCTCCTGCCGATGGTGCTCTCGCCGATCGTCGGCCTCACCCTCGGCTATGTGCTGATGCTGGCCATCCTCTGGCTGTTCCGAAAGGGGCAGCCGGGCAAGCTCAACCGGGGCTTCCGCTGGGCGCAGACCGCCTCGGCGGCCGCCATGTCGGTCGGTCACGGCATGCAGGACGCCGCGAAGACCATGGGCATCGTGGTTCTCGCCCTCTACACGGGCGGGTTCCAGGACGACAAGACCCACATCCCCGGCTGGGTGTTCTGGACCTCGGCCACGATGCTCGCCCTGGGTACCTACGCCGGCGGTTGGCGGATCATCCGCACCCTCGGCCGTAAGATCATCGACCTGGGCCCGCCGGAGGGCTTCGCCGCCGAGACGGTGGCGAGTGCGGTGCTCTACTTCAACGCCCTGGTGCTGAAGGCACCGATCTCGACCACTCACACCATCACCTCGGCGATCATGGGCGTGGGCGCGACCAAGCGGCTGTCCGCAGTCCGCTGGAACGTCGCCGGCAACATCGTGATCGCCTGGATCGTCACGTTCCCTGCCGCCGCGCTGATCGCGTGCGTCACGTACCTGCTGGTCCGGCCGCTCTTCGGCTGACCCGCCTGTCGGTCCACGCGGCTTGAGGGGTTCCCTTCCCGACGTCTCACGTTGGGAAGGGAACCCCTCCTGCGCTTCGTGCCGGACGCGAAAGTGGTGCCAAACGACGGGACGGGTGACCGTCTGTCGCCGGCCGCGCCGCAGACAGGTCGAGGTGAGGTGTCGCCTTAGGCTGCCACCTCACGCCCCGGCGCTGCGGTCTCCTCCAGGTCGGCGCTCGCCGACCGCAGTCCGGTGCGCGGAAGCCAGCCCATCTCTGCGGCGCGGGTGCCGGCTTGGAATCGGCTGCGGGCGCCAAGCCGATGCATCAGCGCAGCCATCGATCGCCGTACGGTTCGGACCGAGCAGAGCAGCCGACGGGCGGTGCTCTCATCGGTATGGCCCTCGGCGAGTAGCTGCAACATCGCACGTTCGAACGGCGTCACGCTGGACCGCGTCACATCGTCGGGGTTGTCGACGGGAAGACCGACCGACCATACCCATTCGAATAGAGCCAACGCCAACGCCACCGCGCCAGGGGCACGCAACTCCAGTGCCCCGGTCGGCTCGTCCGGCAAGCCAGCCGGCACGAGGGCTACCTCGCCATCGACGACGAGCATGAGCTGCGGCACTTCCGGCACGGTGGCCAACTGAACTCCGGCACACGTGAGCGACTGAAGAAGCGTCATCGCCTGCGCATCGCTGCGTACCTTGTGGTGATGGATGGTGCGAACCGTCAGCCCACGCCGTGCCGCGGCCCTGCCGGCCTCTAGTCCCACCGAAGCTGGGGTGGACGAATCGTCAGGTGACAAGATCAAAAGATCTTCGCGGGCCCACGATGCCAGCTGTGTTATTCGCATCCTGACCTGGTCGACGCCCCTGACGTGGAAGCCGATGTCGCCGCCGCGCTCAGTGTCGCGATAGCTCAGCAATGCGGCGAAGGCGAGCCGGGTGGTGGCCAGCCGCTGCCGCTGCCGTTCGATGTCGTCCTCCGCCCTGGCCAGGAGGTCCCCCATGCATGTCTCGGGGGCAACTGCCACGGGCCGTGGCGGCCTGCTAGGCGCCATTCGGACCAGATGGTCGCCAATGAGGCTGTTTATGGACGCACTCACCACGCTTTCGGTCATCCCGAGCAGAGTGGCGATCTCACCAACGCTGCTAGTTGGGCTTGCCAACAGGGCCCGGTAGACCGCATTGGTACGCGACTCATGACTCGTATCCCCCGGCACGTCTGCTCCCCGTGATTGAACGTGCGCGGCGTCGTGGCTGACGCCAGATCAAGATGGACGACACTGTATATCGACTTCCGCGATGCACAAGCCCGGAAGTGCGGTTGGCATCAGGTTGCCAGACACGTTGGTGCCAGCGGGTGCCTCTGGTGGCAAAGGCCGGTGCGCGGCAGATTGATCCTGGGCTTCAGACACGCCCTCAACGGCCCGAATGGGGATCCGATGATCACCCTTACCATCATCGCTGCCACGTTCACCGTGGCCGGTGCGCTCTTGCTGGGAGTGGCTGGCATCGCTCATCTGTCTCATCTTGGCCGCCTACGTGCCGTGCTGAACCGGCAGCGTTTGTTCCCCGCATGGTCGACGAAGGTGGTGGCTGTTGGGCTGACCGTGACAGAGTTGGGCGTCGCTGGTCTCGTGGTGACGACCATGGTCGTGGGAGTTCCCTCGATCGTTGTCGCGGCGCTGGCCCAGGCGGCGCTATTTGCCGCATTGGCTGTCTATGCGGGACTTCTCCGGTGGCTGGCTCCGGGTGTGGCATGTGGGTGCACGTCGGGGGATGAGCCGGCGAGCTTTGCCGTGGTCGCCAGCAATGCCGCAATTGCCGTCGCGTCCGCTGGATCGGCCGTCCTATTGAATCAGGACAACAATGGCGTCAACGCCGCAACCCGGGCAATGATCTTCGCTGCGGCATTTGCCGTGGCTGTCGTGCTGCCCATTCTCCGCAACGGTGCCCGGCCCCTTCAGGAGGCTCGATGAGATTCGCCCTGCGTACCCGACTGCACGCCGCTCTCGCGGCGGTCCTCCTCCCAGCTGCTACGGCGACCTTTGTGTTCGTCGCCTCGCCGGCGGCCCAGGCTGACTGCGCCGGCCGAGGTAATCCCACCTACCTCCAGCTACGCAACAGTGCTGGTATTGAAATCGCCTACGAGCTTTACCAGTACGCCTCGACCTGTGACGGAGACAGCGAGTATCGGGGGAAGGTCAAGGACTCTTACACCGACGGAAGCTGCGCCTACACGTACTACTACGACACGTCCCGGACCACCCATGGCATTTCGTGTACGACGGGCGGGTGGTCCAACTACACGTTCTGGGACCGGCAGAGCAACTCCAGCGCTTCAGTGGAGTTGGCGGTCGACTACCGGTCGACGGGACGCCAGTCCACCTGGGGCTTCTGACCCGTTCAGGTCGACCTTGACGAAGGGCACGCAATGAGGAGATTGCCACGCATCATCCCGGTGGTGCTCGCCGCCGCTCTCGCAGCGCTCGTATACGCCGTCGCGAGTGGGGTCGCGGTTGCGACGCCGGTGAACGCCAAGGGTCTGCCTGACCTGCGGGAACGGGTGCGCGTCGCCGCGCAGGGATACGACGTCACTGACATCGCCGACTACCACCGCCGCGCCAACCAGTACATGGGCGAATGCATGCAGAGCGCGGGCTTCCAGTATGTGGCGCACACCCCGCCCACCGATCCCAGGCTCAGCCTCGGCTTGACCGAGGCGCAGTTCACGCAACGGTACGGCTTCGGGATATCCACTCTGATTGACCACCCGGCCAGTGGCCAACGGACCGATCCCAACCTGGCCGTCGAAGCACTACTCGACCCTGCGCGGCAGCGTGCCTACGCCAAGGCGAGAGGGGCCTGCGAGCAGCGACGTGACGACGCGGTCGGCGATCCACCGGGCGTGATGCGGGGTCCCGCAGCCGAGGGGGCGGAGTTGACCCGGGTGAGCGACCAAGCGAACGCAGACCCACGCATTGCCGCCGCCAAGGACGAGTACGCGCGTTGCATGACCGGCAAGGGCTTCACTGTTCGATCGGGTGAGGATCTCAGCGGACCGATACACCTGCAGGTCGAGCCGTATCGGCAGGCGTTCGACACGCTCGTCGCCGAGTACACCGCCAGTGGAAGGGACGTCGCCGTGTTGCGGGTCGCCGACGTGCTCGACGAGGGGCAACTCGCCCGGCTACGCCATATCCAGCAGGCTGAACTGCAGGGGGCTGCGGCAGACGGGGCATGTGGCCGGTGGCTCTATCCCGTCGCGCAGGTCGTACACCGCGAGTACCTGGACCGCTATCTGGCTGGTAAGGAGTAGTCAGCTCTACGTCCAGTCGCCAGCTCCGGACCGTCGTGTCACACGGCGGACCGGAGCTGCGCTCGTCTCGGCTGGTGGCCGGTCGAACCACTCAACCCAAATCAATCCCAGATGCGTTTATCAGGTTGAGGGTTGTGACAGGAGGTTGTCGTATGAGCCGTGCCGACCGCTACTCGGGTTTCCGGGAGTTCGCGGACGCCAACGGTGCCGCCCTGTCACGGGCCGCCTATCTACTCACCGGCGATCACCAAGCGGCCGAGGACCTGCTGCAGGAGGCGCTCGCTCGTACAGCGATGCACTGGTTACGGGTGGAAGCCGGCGGGAACCCGGCCGCGTACGTCCGGAAGGCGATGCTCAATCAGATGCGCTCGTGGCGGCGCCGCCGTACCCATGGCGAACTCCTTGGCGGAGCACCTGATCGGCCCGCCCGGGGCGATGTGGCGCACGAGGTCGCCCAACGTGAAGTGTTGGCCGCGGCCCTGGCGTCCCTGCCGCCGAGGCAGCGCGCCGTGCTGTTCCTCAGGTACTACGAGGACCTGTCCGAGGTCGAGACTGCACACCGACTCGGCTGTGCCGTCGGAACCGTCAAACGGCACAGCCACGACGCCCTTGTCACCCTGCGCCGGCTCAGCCCCGGTCTGTCCAATCAGTCCACCACTGCGGAGGAGGCTCAGTGAACGACGACTTCCGCAACGTCTACCGGGAGTTGGCCGACGACGCCCGGAACTACTCCGACCCGGAGCGCGCATTGGCAGTGGGACGCCGTAGGCGACGAACCCTGCTTGCCGCTCCCGCATTGGCGGTCGCGGTAGCCGTTGTCGCCGTCGGCACCTGGGTGACAGTGCGTCCGTCCGTACCCACGGGCACGCCCGGCAACCAGGCGACCGAGGTGACGACAGCGGCCTCCTCGCCGGTGCCGACGCTCAGCCCTCCTCCGACCGCACCCGCCCTGCCGCCCGGAGCGGTGGGTCGGGCCAGCTTCGCCTATGCGGGGTGCCGGTCGGGTTGCCCGGGGCTTGCGGTGGTGGGCGACCGTCAGTTCATCATCCCCGGCCAGGAACGGAACCCGGGGTCGTCTGCCATGCTGCTGAGCTTGTCGCCAGACGGTCGTTGGCTCGGTTATCCGGCGGGCGACGGCTACGTGGTACGCGACCTCACCGGCACCCGGACGATGGCCTTCCCGCCGTCCGAAAGCGGCCGGCGCACGGCCGCGTGGTTCTGGTCCGCAGACTCGAAACGCCTATTGGTAAGTGACTTCCGCGAGGGTAATGACAACACCTACACACTCGTGGACGTTCTCACCGGCAGCAGGACTCCGGCCGTGATGCCGGCCGCTGGTACCCCCCTCGCGTTGACCAATGAGGGTGAGATCGTGTCCCGTGCGCGCGACCAGCAACCCGAGCCCGTACGGGTGCTGACGCTCACGGTCTCTGCCATCGGCGATGCGACCGGGCGAAGTGTCACCATCGACGCCTCGGCGATCCTTGCCCAGAATGAGAGTCTCCTCCCAGGGTCGGTCCTCGTGGACCCCGACGCCGGCGGATACCTCCTCGGGGTGGGCACCGCCGATGGCATCTCCACCGGAGTGTTGCGGGTGGCCGCCGACGGACGTGTCGTTGAGCG
Organism: Micromonospora arida; assembly: GCF_003857035.1. GTDB lineage: Bacteria > Actinomycetota > Actinomycetes > Mycobacteriales > Micromonosporaceae > Micromonospora > Micromonospora arida. The sequence goes on from NZ_QGSY01000284.1 coordinate 10,795, forward strand.
CGTCGTCGACCTGCCCCGCGACACCCGCAACCGCGAGTTCTGGAACGTTCTCGGCGTCAACGGTGACGGCCTGCTGCTCAGTCGGCAGACCAACGACACCGGTCGGCAAGCCACAACAGTGGTGGCGGTGACCGGTAAGGCTCTGCGGGACCTTGTCGCTCTGCCACACGAGTCAATCGTGGCCGTGCCAGGCGCTTCTGCACGCTGACGGCGGCATCAAGCTGTCTGGCAACTTGGTGCCGCATCGACCCGATGACACGGGGACGGCCAGCCGCAATGCTTCCTGACAGGTACGGAGTGCCTGTATCCGTCAGGAGGCCGACATGGATCTCGTCACAGCGGCGCTTGTCCTCACATGGGTCGTCCTTGTGCTGATTGCGCTTGGGCTCGCCGGCATGATGCGGCAACTGCGCGACGTGCAGGCTGCCGTGCACGGACATCCGAGCGGGCGCTCGGGCGCGCGTCTCGCCCCGCCGACCGTACGACCTCGAGAGGGCGCGCAGTTCGCTCTGATATTGCTCGTCGATGACAACTGTTCGGCTTGCGCCGAGGTCGCACCTGCGTTCGCCGCGAGTGTCAGACATCTACCGGCGCATATCGAACCGGTCATGCTTGGTTATGACAACAGCACTCGCTACGCCGGAATGGATGCTCGCTTCGTCGCGGACAGCACGGCCTACCACCATCTCGACCCAGGGTGGCGCCCAGCCCTCGTCCTGATCTCCGCTGAGGGCGCCGTGCTACTCGCCGAGCCGGTCGGGTCCGCTGATGCGCTTCGAACTGTGGCAGAGCACGTCGCCGGAAGCCGCTTCGCTCAGGCCCCTTCGGCATGACGATCGTCGAGCCACCGACGCCTCGCAGCCCCCGTGCTGTCCTCGGGCCGGTGACCCACCCCTGGACAGTAGCTGTGGTCCTGATGCTCATTGCGGTTGCGGACGCGGCCCTTGTGTCCGCTGGCGCTCTTCCTGTTCTTTCCGCTTGGGTGGTGCTCGCATTGGCTGCGGGATACTCAATATCGGGCTCGGTTTGAAGTTTCAACTCGGCCATGTTGCTGAGCTCGTCGGTCTGGCGAGACAACGCGCGTTGGTGGTTCTCAGGCGGTCTGTTGTTGGGCGGTCTCACGACCGCCGCCGTCGCAGTCGTGGTGGGATCCCTGGTGCGACCGGTGGTGCCTACCGTGTTGGCCGCCATGCTCATGGGTGGGCTGTTCCTCGTCGTCGCCGGACAAGAGTTCGGGCTTTACCGTCTTCGGTTACCGCAAAACGCCCGGCAGGTGCCACAGACGATCGTCACAGCGGACAGCAGGTATGGACCGCTGCAGTTCGGCTTCGAGATGGGAACAGGCGTCCGGACGTACATGACGTCGGGTCTTCCCCACATCCTGGTCCTGGGCCTGCTCCTGCTTGTGCCCTGGGATGTCGCGTTGGTCAGCGGCATCGCCTTTGGTGGGGGGCGCGCCTGGATGGCTCTCTCGCGGCTTTGGCACGGCGATGTCGATGCCTGGGATTACGCACAACGTAGGTACGACCGTCTGACCCGGATCGTCTTGACTGTCGGCACCGGCGCCTTGCTGGTGGCGATCCTGCTTATCGCCGGCAGGTGAAAGTCCGGGCCTTCGATTCACAGCGGCATCCGTTCAACGAGAGGAGCTTGACAATGGAGGTCGGAATGGCGCCCAGACGTCGACCCGATGCCTTGCCCCGATTTCAGACCGCCAGCGGCGCAGTAGTGACCATCGATGCGCCCGGATACGATCTGGGGCATCCGTGGCTTGGGGCGTTCCGCGTTCAGGTCGCTCGCCAGTACGCAGCCACCGCGCCGGGACTTCAGGAACGCTTTTTCCAAGTGGCGCCGGTGGGCAACTGCGGACCCATCATCGAGCGCGATTTGAGGGGCCGCGTCACAGACGAGCTTTCGTTCGCCGGTGGTCGTTTCATCGTCGCTCGCAGTGCCGTCGACGACCGGGTGCTGATGGCCTGGCAGGGCCAGTGGCACGAGGTGTTCGACTTCGTCAACGACGGCGCGATCTCACTCGCCCACGCTCTTGGCCGATTCGATCGGCTGACTTTCACGGACAGCCCCTTGGGGGTTCGAGTTGGTGTGGGCAGCGTGCCAAAGGAAAGTATCTCCGCCGAGCGGGTCTACAAGCGCATCCCGGGAGTCGGCGACATAACCATCATCCCGGCCGTAAATGCGACCGAGTTGGTGCCCCGCTGGCGCGGCGCGACCACCCGTTCCGGAGAGACCTGGCGTAAGAACGTTGACACCAGCGAGGGCGGCAGTGGGTCGGTGCTGCTGCACGCCTCGGCTGCCGCTTTCACCGTGCTGCAGCCGGACGTGCCGGGTGAGGTAGGGGATCGACAGCTCGCCTTCCTCGACGAGTTGGTAAAGATCGCCTGGGATCCTGCGTGACGCTTCCGAAATCGAAAGGACAGTGGCCAATGTCTCTGCTGGATCAGACAATCCCTGATGCCGACACTGCACCGCAACTCGCCACGGCGAGCTTGGTTGGTACGCGACTTCGGCGTGCTGCAGCCACCCGGAGAACAGTTCTTCGATCGATGCTAGGTGCTGGCATGGCGGTGGGCGTCAGCGCGATCGCGTTGCTGCCGGGTGCCCGTCGAGCCAACGCGGGTTGGTACTCCACCTACCCGACCCACACGACTTGTAGCGCATCCGGCTTCAGTGGCAGCAATTGTGTCGGTGGACCGATCAGTTCCTCATACTGCAATGGTCGAGGATTCCATCGCGACGATTCTCTCAAGTCAGGCTGTGACTACGTCGACTACCGAGTAGAGCTATACAGCTGTAACCAGAAGAACGCGTGGATCTGGAACGGTGGCGGAGGCCACTTCCGGTGCTCTGACGGCCGAAACGTCTATAACTACTGCGGTGATACTGGCAACTACCTGTCGATTTGCAAAACTTTTCTGTGACTCTCGGGCAGGCCGGGCATCGCACTTCTGGACCCCGACCGCCGCCTAGTTACGGCGGTCGGGGTACTACCCCTCACTCGTATCGGACGCCGATCTGCTCGCGGACCGTGTCCAGCAGGGCCATCACCTCAAGGGTCGTGGCGTGCGGCACCACCGGGCTCTCGGTCAGGCCGGCGGTCAGGCAGCGCTGCACCTCGATCGCCTCGTACTGGTAGCCGTTGCCGGCCCCGTCGGCGACGATCGTCTCCGGCTCAGCGCCGGCCCGGTGCAGGGTCACCGAACCCGGCCGGAAGAACGGCTCCGGCAGGTCGATCCGCCCCGTGGTGCCGGTGACCGAGGCGGTCTGCCCGCTCAACCCGACCATGCCGCAGCTCAGGGTCGCCAGGGCTCCGGTGTCGTAGCCGAACAGCATGCCGGTGTTCTCGTCAGTCCCCTCCGGGCCGAGCTGCGCCCAGGATTTGATGTGCTGCGGCACCCCGAGCAGCAGGTGGGCCAGGCTGATCGGGTAGATCCCCAGGTCGAGCAGGGCGCCCCCGCCCAGCGCCGCGTTGCGCATCCGGTGCTCCGGCGGGAACGGCCCGGCCACCCCGAAGTCGGCCCGCACGCCGGTCACCGTGCCGATCGCCCCGTCCGCGATCAGCTCGACCACCCGCAGGATCATCGGATTCAGCCGCATCCACATGGCCTCCATCAGGAAGACCCCGGCGGCGCGGGCGGTCTCCACCAACTCGGTGCTGGTGGCCAGGTCGAGCGTGAACGGCTTCTCCAACAGCACCGCCCGCCCGGCGGTGAGGCAGGTCATCGCCGCCTCGTAGTGCGCGGAATGCGGAGTCGCCACGTAGATTGCGTCCACCTCCGGATCGGCGGCCAACTCCACCCAGGAGCCGTAGGCGCGCTTCGCGCCGTACGTGTCGGCGAAGCGCCGTGCGCTCTCCGCGGCGCGGGAACCGACCGCGACCAACTCGGCGTCCGGCACCAGCCGGAGGTCTTCGGCGAAACGGCTGGCGATGTGGCCGGTGGCCAGGATGCCCCAACGAGTCATGCCGGAACGCTAGCCGAGTCGGGTGAACCGCCCGCTGCCCGGCCGGCGACCGCGACCACATCCCGACCCGACGCTTCGGGCCTGACGCCCTGATGAGCGTGATGACTCTGAGACATATTGATGCCTCAGAGTCATCATGCTCGCCGACCGAGCCGACCGAGCCGACCGAGCCGACCGAGCCGACCGAGCCGACCGAGCCGACCGGGCCGACCGAGCCGACCGGGCCGACCGGGCCGACCGGGCCGACCGGGCCGACCGGGCCGACCGAGCCGACCGCTCCATCGCCCAGCGCGCGGCCGGCGTTCCCCCGCGGGAACTAGGCTCGCGGGCATGACGATCGACAGTGACGGCTTCGCCGCCCCGGCCGCCCTGGTCGAGCACGCCCGCCGGTTCCAGGCCGAGGGTGGCACCCCGGCGACGCCGCGGGTCGCGGCCACCGTGCTGCTGCTGCGTCCGACCGATGCCGACTTCGAGGTGTACGTCATCCGCCGGGTCGCCGCGATGACCTTCGGCGGGATGTACGCCTTCCCCGGAGGTGGGGTCGACCGCTCCGACTCGGAGGCACACCTGGACTGGGCCGGCCCGACGCCGGACGAGTGGGCGGACCGGCTCGGCGTGGCCCCGCAGGCCGCCCAGGCGGTGGTCTGCGCGGCCGCCCGGGAGGTCTTCGAGGAGGCCGGCGTACTGCTCGCCGGCCCGAACCGGGAGACCGTGGTGGGCGACGTCAGCGGCGACGACTGGGAGGCGGCCCGGCAGGACCTGGAGGGACGGCGGCTGGGCTTCGCGGCGCTGCTCGCCGACCGTCAGCTCACCCTTCGGTCGGACCTCCTGCTGCCGTGGAGCCGGTGGATCACTCCCGAGTTTGAGCCGCGCCGCTTCGACACGTACTTCTTCATCGCCCTGTTGCCGGCGGGCCAACGGACCCGCGACGTCTCCGGCGAGGCCGACCACACCCTGTGGATCCGCCCGGCGGACGCGCTGGCCCGCGCGCAGGCCGGCGAGCTGACCATGCTGCCACCGACCCTGGTCACGCTGGCCCAGGTGGCGGCGGCCGGCGACCTTCCCGGGGTGGCGCGGGCGGCGGCCGATCGAGACGCGGCCAGCCCGGTCACCCCGCGCCTGGACCTGCCCCCGGACGGCGAACCCCGCTTCGTCCTGGGCTGAGCCCTCACACCTCCCCGCAGTCTCGGCC
>NZ_QGSY01000290.1 GCF_003857035.1 Micromonospora arida
AGATGTGTATAAGAGCCAGGGCGGTGAGCGGCGGGCTGCTGGTGGCCGGCACGACGTCCGACGCCGGCAAGAGCGTGCTCACCGCCGGCATCTGTCGTTGGCTGCACCGGCAGGGCGTGAAGGTGGCGCCGTACAAGGCGCAGAACATGTCGAACAACTCGGCGGTGGTCGTCGGGCCGGACGGGCGCGGCGGCGAGATCGGGCGCGCCCAGGCCATGCAGGCCGCGGCGTGCGGGCTCGCACCCGACCTGCGGTTCAACCCGGTTCTGCTCAAGCCGGGCAGCGACCTGGCCAGTCAGGTGGTGCTGCTGGGCGAGGCGGTCGACACGATCACCGCCGGCACCTTCCGGCAGCTGCGTCCCCGGCTCGCCGAGACCGCTTACGCCGCACTGGCCGAGCTGCGCGAGACGTACGACGTGGTGATCTGCGAGGGCGCCGGCAGCCCCGCCGAGATCAACCTGCGGGCCGGTGACTACGTCAACATGGGCCTGGCCCGGCACGCCAACCTGCCCACCATCGTCGTCGGCGACATCGACCGGGGCGGTGTCTTCGCCTCGATGTTCGGCACCGTGGCACTGCTCGACCCGGCCGACCAGGCGCTGATCGCCGGCTTCGTGATCAACAAGTTCCGGGGCGACCTCGGGCTGCTCCAGCCGGGTCTGGACATGCTGCGTCAGGTCACCGGCCGCCCCACCTACGGGGTGCTGCCCTGGGCACTGGACCTGTGGCTCGACGCGGAGGACTCACTCGCCTACGGCCGGGTGCTCGGCCGACCCGCCGCCCCGCACGGCAGCGAATGGCTGGACGTGGCCGTCGTCCGCCTACCCCGGATCAGCAACGCCACCGACGTGGAGGCGCTCGCCACCGAGCCGGGCGTCCGCGTACGCCTCACCATCGAACCGGCCGAACTGGCCGCCGCCGACCTGGTCGTCCTGCCCGGCTCCAAGTCCACCGTCGCCGACCTCGACTGGCTGCGCGAAACCGGTCTCGCCGACGCGGTGGCCACCCATGTGGCGGCCGGCAAACCCCTGCTCGGCCTCTGCGGCGGTTTCCAGATGCTCGGCCGCGCCATCCACGATCCGGTGGAGAGCCGGCAGGGCAGCGTGCCGGGGCTCGGTCTGCTGCCCATCGACATCACCTTCGATCCGCGCAAGACCGTCCGGCAGTCGGTGGGCACCGGCCACGGTGGCCTGCCGGTGCGGGGCTACGAGATCCATCACGGGTATGTCTCACAGGCCGACCCGAGCCTGACCCCGCTGCTGACCAGCGACGGCGGTGTCGGAGAGGGCGCCGTGCTCGGCGTGGTGCACGGCACGCACTGGCACGGGGCGTTCGAGTCCGACGAGTTCCGCCGGTGGTTCCTCACCGAGGCGGCTCGCCTCGCCGGCCGCAGCGGGTTCCGGGTCGCACCGGCCACCAGCTTCGCCGCCGCCCGGGAGCGCTCACTCGACCTGCTCGGCGACCTGGTCGAGGAACACCTGGACACCGATGCTCTCTGGCGTCTCATCGACGCCGGCCCACCCACCGACCTCCCCTTCATCCCACCCGGCGCACCGTCCTGACCCTCGTGGCTGGTCCGCCGTCCTGGCTGGTCCGCCGTCCTGGCTGGTCCGCCGTCCTGGCTGGTCCACCGTCCCATGCGGAGCGGGGCCCGGGGCCGCGCCCCGGGGCCGCGAGGCGCGCCCTCGAGCCGGTCGCCAGTCGGTCGCCGGTCAGGGGCTCGCCGAGCGTCGCCACTCCCGCATGATCGTGCTCGATCGTTGTTGTAGTGGCCTCGCCCGCGCGAGGAGGGGCCTGTTTCCTGGATCGAGTGCGATCTTGCGCAGACCGACCGCTCGGGATGGAACCTGAAGGGCAAGGCCGAGGAGTCAGGGGCGGATGTCGGCGGGACGGTCGGTGGTGGGCAGACCCGCGGCGAGCCAGGCGTCCACGCCGCCGATCATGTCGGTGGCGCGGCGCAGCCCGAGGGTCTGCAGGCTGGCGGCGGCCAGGCTGGAGCTGTAACCCTGTCGGCACGCCAGGATGATCTCCCGGTCGTACCCGGTCGCTTCCGGGATCCGCCAGGCGCTGGCCGGATCGAGGCGCCACTCCAGTACGGTCCGGTCGATGACGACCGCGCCCGGCAGGTCGCCCTGTTCGCGGCGCTGTAGGTCGGTGCGGGTGTCGACCAGCAACGCGCCACCGCGGACCGCCTCGACGGTCTGCTGCGGAGTCAGTCGGTGCAGCCCGGCGCGGGCCTGTTCGAGTAGGGCGTCTATACCGGGGCTCATTACGTCTCGGAGCACCACCCGATCATGCCGATTCGGTGGCACCCCGGGCGGCGAACGGGCCGCCCGTCACCCGTCGCCGCACCAATTCCCCCGGACGTGACGGTGGCCGGCCAGGGCGGTCAGCCGGACGGGTCAACGTGGCCCACCCTGGCCCCCCGATCGGCATGATCGACACGGTCACCGACAACGGTGGTCCCGCCGACCGGGACTTCGATGAACCCGAGTCGATCACCCTGCCCACCAGCGGTGGCGGCATACTTCGGTCATGCACCACGGGAGGCTGCGCTGAACCCGGGAACTGGCCGACCGACCGTGGCGGTTGTCGAGGCGTACGCCGAATTGGCTCGTCGGGTGCTCGCGGGCCCGGCGCGGTTGGGGCGGACCCGGCTGGTCGCGGTCGACGGGCCGAGCGGCGCGGGTAAGAGCCGGTTCGCCGCGCAGCTCGCGGATGCCCTGGCCGGGCCGCTCCGCGGCCGCCCGCCGGTGGTGCACACCGACGACCTGCTCGACGGGTGGGACGACCAGGTCACCTTCTGGCCCCGGCTCGAGGAGGAGGTGCTCGCTCCGCTGCGCGACGGGGAGCCGGGAGCCTACCGGCGGTACAGCTGGGTCCGGCAGTGTTTTCTGCCCCGACCGGTTCCGGTTCCGGTGGCTCCGGTGCTGGTGGTCGAGGGGGTCAGCGCCGCCCGGGCGGTCGTCCGGCCGGAGCTGACGCTGGCCGTGTTCGTCACCGCGCCCGCGTCGCTGCGGCTGGCTCGCGCGGTCGCCCGGGACGGGCCGGAGATCCTGCCCGAGCTGCGCCGCTGGCATGACGGGGAGCGGGCGCACTTCGCCGTCGACGAGACCGCGACCCACGCCGACCTGGTGGTGGATGGCGCGCCGACACTGCCGTACGACGCGGACCGGTACTACGTGCGGCTTCGCTGAGCGGGGCATGGACGTGGGCCACGGTCTGCGGCACGATGCGGAGAGCTACGGCGAACGGGGAGCCACCATGACGGCAGCGGACGCGCCAGCGCGGCGTCGGATCACCCTCAGCGGCATCAGCTCGCGGGCCTGGGAGCATCCGGCCGACCGGGGTGCCCTGGTCGCGCTGCGCGAGCTGCGCGGTTTCGACGACGTGGTGCGGGCGTTCTTCGGGATGTGGAACGAGCGGGGGTTCCGGCTGTCCGTGCTGGCCTCCGGCATCCGGGTCGACCACCGGCAGTACCCGGCGGTGTGGCAGCGCTACACCGAGGCCGCGGCGGCGCTCGACGTGGCCGAACTGCCCGAGCTGTACGTGACCCAGTCGCCCTGGTTGGGCGCCGAGGCGGTCGGGCTGGAGCGACCGTTCATCGTTCTGAACTCCGCCTGCGTGCAGCAACTCGACGAGGACGAGCTGCGCTGCCTGCTCGGCCACGAGTTGGGGCACGTGGGCAGCGGGCACGCGGTCTACAAGACCATGCTCATGATCCTCACCCGGTGGGCGGCCAACCTGAGTTGGTTGCCGGTCGGCGCGATCGCGCTGCGCGCCATCATCGCGGCGATGCTGGAGTGGTGGCGCAAGGCGGAACTCTCCGCCGACCGGGCCGGCCTGCTCGCCGGGCAGGACCCGGCCGCCGCGCTGCGGCTGCTGATGAAGCTCGCGGGCGGCGGTGACCTGTCCCAGGTCGACACCACCGCCTTTCTGGAGCAGGCCGCCGAGTACTCCGGTGGCGGCGACCTGCGCGACAGCCTGCACAAGATCAGGATGACCGCGTGGAGCACCCACCCGGTGCCGGTGGCGCGGGCGGCGTCGCTGCGCCAGTGGATCGACTCCGGGGCGTACGGGCAGGTGCTGGCCGGGGACTATCCCCGCCGCGAGGACGACAGCGCGACAAGCGTCTCGGAGGAGATCAAGGCGGCGGCCGAGTCGTACCGGGAGGAGTTCAGCCGGTCCACCGACCCACTGGTCGGGTTGCTGCGCCGGCTCGGCGACGGCGCGAGCGACGTCGGCGAGTGGGTGGGGGGCACCGCCGGTCGGGCCCGTTCCTGGATGGACGCCGCCACCGAGGCGGCAGGCCGTGCACACCGCGCCGGGCGGGCCGCACCGGGCGCGCGGGCCGGCGCCGGCCCTGCGGACAGCGGTGACGGTACGGGCTCCGCCGGCACGCCCCGGTAAGGCCGGCATACGATGCCGGTCATGACCTCACCGATCATGTCCGAGTCCGAGGTGCGGGCCGCCGTCGAGCGGGAGATGCCCGGCGTCCGGGCCGACCTGGAGCGCCTCGTCCGCATCCCCGGCATCGCCTTCGAGGGCTTCGACCACTCGCACGTGGAACGCTCCGCCGAGGCGGTCGCCGAGCTGCTGCGCGGCTGTGGCCTGGACGTCGACATCGTGCGATCCGGCGGCCAGCCGGCGGTGATCGGCCGTCGGGCCGCCCCGCCCGGCGCGCCCACCGTGCTGCTCTACGCCCACCACGACGTCCAGCCGGTCGGCGACCGGTCGCTGTGGGAGTCCGACCCGTTCGAGCCGGTGGAACGGGACGGCCGGCTCTTCGCCCGGGGCGCGGCCGACGACAAGGCCGGCATCATGGCGCACGTGGCGGCGCTGCGCGCGTACGGTGACGCGCTGCCGGTCGGCGTGGTGCTCTTCATCGAGGGTGAGGAGGAGTACGGCTCCGACTCGCTGGAGCAACTGCTGGCCGAGCACCGCGACGAGCTCACCTCCGACGTCATCGTGATCGCCGACTCCGGCAACTGGGACATCGGCGTACCGGCGTTGACCACCTCGCTGCGGGGCATCGTCAACTGCTTCGTCGAGGTGCGCACGCTGGACCACGCGGTGCACAGCGGCATGTTCGGCGGCGCCGTGCCGGACGCGCTCACCGCGCTGGTCCGGCTGTTGGCGACGCTGCACGACGACGCCGGTGACGTGGCCGTGGACGGCCTCGTCGGCCGGGAGGGCGCCACCGTCGACTACCCGGAGGACCGGGTCCGGGCGGAGGCGGGGCTCGCCGAGGGCGTGCAGTTCATCGGCACCGGCCGGATCACCGACCGGCTCTGGACCAAGCCGGCGCTGGCCATCCTCGGTGTCGACGCGCCGTCCACCGGCGAGGCGCCGAACGCCCTGGTCCCGGCCGCGAAGGCGAAGCTCAGCGTCCGCCTCGCCCCGGGCGACGACCCCAAGCGGGCGTACGCGGCGCTGCGCGCGCACCTGGAGCAGCACGCGCCGTGGGGTGCGCAGGTGACGGTCACCTTCGAACACGACGGCGACCCGTGCGTGATCGAGGCGTCCGGGCCGATGTTCGACGCCGCCCGTTCGGCCTTCCGGACCGCCTGGGACGGCACCGCCCCGGTTGACATCGGCGTCGGCGGCTCGATTCCGTTCATCGCCACCTTCCAGGAGATGTTCCCGAAGGCGGCGATCCTGGTGACCGGTGTGGAGGACCCGCACGCCCGCGCGCACGGCCCGAACGAGAGTCTGCACCTGGGGGAGTTCGCCCGGGTCTGCCTCGCCGAGGCGCTGCTCATGCGCAACGTGGCGGCGGTCGGCGGTTAGGTGTCAGAACGGCAACTTTGGGCCTGATCTGCGAGTTTACGGCGTGTCGAATGGTCGGCTGTTATAGCCTTTCGTACATGAGTACGAACGAGGTGATGGCCCGGTTGGGGGCCGCTGTCAGCGCGCTGGGAGATGTCGACGTCTCCGCGTGGTCCGAGGACACGCTCAACGAACAGCTCGGTGAGCTCTCCGCCGCACTGGTCGCCCTCGACTCGGTGCTCTCCCGGGTCGCCGGCGAGGTCCGCGCCCGAGGGCTGCGCATCGAGGAACCCGTCTCCGCTTAGGGCCGGTTTCATGAGGACTGGCCGGCCCGCGGCGGGCCGTCCGGACTCCGCCTCGACCCGACCGCCCTCATGAAACCGGCCCTGATCCGTCGTCCGCGTGAGTGGGCGGCACCCTGCCGACACCGCCCGGGCACGGCAATGCCCGGGCGGTGTCGGAGGTGACTGGCAGGATGAGCTGCGTGCGGTTCCTCGATCTGGCAGCCACTTCCGCCGCCGTCGGCGCCACCAGCGGCCGGCGGGCCAAGGTGGAGCTGCTCGCTGACGCGCTGCGCCGGCTCGACCCCGGCGAGGTCGAGCCCGGCGCCGGCTATCTCGCCGGTGAGCTGCGCCAACGGCAGACCGGGGTCGGCTACGCGAGCCTGCGTGACCTGCCGCCACCGGCCGCCGAGCCGACGTTGACGGTCGCCGCCGTGGACGCGGCCATCGCGCAGATCGCCGCGGTGCACGGCTCGGGCTCACAGGCTCGGCGTCGGGCGCTGCTCGGTGCCCTCTACGCGGCGGCGACGGCCGACGAGCAGCGGCTCCTCACCGGCCTGTTCAGTGGCGAGCTACGGCAGGGCGCCCAGGCCGGGCTCCTCGCGGACGCGGTGGCCCGGGCCGCCGAGGTTCCGGTGGCGGCGGTCCGCCGGGCACTGTTGCTCGCCGGTGATCTCCGGGCCGTGGCGGTGGCCGCGCTGGCCGGAGGGGCCGCCGAGTTGGCCGGGTTCGGTCTACAGGTCGGCCGCCCGCTGGCGCCGATGCTCGCGCAGAGCGCCCCCTCGGTCGACGAGGCGCTCGCCGCGACCGGCACGCCGGCGGTGGTCGACGTGAAGCTCGACGGCATCCGCATCCAGGTGCACCGCTCCGGCGCCGACATCGCCGTGTTCACCCGCAGCCTCGACGAGATCACCACCCGGGTGCCCGAGGTGGTCGCCGCGGTCCGTGCCCTGCCGGCCCGGGATCTGGTCCTCGACGGCGAGGCGATCGGCCTGGACGAGACCGGCCGCCCACTGCCGTTCCAGCAGACGTCGAGCCGGGCCGCCCGACGCACCACCCCCAGCACCACCGGGCGCACACCGGTCGCCCCGGCGGTGCTCGCGGCGGCCGCCAGCACGGGCGCGACGGTGCTCACCCCGTACTTCTTCGACCTGCTGCACCTCGACGGCCAGGATCTGATCGACCTTCCCGGCCGGGAACGGTGGGCCGCCCTCGCCGGTTCGGTGGATTCGTCGCTGCTGGTCGGCCGGATGGAGGTCGACGGCCCGGAGCAGGCCGCCGCCGCGTTCGCCGCCGCGCTCGACGCCGGGCAGGAGGGCGTGGTGGTCAAGGCGCCGGACGCCCCCTACGACGCCGGCCGGCGCGGTGCCGCCTGGGTCAAGGTGAAACCACGACACACCCTCGACCTGGTGGTGCTCGCCGTCGAGTGGGGCAGCGGCCGGCGCAAGGGCTGGCTGTCCAACCTTCATCTGGGTGCGCGTGACGCGCGCACCGGTGACTTCGTCATGCTCGGCAAGACGTTCAAGGGGCTCACCGACGAGTTGCTGCGGTGGCAGACCGAGCGGTTCCTCGACCTCGCCGTGGAACGCGGCGACTGGGTGGTCCGGGTCCGGCCCGAGCAGGTGGTGGAGATCGCCTTCGACGGGGTGCAGACGAGTTCGCGCTATCCCGGTGGGATGGCACTGCGGTTCGCCCGGGTGGTGCGCTATCGCGACGACAAGTCCGCCGCGGAGGCGGACACCATCGACGCGGTCCGTGCCATCCACGCCGGTCGCATGACTGGCTGATCGGGCGAGGTCAGGCGGAAGCGGTCGGCGTCGGCTCGGCGGCCCGGTCCAGCGGCGCAGGGGTGGTGCCGATGCCGGCGGCCCGGCGGGCCTCCCGACGGGCCACCCAGCCGTAGCCGAAGAGGGCCATCACCGCGAACAGCCACCACTGCACGACGTAGCCGAAGTTCTGCCAGTTGTTGGCGTGCCCGACCGGCACCGCCTTGAACGCCGGATCGGCTGCCGGGGTCTGCTCGTCGAGCAGCAGATACGCACCGTAGACCGGGTAGGGAAGCTCGCCGGCCAGCCGCGACACCCCGATCCGCCGGATCTCCAGCAGCCCGTCGCGTCTGGCCACCGCGCCGGCGCCGCTCTCGGTCTCGTGCACCCGGCCCACCACCGTCACGTCGCCGGTCGGCGCGGCCGGCACCGACGGCTGGGCGGTCGCCCCACCGGGCGCCGGCGGGATCCAGCCCCGGTCCACCAGCACCGCAGTGCCGTCAGCGAGCACCAGCGGCGTGAGCACCTCGAAACCGACCCGGCTGTCCACCGTCCGGCCACGGACCAGCACGGTGTTCGTGGGGTCGTACCGGCCGGTGACGGTGACCCGGGTCCAGACCTTGTCCTCGGCGGGGGCCGGACCGGCCGTCCCCGCGCCGCCGGCGGGAGCACGCAGCGCGTCGGCGAGCGGCACGGGAGCCATCCGCTGGCCCGCGTCGATCCGCTCGTTGACCTCGGTGCGCCCCCGGTAGCGATCCAGCTGCCAGTTGCCGAGGAACACCATGACGGCGGCCGCGACCAGGGTCAGCGCGAGAGCGCCCAGCCAGCGTGGGCTCAGCAGGAACCGGTACACGGCACCGAGGCTACTCGTATGACCGGCGCCACTGACCTGGACCGGCCGGACCGAGGGCCGGGCCGACGTCCTGGGGCACTGTCAGGGCCGGGCCCCCACCCCGGTTGGCGGTGCTCGCGCCTCCAGCCGGGCGGGTATCGTCACGCCGACGGATCGGCCTTGGTCGTCCCGTCGCGTACCCGCCGCCGCTCGCGAGGAGTCGATGATGACCGTCGTGCCGCGCCTGGTGCTCAGCGCGCCGTCCTCCGGACACGGAAAGAACGCGCTGGCGATCGGGCTGCTCGCCGCCCTGGCCGAGCGAGGGGTCGACGTCGCCGGATTCAAGCTCGGGCCGGACCACGTCGACGCCGCCTACCTCGGCCTCGCCTCCGGTCGGCCGGGTCGGGTGATCGACCCCCGACTCGTCGGCCTCGACCGGCTCGCCCCGCTGGTGGCGCACGGTGCCGCCGGTGCCGGGCTGGCCGTGGTGCAGGGCAGCATGGGGCTGTACGACTCGGTCGGTGGCCGTCCCGAGCAGGAGTCCACGGCCGCCGCGGCCGCCGCGCTGCGCAGCCCGGTGGTGCTCGTTGTCGACGTGGCCGCGATGGGTCAGTCGGTGGCCGCCCTGGTGCACGGTTTCCGCTCGTACGACGAGCAGTTGTGGCTCGGCGGGGTGATCCTCAACCGGGTGGCGTCGTCGCGACACGAGGGGATGCTGCGCGAGGCGTTGGACGACGTGGGGGTGCCGGTCTACGGCGCGCTGCGTCGACAGGACCTGCCGGCGGTGCTGCCGTCGCGGCGGCACGGGGTGGCACCGGTGGTCGACGACTCGGCCGACGCCGCCCGTGCGGTCCGCCGGCTGGGCGAGGCCGTCGCCGCCACTGTCGACCTGGAACGACTGCTCGGGCTTGCCCGCTCCGCCCCGCCGCTCCCGGCGCCGGCCTGGTCTCCCGAGGAGGCCCTCGGCACGTTCACACCCCCGGCGAACCGCCCACTGGTGGCGGTGGCCGGTGGGCCGGGCGGCAGCTTCAGCCACCCGGAGACCACCGAGTTGCTCCGGGCCGCCGGCGCCGAGGTCGTCGTCGTCGACCCGCTGCGCGACGAGGCGCTGCCGGTCGGCACCCGCGCGCTGGTCGTCGGCGGCGCGCTGCCCGAGGCGTACGCCGAGCAGTTGTCGGCCAACCGGCGGCTCTGCATCGCGGTGGCCGAGTTGGCGCGGACCGGGCGGCCGGTCGTCGCCGAGGGCGCTGGGCTGCTCTGGCTGGCCCGGGAACTGGACGGGCTGCCGATGTGTGGTGTCCTGGACGCGGTCGGCGTCAGCCGCGACGGGGTGGTGGCCGGCTACCGGGAGGCGACCGCCCAGACCGACAGCGTTGTCGCCGCCACCGGCACGGTGCTGGTCGGGCACAAGGCACACCGTGCGGTGCTCACCCCCCGCGCTGGTCAGCGCCCAGCCTGGAGCTGGGACGGTGGCGCGCCGGAGGGCTTCGTCTGGCGCAACGTGCACGCCTCGCAGCTCACAGTGCACTGGGCGAGCCATCCGGCGACGGCGGCCCGGTTGGTCGCCGCGGCGGCGGCCGACCCGACGAGCGAGGTGGTACCCGCCCAGCCGGGCGAGGTGTCGGTGTGATCGGTCAGGTGGCGGTGCGGCGATTCCCGGCGTTGACCGTCTCCACCCCGCGTACCGAGGTTCGTCAGCTCACGGCGGCCGACGCGGCGGCGGCCGGGGAGATCTTCGCCGACAAGCTGACCCGGCGTTGGCTGCCGCTGCCCGACGACTCCGGCCCGATCGACGGGCTGGCCTGGTGCACGGATCTGGCCCGGCAGCGGCGTGACAGCGGGGAGGGCGACCACTACGCGGTGCTCCGGCGGGAGGACGACCAGGTGGTGGGCTCGCTGTGGACCCGGCGCACCGACTGGGGTGCCCGCCTCACCGAGATCTCCTACGCGATGGCGCCCCACGCGCGGGGTTTTGGCTTCGCCGCCGAGGCTGTCGACGCGGTGGCCATCGCGCTGATCCTGGAGCACGGCTTCCAGCGGGTCGAGCTGCGGGTGGCTCCCGGCAACCTGGCCTCGCGCCGGGTCGCCGAGAAGGCCGGGTTCAGCTATGAGGGTCTGCTGCGCAACGCCGGGTTCGTCAGCGGCGGCCGGGTGGACCTGGAGCTGTGGTCGTTCGTCGCCGCCGACCTGCGCTGAGCCGCGCCGGCTCCCGCCGACCTGCGCTGACTCTCGCGCCGGTCAGCCGACGATGGCGTCCGACGGTGGGGTGAACTGGCGGGTCGGGGTGCCCTTCAGGCCGTCGCGCAGGGCCTCCGAGACCGCCTTGATCGGGATTTGGGACTGCCCGTCACCGACCGCGTTGAACGGGTTGTCCGGGTCGGAGATGAAGCTCGCCGCCGCCAACTCCGGGGTGTAGCCCACGAACCAGGCCGACCGGGTGCTGTCGGTCGTACCGGTCTTGCCGGCCACCGGGCGTCCGACGGTGCCTCGCACGCTGTCGGCGGTGGACCATCCGCCGCAGCTGCCGCGCGCCGGGGTGTCTCCGGTCGGGCAGCGGGCCGCGTCGGTGGCCGCCCGCGCGGCGTCCGCGCTCACCACCTGCCGGCAGCGCGGCTTGGCCACCTCGCGGTGCAGACCGCCCGGAGTGGCGTAGGTGGCGGGCGTGCCGTCCCGGTTCATGATCGCTTGCACCGGGATGGCCTCGCAGTAGCGGCCGTCGGCCGCGATGGCGGCGTACGCGTTCGCCATCTCCAGCGGGGTGGCGTCGGAGACGCCCAGGGTGAACGCACCCCACTTCTTCGCCTTGGCCGGGGACGCCTGTTCCCGGTCGACGTCGGTGCGCCACCGCAGCCCGAGCTGTTCGGCCAACCGGACCGCCCGGTCAGCGCCGACCTTCTCCTCCAGCCACACGAAGTACGTGTTGACCGATTTGCCGAAGCCGGACCACATGGTCTGCTGGCCGGTCATGGCGCCGCTGGCGTTGGAGGGCGCCCAGCCGTCGTACACGGCCGACTTGTAGCGGTAGGGCGCGTTGAACGAGGTGGAGAGGGTCATCCCGGAGTCCAGCGCGGCCAACATCGGAAACATCTTGAACGTCGACCCGGCCTGGTAGCCGGCCAGGTCACCGCCGCCGAGCAGCGGTGCCACAGTGTTCGGGTAGTTGGCCTTCACCTTCGGCCCGGCCTCGGGGTTGGAGCTCTGCGGGTTGTCGGCCAGGTCCAGCGAGTACGTCCGGTTCACCGCCATGGCCTTCACCCGCCCGGTGCCCGGCTCGGAGAGCACGATGCCGTTGGCGAACGGGCTGCCGGTGGCTTCCTTGGTGCCGACGCTCCTTTCCGCCGCCTCCTGGATCTTCGGGTCGAGGCTGAGCACGATCCGGTAGCCGCCCCGGCGCAGGTTGTCCATCCGTTCCAGCCGGTTCGCCCCGAACGCGGGCTGTGCGCTCCACCAGTTCTTCAGGTAGTCGCAGGCGAAGCCCCAGCTGTTGTACTTCTCGGCCACCGCGGCGCAGTCGTGCGGTGGGGTGGTCAGCTTGAGCCGGATGGGCTCGGACTTGGCGGCGGCGGCCGAGTCGGGGGAGAGGTAGCCGAGTTGGCTCATCCGGTCCAGCACGTAGTTGCGCCGCCCGGTGGCCTCCTTCTGGTCGGAGTCGGCCGGGTCGTACTCGGAGGGGGACTTGACCAGTCCGGCGAGGGTGGCGGCCTCGACCGGGGTGAGGTCCTTCGGAGTCTTGGAGAAGAAGATCTCGCTGGCCGCGTAGATGCCGTACGCCCGGTGCCCGAAGTACGCCGAGTTCAGGTAGCGCTCCATGATCTCTTCCTTGCTGATCTCCTTCTCCAGGTCCAGCGCCATCCGCATCTCCTTGACCTTGCGCAGGCTGGTCTGCTGGGTGGCTTCCTGGACCTCCTTGGGCGTCGTCGCGCTGTCCCGCAGGGCCATCCGGACGTACTGCATGGTCAGCGTCGAGGCGCCCTGGGAGCCGCCGGAGCGGGCGTTCGAGACGAAGGCCCGGGCCACGCCCTTCGGGTCGACGCCGTGGTGCTGGTAGAAGCGGGAGTCCTCGGCGGCCACGATCGCCTGCTGAATGTTCGGCGACATGTCCGACAGCTTGGTGTACTGCCGGTACTCCTCGTAGAACATGGTCAGCACGGTCTTGCCGTCCGGGCCGTAGACGTACGAGGTCTCGGCGGGCAGGGCGGTCTTCAGCACCCGGGTCTTCTGGTCCACGGCGTGCGCAGTGGCTTTCGCACCGAGCCCGGTGAGGGCGACCAGTGGATAGGCGGCGGCGGCGATCACGATTCCGGCGATCAGTCCGGCGCGGAGGAGAGGGACGAGACGACCAGCGGCAGCAAGGGGTCGGTTGCTCACCTGGTCAAGTTATGACATTTCCGATTCGTACATGAGAAGAACTCTTAAACCGGTGAGTGGTGACGCGGCTTACGCCGGGATCGACTGTCCCACCGGCCACCTTCCCGGCAGGATCGCGGACATGTCTGATCAGCCGAGCGCTGTCGCCCCACCAACCGGGGTCGAGCCGGACCTCGCCCACCACGGCGACGCGGAGGCCACAGCCGGCCTGATCGACCTCGCCGTCAACGTCCGTCGGGCGCGGCCTCCCGCCTGGCTGGCCGACCCGATCGCCGCGACCCTGACCGACCTGGCCCGGTATCCGGACCCGGCGCCGGCCCGGGCGGCCGTCGCCGCCCGACACCGCCGTCACCCGAACGAGGTGCTGCTCACCGCCGGCGCCGCCGAGGGCTTCGTGCTGATCGCCCAGGCGCTGCGCGGCGTGCGCCGCCCCGTCGTGGTGCACCCCCAGTTCACCGAGCCGGAGGCGGCGCTGCGGGCCGCCGGACACCCGGTCGAGCGGGTGCTGCTCGACGCCTCCGACGATTTCCGGCTCGACCCGTCCCGGGTGCCCGCCGAGGCCGACCTCGTGATGATCGGCAACCCGACGAACCCGACCTCGGTGCTGCACCCCGCCCAGACCGTGGCCGCGCTGGCCCGCCCCGGCCGGGTGCTGGTGGTCGACGAGGCGTTCGCCGACACCACCATCGCCACCGGGCACCCCGGCGAACCGGAGTCGCTGGCCGATCGCCGCGACCTGCCCGGCCTGCTCGTGGTGCGCAGCCTCACCAAGACGTGGGGCCTGGCCGGCCTGCGGATCGGCTATCTGCTCGGCGCCCCCGAGCTGCTGTCCCGGCTGGCCGCCGTCCAGCCGCTCTGGGCCGTCTCCACGCCCGCGCTGGCGGCCGCGTCGGCCTGCGCCAGCGCCGTCGCGGTCCAGGCCGAACGCGCGATCGCCGCCGACCTCGCCGCCGACCGCGAGCACCTGGTCGCGCGCCTCACCGAACTGCCCGGTGTACGCGTCGTCGGCCGTCCCGCCAGCGCGTTCGTCCTGCTGCACCTGCCGGGCGCGACAGCGATCCGGGCCGCCCTGCGCGAGCGCGGCTGGGCGGTGCGCCGAGGCGACACGTTCCCCGGCCTCGGCCCGGACTGGCTGCGGGTGGCGGTACGCGACCGAAACACCACCGACGCGTTCATCGACGTGCTGCGCGAGACCATGGAGGCATGATGCTGGAGACCACGATCGCGGCAATCCGCGCGGCGGACGAAGCGGCCATGGCCGCCGCCCGGGAGCTGCAGGGCCGGCTGACCAAACCGGCGGGATCGCTGGGCGCGCTGGAGGAACTTTCGGTACGCCTCGCCGGCCTGGCCGGAATCTGCCCACCACCGCTGCCCGAGTCGGCCGCGGTGGCGATCTTCGCCGGCGACCACGGGGTGCACGCCCAGGGGGTCAGCCCCTGGCCGCAGGAGGTCACCGCGCAGATGATCGGCAATTTCCTGGCCGGTGGAGCGGTGGTCAACGCGTTCGCCCGGCAGGCCGGCGCCTCGGTCACAGTTGTCGACGTCGGCGTGGCCACCCCGCTGCCCACCGAACCGGCCGCCGACCCGGCTGTGCTCGACCCGGCTGTGCTCGACCCGGCTGTGCTCGACCCGGCCGTGCTCGACCCGGCCGTGCCCCGACTGGTTGTCGCGTCCGTCCGCCGGGGCACCCGCGACCTCACCGTGACCGCCGCGCTGACCCGGGACGAGGCGCTGGCGGCGGTGCAGACCGGCATCCGGATCGCCGACGAGCTGATCGACGCCGGTGCCGGCATCCTGCTCACCGGGGACATGGGCATCGGCAACACCACCCCGGCCGCCGTGCTGATCGCCGCGTTCACCGGCGCCGACCCGCTCGACACCACCGGTCGGGGCACCGGGGTCGACGACCCGACGTACGCGCGCAAGGTGGCGGTGGTGCGGGCCGCGCTGGCCCGGCACACCCCCGACCCGGCCGACCCGCTGGGGGTGCTGGCCGCCGTCGGTGGTCTGGAGCACGCCGCCCTGGCCGGGCTGATCCTGGGGGCCGCAGCACGCCGCACGCCGGTGCTGCTGGACGGCGTGATCGCGGTCTCAGCCGCGCTCGCCGCCGCCGCGTTCGCCCCGGCGGCAGTCGGCGCCATGGTCGCCGGCCACCGCTCGGCCGAGCCCGGTGCCACAGTCGCGCTGCGCCACCTCGGCCTCGACCCGCTGATCGACCTGGGGTTGCGCCTCGGCGAGGGCACCGGCGCGCTGCTGGCTCTGCCCGTGGTCACCGGCGCGGTCCGGGTGCTGCACGAGGTGGCCACCTTCGACTCCGCCGGGGTGGCCGAGAAGTGAGCACGTGCAGCGAACGAGCCGTCCGCGTCGGTGGTGCGGCGTGACCTCCAATCCGTACCCCCTGGGTCTGCGGCTGCACGGGCGGCGGGTGGTCGTGGTGGGTGGCGGTGCGGTCGCCACCCGGCGCGTACCCGCGCTGCTGGACGCCGGTGCGGACGTCCTGCTGGTGGCCCCGGAGCTGACCCCGGCGCTGCGCGCCCAGGCCGACGCGGGTCGGCTGCACTGGGTGCCGCGCCGGTTCGTGCCCGAGGACCTGGACGGCGCCTGGCTGGTCCAGGTCGCTGTCGACGACTCGATGGCGGCGGCCTCGGTGAGCGCCGTCGCCGCCGAGCGGCGGATCTTCTGCGTCCGGGCCGACGACCGGACGGCCGCCACCGCCTGGACCCCGGCGGTGACCCGGCACGGCCCGGTCACCGTGGCGGTGCTCGGCGGTGGCGACCCGCGTCGGGCGATGACCGTCCGCGACGCGATCCGCGACCTGCTCGCCGTCCGCCTGGCACCGGACGGGAGCGCTGGCCGGCCCGACGCTTCCAGTGGGACGGCCGGCGGGCGGCAGGCCGGGCGGGTGG
>NZ_QGSY01000288.1 GCF_003857035.1 Micromonospora arida
CAACCGCCCATCAGCGTGGTGGCCCGCCCCGCCCGGCCGCTTGATCCACTCGACTTCCTGAAAGTCGCGGCATCCGCGCGCCCAGGACAGCCCGACTTCCGGGATCCCGAGTCGATCAAGGGCGAGGAGACTCCCGTACCCAGCCGTGCTTCTCCTTGCCCCGCCTACCGGCGGTGGCGGCCAGGCAGCGTGGGCAGATCCAGCCCACGGCGTCCGCCTCGGTGAGCACGTCGGTACCCGAGTAGTCGAAGCGCACATGCGGGAAGCGACGCAGTCGGGTCCGGCTCAGCGCCAGGCCACAGACCGTCTGGTTCTGGCCGGGCAGCCAGGCGTGCACCTCGCCACCCGGCTGGCGTACGCCATCGCGCCCGACCTCCTCCCCGGAGGCCGCCACGGCCGGCAATCGGCTCGATCCCATGCCGGTCCTGGTTCCCCAGCGGCCGCCACCCATGCGCCACCATGCGGACCACTCCAGATCACCGACCCCACACCTCGGACCCCGCTACCCGGAGGTCCTGCCCGAGGTCAGGCCCGTGCCGTAGCGGTCGAGCGGTGTCCGCAGGTCGGGCAGGCGTCGTCGAGCACTCGCCGACGTACGGTCTGGTGTCGTGCGGCCTGGCCGGCGATTGCCGCTGCCAGCAGCGCCGCGCCGACCAGAAGGATCGACCCGGTGGTGGTGGCGTAGGCCCCCGAGGTCGGCCCACCTCCTTGGCTGCCCCAGATCCCTTGGCTGAGCTGGTTGGCGCCGAACAGGCCGGCCGGGGTGGCGAGCAGCACTGTCGCCCAGAGGCCGGCGTCGTCGGCTCGCAGGGCGCGACCGAGGCCGACGAGCAGGACCAGTGCGAACATCAACCCCCCGGCCATCGCCAGCAGCTCGGGGATCGAGCCGTACGACGTGAACATGTTCCCGCCGTTCTCGGCGGCGCTGAACGCCACGGATGCGGCCGTCACACAGCCGGCCGTGAGCAGCGGCAGGCTACGCGCGACCCAGCCGGGATGGGAGGGCAGCGCGAGCGTGGCCAGGCCGAGCGCGACGGCGGGAACCAGCACGAACAGCGGCGGCCCAGGCTGCCCGGTGGCGGCGGCCACGGGCGGCACGGCGATGGTCAGCAGGAGACCACCGGCCGCGACAGAGCGGGCCCAGGCCCCGGGCAGCGCGGTGGCGGAGAGGGCGACGAGCAGCCAGCCCAGCCAGATGACGGCGCCGAGGGTCTGGAACGGGCCGACCGGGTCCAGCCCAGCGAAGCGGGGATCTTCGAACTCGACTTGTAGGAGCAGGAAGGCGGAGACCGCGACCAGGGTGTTCAACGCGGCGGTCGCGGCCAGCGGGAGAGCCGCAACCAGCCCGAGGGCACCGTACCCGCGCAGTCTCTCCCGGAGCCCGGCGCCGAGCAGGTCGGCGGCGTCGTGTGGGGATGGCCAGCGCCGCCCCGGATCGACCGTGTCGAGGTACGTCCCGACGATCTCGTCGCCCCGCTCAGCCTGGTAGTCAGCCGGGTAGGCCCGCAGCAGCCGCCGGTAGCGGGACTCCAGCGGCGACCCGGCCTGATCCTGCGCGGGGTTGGGCTGGCTCATGCCGGGCCTCCGGTCGGTCGAAGGATGGGGCGGACGGCCGTCAGAGGGCCGCGTGAGGTGGCGCCGGCGGCGCGGGGGCCCGCAGGTCGAGCACGTAACCGCTGCGTGGCGGCCTCGACGTTGCCGCGCAGCCTTTCGGTCTCGGCGGTGAGCACGGACCGGCCGGCTTCGGTGAGCCGGTAATAGCGGCGCAGCCGTCCCTCGACGACCTCCTCGTGGGCCCGCTCGACCAGCCCCTCGTCGGTGAGGCGGTCGAGTGCTCCGTAGAGGGTGCCGGGCCGCAGCGCCAACCGCCCACCGGAGAGGGCCGCGACGTCGCTGACGATGCCGTAGCCGTGCATGTCCTCCCGCGCCAGGGCGGTGAGGATCAAGAAGGTGGGTTCCCGCAGCGGCGTGGGTGTGGACATGACGTCAATATATCGGTGATGAAGCTATACCGGTGACCAAGTGGTGCCGAAGTTCGCCGCAGATGTCCAAGGCGGCTGCGGAAACGAGCCGCGCAGCCCTGCACCATCAACGGCGGTCGTCCAACGCCCACACCACCGCGGCGTAGATCAGCATCACTCCTCTTGACCGGGGGGCGGACATCAGCCGGGGCGCAGACGGTCGGGTAACCTGAGCGCGCGGGCCGCTAGCTCAATGGCAGAGCTGTGGACTTTTAATCCATAGGTTCAGGGTTCGAGTCCCTGGCGGCCCACTCCGTTCCAGCTCACCGGCCCTGACGTTAATCGCTCCTGCCTCGGTGCGTGTGCCCTCACTGCAGGGAAGTACTGCAGCGGCGGGCGACGCACGCGTATGCAACCAGGTCACCTGAGGTACAGTTTTCTGTACTTGCCCTGGAGGTGGTCATGCGGACCGTGAACTTCACCCAGCTACGCCAGAACCTGGCCGCCGAACTCGACAGCGTCATCAACGACGCCGAGGAGGTGGTGGTAACCCGCTCGGGCCACGAGCCGGTGGTGATCGTGCCGCTCGCAGAGTACGAGGCGATGAAGGAGACCGAGTATCTCCTTCGCAACCCGGCCAACGCCGCAGCCCTCCGCCGATCAATCGCGGAGCTTGAAGAGGGTGACGCGGCCGAGCGGGATCTGATCGACCCGGCCACCGTGCGGGACGTGGCGTGAGGCTGATCTTCACCGCGACGGCCTGGAATCAGTACCTGAGCCACACCGACCGCAAGTTGGTCAAGCGCATCAACGATCTCGTCGCTGACGTGATGCGTAACGGATACGAGGGCATCGGCAAACCGGAACCCCTGCGGGGAGAGCTGGCCGGCTTCTGGTCCCGAAGAATCGATCGCGAACACCGGCTGGTGTATCGGATCGCCAAGGACGAGGTCGAAATCATTGCCTGCCGATACCACTACGGCGATCGGTAGCGGACCGGGCTCGGATCAGGAACGTCGGCGTGCCGGAATGCGGCGAGGCCCACACCCGTGATGGACCTGCTCGAACTGTGCAATCACACCTAGCTAGACGGCTGATGGAGGGCTCCCGGTCTCAACCCGGCGGCCCACCTTGCGCACCTGGTCGATGGTCCTGATGTACCCGTCGACGCGTTCCTTGAATTTTGGATCCCTTGGGTCGGCGAAGTCCAACAGCCGCCGGCCCTCGTCGTAGAAATCTGATTCCTGCTGCCGGAACCCCTGATACTTCTCCTCCGACTTCAAGGTGTAGGCCAGGATGGAGATCAGCCCTGTCCATGCCGTCAGAGCCGTCATGAACAGGACAGCTCCCGGCTCATCCTTCTCAAACCGTTGAACGAGTACAGGCAAGCTGACACTTGATATCAGGCTCCACATCACGCGCGCGAGATGTAGCCGATAGTGCGCCGTCGCCTTGTTCTTCCAGAACCGTAGCGTTCCTTCGATGCGCTCGTAGTGGGCCTGCAGCCTGGGCGCCTGAGTGCCCAGGTTGGCGGCGCTGGTGAACCAGGGACCGGGGTCGTTCAGCTCCAGGAAGCCGAGGAACGACCAGAGGATCGGAAGGGCTGTGGCGACGATGCCGACCGCCAATGCTGCCAGTCCCCCATACCACCACCCGACGCGGGCACCCACGATGATGAGGCCGGCCAGCGCCAGCGCTGTCATCGCCAGGAAGCCGAGCTGCTTGTGGTGTTTGCTCCACTTCACCGACAACCAGGACGGCTTGACCGGCGCGCCTCCAGAACCGCGGACGGTGTCGGGCCGTTCGCCGTCATCGGGCTTGCCACCGCTGGAGGCGTCCATGTGGATAATCCGTCCTGTTGACCAGGGCCGACCTTGGGCCGATTGTCCTCAATGTCATCGAGCGGGGACGTGAGTGTCAAGCAGAGTTCCGCTCTGAACCGAGGGCACTGGCCGCCAAAGGACGGCCGCCGTCCGCTCCTGGCGGTCCAGCCAACGGGACCGCTTTGTAAAGCGCGCACGTGCGGATGTGGCGCGCGACAGCGCCGGCCCGCCTGACGAAGTGGGCCGACGCTGTCGCTGTTTGCGGAGACCCCGTCAGCAGGAGGTGTAGCTGCCGCTGCTGCCCCACGAGCAGCTGTCGATCGCCGTTCCGGCCGAGTTGCGCAGGTAGGCGGTGTCGCCGGTGTTGTTCCACACGTACGAGGCGCGCCCCCAGTAGCGGTTGCTAGCGGTGTTGGTGCCCTTGCCGGTGTGGACCACCACGCTGGCGCCGGCCTTCAGATAGAAATTGCTGCTGAACGTGTAGACGTGGTTGGACTTGTCGCGCAGAGTCCAGGACTTGAGGTTGATTGTCGTAGTGCGCTTGTTGGTCAGCCGCACGTATTCGGCGTTCAGGCTGGTGTTCGATCCAGTGTCGCTGCCCGGCGAGTTGTAGTAAGCCTTGGCAATCATGATGGCCGGGGTGGCAGCCTGGGCCGGGGCGGCGAGTGCCAGCGTCCCACCAAGGGCGATGGCAAGGGTGGACGCGACGCCGATCAGCCTCTTCTTCACGTGGTCTCCCTGTATCGAAAGTGGAGGCCGGCGGAAACCCGAATGCCGTCCTGGCAATACCTGCGCGCAAGATCGTAGTGGTAGTTGCCGACGAATTTTTGTCCCCAGAGGGGGCGCGAGGAAATGGTGTCTCAATGGGCATGCGAGCGGAGCCGTCTGGTTCGGTTGGTGACTGGTCGCCTGAGCCGCCACTGAAGAAAGAGGTAGTGCCCGCTGACGGACTGGTATCAGATCTTGACTCAGGGACGCGGCAGAGGTCGGTCATTCGTCCCGCCGTGACAGAGCTGATCGGTGATCCCGTCGACACCGCAGCTCCGTCACGAGATCCCATCAGCCCGCATAAGGCCACCTACCGTGTCGAGACGGTTCGAACCGGCGACGCGTCTGGCACCTGGCGCCGGGAGCCGACGTAGATATCCTCTTCAGGTGCTGGCCCGTGTGGAGATCGTTGACACGGGTTCGGCGCTGCGAAGGGACTATCGACATGCCCCGTGTGGTACCGGCGGTCATCCGCGCCCTCGACGTCCTCGAACTGTTCCTGGACTGCCCCCAACTGTCGGCCCGCCAGGTGATGGAGCGACTCGACCTGCCGCGCACGACTGTCCACGAGTTGCTCGTGACGCTTGAGGCTCGCGCGTACCTGATCTCCGTACCGGGTCAGCCGGTGCAGTATCGGCTCGGCATGCCGCTGTTCCAGTTGGGCGCGGCGTTCGCGGGCCGGCTTGATCTGGTACGCGAGGCGCAGGGCGTCGCGCAGGACGTGGCCGCTGCGTGCGACGAGGCGGTTCATGTGGCGGTGCTCGACGGCGCCGATGTCATCTACCTCGTCAAGTTCGACAGCACCCACCCGGTTCGGATGGTTTCCGGGGTCGGGCTGCGGCTGCCCGCCCACTGCACGGCCGTTGGCAAGGTGCTGCTGTCGGCCCTCGATGAGGCGGACCTGGACGCCGTCCTGCTGAAGGACCCCCTGCCGGGCATGACGCCGGAGAGCATCACCGATCCGGATCTTCTTCGTGAACATCTGGACCGGGTCCGGGTGGAGGGCGTCGCGGTCGACATCGGCGAGTCGGACACTGCGATGCGCTGCGTCGCCGCGGGGATCCGGGACCATACCGGCGCCGTCATCGCTGGGATGAGCTTGTCCGCGCCGATCATCCGTTGGACGCCTCAGGTGCAGGTGGAGTGGACCGGGCTGGTTCGCGAGGGGGCGGCCGCGTTGTCGGCTCGCATGGGCTACCGGGCGCAGCCTCGATAGGCAGCCTCCCGCTTTCGGTTCGAAACAACATCGAAACATTGACATCGTTCTTGGCACTGTTCTAGCGTCGCGACCACTCGATACGGTATATCGAACCTAGTTCGAAATCTCGAACGGCGGTGGTCCTGTGAACCGACCGAACTGGAACGTCAGCGCTAGCACCTCGGCCCGGTCGCCGATCGCCTCGACCCCGTCGCGCCATCCGACGAGCGGCACCCGGCATGTCTCGGGTGGCTCCGACGAAGCGCGCGGACGTGGACGTCCCACGGTGACGGGCGGGCCCGCTCACCACCGTGGCGACCCACCGACGCACTGAACTCGACGGGCGACCCCTCGGTGGTCGCCGGCAGAAACCAACTGGAACACAACCGTCGCGGTGTCCGCCAGGTAGGCCTTCGGCGTGCAGCCGTGCGCGGTGAGATGAAGGAGGCGAGTGTCCATGGAGGACAAGTCGGGGTGGTCACGGCGCGGCTTTCTGGGGATGGGAGTGGGGGTGCTCGGTGCGGCCGGTCTGGCCGCCTGTGGGGACAGCTCCGAATCGCCCAGCAAGGTGCAGCCTGAGGTTCCGCAGGAGCTGATCGACGCTGCGGCGGCGATGAAGGGCTCCTCGATGGGCATGCTGTCGCAGAAGCTGTACTCGACGGCGGCGAACGAAGCCCTCGACAGCTCGATCAAGAAGTTCGCCGACACCACCGGGACGAAGATCGAGAACAGTCTGGTCCAGGCCGACGCCGGTGACGTGGTGGCCAAGATCGACGCCGAGGTCAAGGGCGGGGTGGCGCGTGACCTGGCGTTCATGACCGACTCCCGGTTCGTCGCGCAGTTCCAGGCGCTGGGCGACCTGGAGGACGTGACGGACGTCGTCAAGGCGCTGACCGCCAAGTACGGCGAACCCTGCGCCGAGGCCAAGAACTTCTGCGTCTTCGACGGCAAGTGGTTCGCGATCCCCTACCACTTCATCGGGATCGGGTCGTTCCTGCGCAAGGACTGGATGCAGGACAAGGGCATCACACCCAAGGACATCTACAGCTGGGAGGAGCTGCGGGACCTGTGCCTGGAGATCTCCGATCCGGGCAAACGCCGGTTCGGCTGGGGCATGACGGTGAACCGGTCCGGTGACGGCAACGGCATGATCGAGGCGCTGATCAACGCCTACGGCGGGTCGATCGCCGCCAACGACGGCCGGAAGGTCACCTTCAACTCACCGGAGACGGTGCAGGCGGTGACCTTCCTCGGCGACATCTACACCAACCCGAAGTACAAGCCGATGCTGCCGCCGGGGATCGCGAGCTGGACCGACACCAGCAACAACGAGAACTGGCTCGCCGGGATCCTCGGCTACACCCGCAA
This sequence comes from Micromonospora arida, assembly GCF_003857035.1. Classification (GTDB taxonomy): domain Bacteria; phylum Actinomycetota; class Actinomycetes; order Mycobacteriales; family Micromonosporaceae; genus Micromonospora; species Micromonospora arida. Next base: position 7,119 of record NZ_QGSY01000288.1, read on the forward strand.
CCAGTTCAGCGTCTACGCGGACTCCAGGACCAAGAAGAACCCGGTGCACGCGAACACCCACGTGTTCTCCGACTGCATCGGGCCGGCGACCGACAATCCGCTGCTGCTCGGCCAGTCGCAGGGCTTCGTCGTCTTCAAGGGCGCCAAGAACCCGGCGCTCGCCAAGCTCCTGGCCCAGTACCTGGTCAGCGCGCCCGCGCTGCTCGGGGTGGCGAAGGAAGCACCCGGCCTGGTGATGCCCGCCTGGGAGAAGGTCTGGGACGCCGACCCGTTCTTCACCAGCGGCGACCCGGCGTTCCCCATGTTGCGCAAGATCACTGAACTGAAGCTGCCGCTGAACACGAAGAACGGCCTGGCCTTCCCGCAGAAGGCCAGCGCGGGCCAGCAGGCGGTGGGTTCGGCCTACGTCCTCACCGACATGATGCAGCAGGTCGTGCAGGGCACGGCGCCGGCGCAGGCCGTGACGGCCGCCCACGCGAAGATGGTGCAGATCTTCAACCAGCAGGGGCTGCCGCAGTGAGCTCGGTCCGTCCTGCGCGGGTCCCGACGGCGAGGAAGTCCCCGCCGTCGGGACCTGGCTCCCTCACCGCGGTCCAACGGCGGCTGGGTCGCGACTGGCGACTCGCGGCCCTGTTCCTGGCGCCGATGGCCGTGCTGGTCGGCGGGCTCGTTCTCGTGCCGATCGGCCGGTCGATCATCACCAGCACCACGGAACGGCACGGGCAGGACAGCGTATTCGTCGGCCTGGACAACTACCTCGCGCTCATCGGCGACGACCAGTTCCACACCGGCGTGGTGAACTCGTTCGTCTTCACCGCGTACGCCGAGGTTTTCAAGGTCGTGCTGGGGTTGGCCGCGGCCCTGCTGCTGCACCATCGCCGCCGTGGGCGGGCCGTGCTGGCCGGGTTGCTCCTGGTGCCGTGGGTGGTGCCGACGGTGGTGACGGCGTTCAGCTGGCGTGCGCTGCTCGACCCGATCTTCGGCAGCGTCAACACGCTGCTCACCGCCACCGGGATCGGGCCGCTGCTGGCCAGCGCGCACCTGGTGGACAGCTGGCCCGCGGGCTGGCTGTCCGACCCGTCGCTGGCCATGCCGTCGGTGATCCTCGTGAACGTCTGGAAGGGAGTGCCGTTCTTCACCGTGTGTTTCCTCGCGGGGTTGAAGGCCATCCCTGCGGACCTCTACGAGGCGGCGACCATCGACGGCGCCTCGTCGTGGCAGCGGTTCACCCACGTGACGCTGCCCGGACTGCGCCACGTGATCACCGTGACGGTGACCCTGTCGTCGATCTGGACGTTCAACAACTTCGACCTCGTCTGGTTGCTGACGCAGGGCGGCCCGGGCGACGTGACCGCGCCGTACGTGCTCATCGCCTACTCGAAGGCCATCCTGCAGCTCCAGTACGGCGCGGGCGCGGCGGTCACGCTCGTCATGCTGCCGATCATCGGCGGGCTGGTGTTCGTCCTGGTCCGGTTGTTGCGCCAGGACACCAACATCAAACTGCCCCGGCGACGCCGGGCGGCGCGGTGGATCGGGACACAGCGGTGGGCCGCGACGGCGCGAAAGGCGCTGCCGTGGGTCGTCGCCGCGCTGGTCACCGGTCTGCTGGCCTGGGCGTCACCGCAGATTTTCTGGAAGGCGGCGGTGGTCCTCGGTGTGATTCTGCTGATCGCGGCGGGGGTCGGCCGGGTGGTCTCGACCCTCCAGTCCCGGGGTGGTCGCCGTTCGTCGTCGGTGGTGTCTGGCCTGGGTTCCTGGGCCGCGCTGGCCGGCCTGCTCTTCTTCGTGCTGGGCCCGCTGTACTGGATCGCCGTCACGGCCTTCAAGTCCGAGGGACAGGTCGTCATGCGTACCGACGACCTGTGGCCGACGCCGTGGACGCTTGAGCAGTTCGGCGCCCTGTTCGACAACCAACCGTTCGGCCGCTGGTATCTCAACACCCTGCTGGTGTCCGCAGCGTCGACCGCTGTGGCACTGGTCTGCGCCGCCCTGGCGGGGTACGCGCTGGCCCGGCTGCGGTTCCGCGGGGCGCAGGGCTTCACCGTCACGGTGCTGCTCACCTACGTGATGCCGGGTGCGCTGCTGTTCATCCCGCTGTACCAGATGCTCATCGGCGCCCGGCTCACCGACTCGCTGTGGTCCCTGGTGGTGACGTACCCGACCTTCACGCTGCCGTTCGCCACCTGGCTGCTGGTGGGTTACTTCTCGTCGATCCCCATCGAGTTGGAGGAGGCCGCGCTGGTCGACGGTTGCAGCCGCATCCAGGCGTTCGGCCGGGTGGTGCTGCCGCTGGCAAAGCCAGGGCTGCTGGCGGTCGCGCTCTTCACCCTGACCAACGCCTGGAACGAGTTCCTCTTCGCCTTCGTGTTCATCACCAAGGACGAGTACAAGACGCTCCCGGTGGGGATGCAATCGATGATCGCCGGAGACGTCGTGCCGCAAGGACAACTCGCCGCCGCGTCGCTGCTCGTCAGCATCCCCGTGGTGATCATGTACGCCCTCGGGCAGCGCTTCCTGACCGAAGGGCTCACCGCAGGCGCGGTGAAGGGGTGATTGGAGGGCAGCCGACCGCTAGCGCTACCAGGCGGCGGCCCGGTGCTGGGACGGATCATGACCGTGTTCTGGGACGTGCTCAGGCGGACTCGTTTCCGGTCTGGATGCGCGTGTAGGTGAGGAAGAGGGCGCCACTGTCCAGAACGGTGTGGTCGGTCAGGCGCCAGGTGCGTGGTGCGAAGACGGCGTCGCGGCCGAAGAGCGGGATGCCGGCGCCAATGGTCATCGGCGCAAGCTTGATGATCAGCTGGTCGATCTCGGAGTAGAGGGCACCGGCCAGCGCACCGCCGCCGATCACCCAGACGTCCTTGCCGTCGTGCCGCTTCAGCTCTCGTACCGTGGCAATCGGGTCTTGGCCGACGACCTCGACGGCCGGGTCCGGGCTGCTGCCCAGCGTGCGGGAGAACACCAGGTGGCGCAGGTGCGGGTACGCGTCGGTCACGCCGGCCTTCAGGCCCACCTCGTACGAGTGGCGCCCTTCCAGCACGGTGTCGAACCGGCTGCCCTGGTCGGTGATGCCGAACGCCTGCCGGGCCGGACCGGGGAGGGTCTCCGGATATTCGCTGACCAGGTGGTGCAGGTAGTCCTCCGGGATGGGCCAGAAGCCGTCGGGGCCGGTGGGGTCGGCGCCGTCGGGACCGGCGATGAAGCCGTCCAGGGTGGCGGCGATGTAATACACGAGCTTGCGCACGACGATCTCCTCGTTCAGGCTGCCGGATGCTGTTCGGCGACGACGTATCAGCCTGCCCGGCGAGGCACCGGGCCACAAGATCAAAGCTGGCAACGTGCCATAACCCTCACCGTCGGCCCGGTGATCTACACCGAACCCATCGTGCTGGCCGTCGGAGCAACTCACCGGCTGGCCGGCCGTAAATCGGTCTCCTACGAGGACCTGGCAGACGAGACGGTCATGGGCGGGGCCCGGCCGGACTACTCCGTCGAATAGCCCGCCGCGTCGGCGGGCCGAGTGACCACAGCTTCGGCATCGCGCCCATGACCAGCGCTTTCCACTATTCGGCGCTGACGATGATCGCGCCGCTGACGGTGTCCACATACCACCGCTGGTACTGCTCAGTCGCCCATCCGCGTTGCCGGACGAGCCAGTCGAAGTTGCGGACGTCCTGGGCCAACCAGAGGATGTCGGCCACCTGATCGACGCTCAGGTCGGAGCGTACGCCTCCCGTGCCGACGAGTTCGGCGGCGAACATGGCCATGCCGCGGCGGCGGTCGTCGACGTTCTTGCGCCAGATCTCGGCGGCGTCCGGATCGGCCGTGGCCGCGCCGACCAGCGCGAGCATCACCTGGGCCTGCCGGGCGTTGACCTCGGCCAGGTGACGGGCGTAGCGGGCGAGCTTCGCCCGCGGGTCGGTGAGTGCGCGGATCTCGGCGACGAAGGGCCGGTCCGGCAGGGCCACCGGTTCGTCGTCGCCGGCCAGGGTGACGTCGACCAGTTGGGAGAGCAGTTGCCGCTTGCTGCCGAACACCGCGTACAGGGTCTGGACCGCGACGCCGGCTTCCACGGCGACAGCTGTCAGCGGTGTGGCCGCGTAGCCCGGGTCGACGAACAGCCGGCCAGCCGCTTCGAGGATCGCTCGCCGGGTCTGTCGGGCCTGCTCCTGTCGGCGGGAAGAGTCATAACGTCTCTTGACAACCACCTCTCGAGTGTAGTGCTCTATTGGATAGAGTCTAACTCTATCTATCGAGAGGTGGCGGCCATGCCGTTCGGTGTGTTGCAGGAGATGCCCGGCGTCAGCGAGGCGGAATACCGGCAGGTGGAACGACACCTCGGACCGGACCGGCCGCCGGGTCTCCTCGCCCATGTCGCCGGGCCGACAGAGGACGGCTGGCGGATCATCAACATCTGGCAGGACGAAGCGGCATTCCGCCGGTTCCAGTCCGAACGGCTGGTCCGAGCTGCTGGCTTGGCGGCACAGGAGGACGGCTTCGACCCGACGAAGGCGGCCCACTTCCGCTCGATGAGCGTCGACGGCGCCGAGATGCCGTTCTGATGACCGACACCGCCAGCCTGCGGGCCCGCAGCGCCGCTTTCTGGGCGGGAGCGGCAGCTGGCTGGATTCGCCACGCCGATCGGCAGGACGAGACCGGTCGACCGCTGGGCGCGGCGGCCATGGATCGACTGGCCGCACGACCCGCCGAACGAATCCTCGATGTGGGCTGCGGCTGCGGCGGCACCACGGCCGAGATCGCCGCCGCAGTCGGCCAGACCGGCGCGGCGATCGGTGTCGACATCGACGAGGCTATGGTCACCGCCGCTCGACGCCGGTTCCCCACCGACGGGCACCCCGGCATCCAGTTCCACGTGGCCGACATCGAGACTCTCGATGTCGTGCCTGGTGCCCCGTTCGACGCGGCGTTCTCACGAATGACCCTGATGCTGTTGGCGGACCCGGTTGCCGGCTGCCGCACGATCCGGCGATCACTGCGCCCGGGAGGGCGCCTCGCCGCGACCGTCTTCCGCGACGGCGGCGTCAACCCGTGGCTGTCCGCGGCGATGCTCGGCGCCGCACCGCATCTCGGACCGTTACCACCGCTCCCAGTGGGTGACGAGCCCGGTCCGTTCGCGTTCGCCGACCCGGCGCGGCTCGCCCGGATCCTCACCACCGCCGGCTTCACCTCCGTCACGATCACACCGCGCGATGTCGCCCTGGAAACTCCGGACGACGCCGACGCGGTGGCCGAATGGCTCATCGAGGTCGGCCCGGCCGGTGCCGCGTACCGGGCGGCTCCGCCGGCTGATCAGGCCTCGGCCCGGGCCGGGGTCGCCCGGCTGCTCGGCCGGTTCCGTGAGCCCGGCGCCGGCTACCGGCTGCCCACCGGCCTCTGGCTCGTCGCCGCGAACGCCGGAACCCCTACCCACCACGAACCCCGTGAGGACAAGATCCAATGAGTACGTTCCGACCGCTCGCACCAGCCCTCTGCCTCGTGCTCGCCCTGACGGCGTGCACCGAGGCCGACGCGCCCGAGCCCGCCGCGGTGCCAGACACGACAGGACCGACCAGCGCGGCCGGATCCGTCCCGGCCGCCGGCTCTCCGGTGTCGGCGAAGGAAGTGTGCGCCTACCTGGACGGCCAGGTGCCGACGCTCAAGGGGATCGGGTCCGAGACGGGCGCGATGGCGAACCTCACCGTGAACCTCTATTCCTGGTACGAGAAGCAGGGCCCGGTGCCCAACGGCCGTGAGATCGACGACCAGACCCGCAAGGAATGCCCGACGACCCGGACCGAGGTGCTGAAACTCGCCGGCATGGAGAGCTTCGAGCGGCTGTAGCCGCCGCGTAGGCGGCGCCCGATCACCGGACGGTTGGGGCTGTCAGTGCCCCAACCGCTTCTCGAACCAGTGGTGGGCGTAGCGCTCGGTGTTGTACGCCTCGATCTCCCGGTAACCGGTCGCCCGGTACAGGGCGATCGCCTCGGTGAGGTTGCGGTTGGTGTCCAGCCGGACCGCTGTCGCACCGCGCTCGGCGGCGTACCGTTCCAACTCGCCCAGCAGCCGCCGCCCGACGCCGAGCCCACGTACGGTGTCGGCCACCCACACGCGTTTGATCTCGGCGGGCGCGTCGGGGTGGAGTTTGACCGCGCCGCAGCCGATCGGTTCGCTGTTGAGGGTGGCGAGCAGGAGCACCCCGTTGGGCGGGACGAGCGCTTCGTCGTGGACCGGGTTGCTCAGTGCGGGGTCGAACCCGTCGTCGAATCGTCGCGCGATGTCGCGGGCGTAGGCCCGCAGGCACGCGCGGGCTCGCGGGTCGCTCGGCGGGCACGGCTCGATGACGACCATCGAGCCGATGAGCAGCCGTTCGACCTCGGCCATGGCGGTGACGAGTCGTTCGCGGCGGTGTTCGGTGAGTGGTTCGAGGATCGAGGCGGCGAGATCGTCCGACCGCTGGTCGAGGTCGGCCCACTGGGTCCGGCCGGCCTCGGTGAGCGTGGCGACGCGTACCCGGCCGTCGGCGCCGGTCTGGTCGACTGGCCCCACGGCGATGAGGCCGTCGTTCTCCAGGGTGCGCAGGAGTCGGCTGAGGTATCCGGAGTCCAGGCCGAGCCGGGCCCGCAGCGCGGCGACCTCGGCACCGGCGGGGCCGATTTCCCAGAGCAACCGAGCCTGGCCCAGGGGGCGCCCCTGGGCCATGTACTCGTCGTCGAGCGCACCCACCCGTTGGGTGACCGTCCGGTTGAACCGCCGCACCGCGGCGATGAGAGCCGAGTCCATATACCTGACTTTAGTCAGGCTTCTTGGCTACGCACCAGATCGGTGGCGGTAGGACCCGATCCCGGCGTGGTCCAGGACGACCACCAGGAGCGCCACCCCGGTGGCGACCGCGCTGACCACCAACAGCGGCAGCCGCAGCACGGCCGCCGCAGCGGCCAGCACGAACAGGGCGGCGACCCGGGGCCAGGAAAGTCGCCGGTGGATCGCCGCCGAGAAGAGGATCCGCCCGGCGAGGAACAGCGTCGGCCCGCTCAGGATGACCAGGACCGCGGTCGTGTCACCGGTCTCCATGGGGTGGGCGATGCTCAACTCGGCCCCGACTGCGGTGACCACCAGCCCGGCGATCATCACCAGGTGCAGGTATCCGGTGATGACGCCGAGCCGGGCCGGGTCGGCGCGCTCGATGGCCGGGCCGAGACGCTGGCCGGCGGGCGTGACGTAGAGCAGACCGATCAGCACCGCGGTGGCGAAGACCAGCAGGAACGCGACAGTCTGCGGGAAGTGAAGGTCGGTGCCGGCGTACGAGAGGCCGGCGACCAGAACGAGTTCGCCGAGCGCAATGATCATGATCTGCTGGTACCGCTCGGCGAAATGCTCACCGGCCAGGTGCAACTCCTCCCGCCTGGTCCGGCCCATCCCCGGCGTGGGCCAGCGGAGTCGCGGACCGGTGAGGTCGAGGGCGAGGGCCAGCAGCCAGAGCGGCACCCGCCACTGCGGCAGAAACCCACCGGCGAGCCACGGTACGGCGGAGACGCTGAACCAGCAGAGGATGCGCAGCGTCCGGATCTGCCGCGGATGACCTCGCAGCCCGACGGCGGTGACCACGCCCCGGGCGATGTGCACCGAGACGTACGCGCCGGCGAAAAGCAGGCCCCGCCCGTCCAGCGCCTGCGGGATCGCCACCCCGATCAGCAGGCTGCCCAGCGCGGAACCCACCAACAGCCACCGCACCGCCGGGCTCTCCGGGTCGTACCAGTCGGCGAACCAGGTGGTGGGCACCCAGATCCACCAGACTCCGGTCAACAGCACGGCGGTCCGCAGCGCGCCGGCCAGGGTGAGGTCGTGCAGCAGGTGCGTGGCCAACTGACTGAGGGCGAGCACGAACGCCAGATCGAAGAACAGCTCCAGGAACGACGCGCTCAGCGGCGAGTCACCGCCCCGCAGCAGCCGTTCGGGTCTGCTCGCCATCGGCGCTCCTCCCGCTGGCGCACGCCCCTGCGTCCGTCGTACCACCCGAGGCCGGCCACCGGAGCCGAAAGCAGGGTCAGCCGCAGGCGCGGAACTCGATGTCCAGCACCCGCGGCGACGACCCGCTGACCCCTCGTGTCGTTGATCCGGCTGCGCCCATGGTCACCGCTGACCACGGTGGGGGCACCGACTCAACGAGGAGGGACACCGATGACGGCTCAGCGCGAAACCGTGCAGGTCGACCACGATCTGTTCCGCGCCGTGTACGACTCGCCCGCATCACTGCCCGGCCGACACCGCTGGACCACCCCCGAGTCGGACGTCCGGCGGCTGGAGAAACTGCTCGGCATGCCGGCGCGCAGCATCGGCGCCCCGCTCTGGGTCAGCGGCGACGAACCCGACTGCCCTAAGTGCCGCCGGCGGATCACCTGGTACGACATCGTCTCGTCGGCGCTCTCCGGCCTGCACGACAAGGTCATGATCGCCACGGTCATCCTGGGCGAGCGCAAGTACGTCAACACCGAGATCCCGGATGCCATCGCCGGGGTGCGCTGCTCCGACTGTCACACCGCGATCGACGGTCTGCGCAGCTTCAAGTGCCACAACTGGGCGTACGCCTTCGAGGCGCTCGAGGCCGTCCGCGAGCGGATGGCCGGCGGTTCCGCGCCGACCTGAGCCGGCGGTCCCGCCTCGACCTGAGCCGGCGCTCGCGCCGACCTGAGCCGGAGCCGTGGCCGCCCCTGAGCCGGTCGGGGCGGCTCAGTCGGCTGAGCGGCGGGTGGGG
>NZ_QGSY01000291.1 GCF_003857035.1 Micromonospora arida
AGCCCAGCCCGAGCCCCACCCCGGCCCAGACCAGCGCCGGCAGCGGCGGTACGGCGGACAGCACCCCGGTGAGACGCAGCGCCGCGATGGCGAGGAGCAGCCGGAGGACGCCGGTGGCGGCGCTGGCCAGCGCGGAGGCGACGCTGGCGGCGCGGTCGGCTTCCAGGGTCTCGACCACACTGGTCGCACCGAGTTCGGCGGCGGGCGCGGCGACGTCCACCCGCAGTCCGGCCAGGACCGCTTCGTACGCCCAACTCAGCAGACCGACCACGACGGCGGCCCGGGCCGAGTCGGGCCACGGTGGCAGCCCCGGCACGCGGTCCAGCAGCGCCACCAGTTGCGGAGTGGGCGCAAAGGCGGTGAGGAAGCTGAACGTGGACAGTGCCAGGAAAGCCCCGCCGAGCAGCGCGCCGGGCAGCCCGACGCGAAGTGCTCGGAGCCCGCCGACGAACGCCACCCGGCGGGGTCGTTCTCGACCGGCCCGACCCGAGCCGCGGATCAGCGCCACGACGGAGGCCAGCAGGAAGGCCGTGATCGCCAGGGCGTCCGTCTCGCGGACCAGCGCGTCGAGGAGATTCCGGGTCGGCGGGTGGGTCACCAGCTCCGCCGTCGCCGTGAGGGCGTCCGCGGAGAGGGTCAGCGTCAGCCACACCGCCACCGCGGTACGCGCACCGGCGACGAACGCCCAGAACGGGCCGGGCTGCGCGTTCGCCAACTGCCACCAGCGGAACTCCCGGACGTCGAGCGACTCCAGGTGCGCGGCGAGGAAGGCCAGGTAGCGGCGGGCGGTTTCGGGTTCCCAGCGCCGTAGCCCCTGGGAACCGCGGCGGGACCGCAGCGCGGCATCCACCGCCCTGGTCAGCAGATCGTCCTCTACGGAGCGTTGACCCCGCTCGCGAGCCAGGGGCACGAGGTCCCGGGGATCGGTGCCCGGCTGGTCGAAGGCGCTGCGGGCCATCGCCACCATCAGCGGGGTGGAGAGGGCGGCGGTCAGCTGCGGGGCGTCCCCGAGGGTGGTGGCGACGGAGGTCCAGTTGTCGACCTGATGCAGCGGGGCCGCGTCCACCAGGTAGTCGGCTACCTCGGCGGGCGACGGCGGTTCGAGCATGACCACAGCGGCGCCGCGCAGCTTCTCCCCCTGGGTCAGGTAGCGCTCGTAGACCGAGGTCCGGCAGGTGAGGACGAAACGCTGGGTCGGCAGTGCGTTGAGTTCGTCGAGGCAGGCGATCAGCCGGTCTTCGGGTACCTCGTCCAGTCCATCGAGGACGGGCACCAGCAGGTCGGTCTCGATGAGGTCGCGCAGCACGGCATCGCGGCGCGGGTGACCGGCCGCGAGCTGCGGGTAGCGCCGCCCGATCCGGTCGACCAGCCAGTCGTGAAAACCCTCCCGATCGGGATCCCAGGAGTCGGCGGGGACCAACGCCGGCACCGGTGTGTCCGGCTCGCGGTGCACGGGCAACTCCCGAGCCATCCGCAGCGCGAGGATCGACTTGCCGGAGCCGGCCGGTCCCAGCAACAGCAGCCGCCCGGAGGGTACGCTCCGGTAGCAACTCCACAGTGTCCCGTTGCCACCGGCGAGGTCCACCGGGAGGGCGGAGCTGGATCGGCCGATGGCCCGCCAGGAGGGGAGGAACCGGTCGGGAGCGGTGCGCCACCGCACCGGCAGCGGGTAAGGCTCGTCGACGGTACGCAACAGCGCCTCGTCGGTCGGGTCGCGTCGGATCAGCTCCACGAGTTCGTCGGCGGCGGCGCGCCGGTGGGCGGCTGCCTCGGCGAGACCCGTCGTACCGGTGTGAAAAAGCTGGTCCAGAAGGACGTAGACGGCGATGACCCCGGCGACGACGCCCCAGGTCCAGTTGACCTTCTCGAAGTCGTACCGAAGCCACACCCACGCCGTGCCGCCCGCCGCCAGCGCGGCCACGACGCTCAGCGATCCCCACTTCCACCCGCGACGCCGCACCGCACGATTGTGGTCGACCCACGCCAGCCAGGACACCCCGCCCGCATCGGGCCCGGACACCGCCGCACTCAGGTGGTGGGTACCTCCGGCGTCGCGGTGGACCGGTCGACAAACGCCTGCCGCAGCGTCGCGGACTGCTCCACCGACCCGCCGCGCACCCCGAGACTGCGCCGTGCCGCCCGGTAGTACCCGTCGCGGGCCTCGTCGACGCGGGTCAGCATGCCCGCCACGTCCGATGGCGGCTCGACGATTCCCCGGGCGAGCCGTTCGACCTGCCAGATCGCGTCCCGCCAGCTGGCGGCGGCGCCGACAGTCGGCTCGTCGCCGAGCAGCAGCAGGTTCTCCCAGACGATGGTGCGCCGAGCGTCCGCCTCAGCCAACCGGACCAGCCCTTCCTCGCGGTCGATGGGGTGGCTTCGCGATCCCGGCCGGTGGTCGGCCGTGAGTCGCAGCGCCACCGCGTAACTCTCCTTGAGGGCGTGCGCGTAGTCGACGTACGCGTCAAGCCGCCGCTCGTCCCAGCGGACGCTCTGGCTACGGCGCCATCGGGCGCGGTCGGCGAGCGAGGTGGCGAGGATCGTGCCCAGGGTGCCCACCAGGACGCCGAGGAGCGCCGGAAGCTGCGTCAGAAGGTCGCTCACGCGGTCGAGGCTGCCAGCCCCGGGCAACCCCGGCAAAGGTGGTCGGCACTGGTGCCTGAGCAGCAGGAGCGATCGGGCCGTCCCTACCGGGTCACCGCCAGAGCACGTACCCGAGCACCAACTCGCGCGGTGCCTCGACCGAAACGGTCTTCACCGTGATCGCGCCGGTGTGCCCTTCGTTCGTCCGCACGCACCACCACCTACCGAGTGAATCGGCATCGATGTCGAGGTCGCCGAGCCGGTTCGTGGTGAGAGCTTCGACGCAGGCCTCCTTGCGCGGGTCACTGCCGATCGTGCTGAAGTACGTACCCATGGGGGTGCCGTTCAGCCCGAATGTCCGCCCGCCGGGCATGACCATGAAGTCCTGCCCTGGCACACCAAAGCCGACGATGCCGCTCTCGAGGTCGGCGCTCGTGATGCTCGAAATCGTGAGCAGGCCCTGACCCGACGCTCCGTCCACGCTCGGCGCGACCGGCACCTTCCCGGTTGAGGTGCGGGAAGGCGAGCCGGCTGGTGGAGAGTCGGCACCTGCACCGGGGCCGGTTGCATCCTGCGACGGCGCCGCTGCTCCGGTGCCGCCGATGACACCGACGACGTGCAGCGCCCCGATGAGCGCCCCGATCGCCGTGATGACCGCTGCGAAACCGGTCAGCAGGCCCCCAATGCTGTTCCACCAGCTCGCCCGCTCGGACTCCGTCACGGGTCCACTGTAGGCATCGATCACCTCGGCCGAGACCCTGCGCGAGTGGTCCGGACCACTCGCGTAGGAGGCACGATCAGGGCGACACGTCAGGACGGGACGTCGCGGTGGCGGAAGGCGGCCACGCCGACGGCCAGCAGGGCCGCGGCCACCGCCGCCAGCACCAGCAGGGGAAGCGCCGCCGGGTCGACAGCGGGCACGGCCGGCACATGGGTGTACGGGGAGACGTTGAGGGCGGCCTGCGGCAACTCCAGTACCGCGCCGAGCTGCCCGAGGAGCAGGAAGACCAGCAGCGCCGTCCAGGACAGCACCACCGACCAGCGGGGCAGCAGCCCGAAGATCGCGGTCACCACCCCGGCGACCACGAGCAGGGCGGGCAGGCGCAGCAGCGCGGCACCGCCCAGCTCGACGGCCTGGCCGAGCGGGTCTCCGGTGACGATGCCGTAGCCGAGGCCGGTGGTCACGCCGGCGAGGAGCAGCAGGGCGACCGCGCCGAGTGTCGCGGCGAGTACCTGGGTGCCGAGCCAGCGGGTACGGCTGACCGCCGTGGCGAGGGCGGCCTCCAGCACCCCGTCGGCTTCGTCGACGCGTACGCGGAGCAGGGCCTGCACGACGTACGCGCCGATGGTCAGGGCGAAGAAGCCGAGCATCGCGGCCAGGTACGCGTTGATCAGGTCGGCTCCGCCGCCCATCGCGTTGATCGCTTCGGCGGCGGCCGGATTCGCGTCGATCATGTCGTTGAACTCGTCGCCGGCGATGCCCATGGAGAAGCCGAGTACGGCCAACCCGACCGCCCAGCCGAGCAGCGTGCCGCGCTGCATCCGCCAGGCCAACCCGGTGGGGCTGAGCAGCCGTGGCGCGCCGATGGCGGGGCCGCGTCGGGGGGCGATCAGCCCGGCGCCCTGGTCGCGTCGCTCGGCGAGGGCGTACGCCAGCGCCACTCCGGCGAGCAGCAGCGCGACAGGCAGGGCGAGCACCCACCAGCGTTCACCGTCGAAGGCTCGTACCTGGTTGCCCCAGCCGAGCGGGGAGATCCACGACGGCCAGGCGCTGCGCACCCGGGTGCCGTCGGCGCTCTGGTCGCCGAGGACGTCTCCGGCGGCGCGCAGCACGAAGGAGAGCCCGACGGTGGCGGCGGCGAGCGCGTTGGCGCCACGCGAGGTGACGGAGAGCTGGGCGGTGACCGCGGCGATCGCGGTGAAGGCGACACCGACGCCGCCGATCGCGGCCGCTGCCGCGACGGAGCCGGCGAGCGGCAGACCCGCGCCGACCAGCGCGACCGCGAGCAGCACGGCGGCCAGGGTGTTCGCCGCGACGATGACGAGCAGCGCGGCGGTGAGCGGCGCGTACCGTCCGACCACGTTGGCGCCGAGCAGTTCGGCCCGGCCGGTCTCCTCGTTCTGGCGGGTGTGCCGGGTCACCGCGAAGGTGCTCAGCAGCGCGACGATCAGGGCCAGCGTCACGTACGTCTCGGCGACGACCACCGCACCGAGGTCGGTGCCGTGGATGGGGCCGTTGAAGGCGCGGGCGACCAGACTGGACGCCGAGGTGGTGGCGTAGCCCAGCCGGGCCTCCTGGTCCGGGTAGATGCCGGCGACGCTGCCGGCGAGGGCGTAGCCGAGCAGGGGCGTGCCGAGGATCCAGATGGCGAGGCGGATCCTGTCGCGGCGCAGCACGAGCCGGGCCAGCCGCGTCGTGCCGGTGAGGGCGCTCACCGGGCACCGCCCTGCGGGGCGTCAACCTGTGCATCGGCGTCCGAGGAGCCGGCGGCGGGAGCACCCGATGCAGCAGTACCGCTGGGAGCACCCGATGCAGCAGCGGCGGTGGGAGCACCCGTGGCAGCGGCGGCGGGGTCGTCGCCGTAGTGGCGTAGGAAGAGCTGCTCCAGGGTGGGTGGTGTGCTGGTCAGCGCGCGGACGCCGAAGCGGATGAGCTGGCCGAGCAGTTCGTCGAGGTGGGCGGGCTCGACTTCCAGGTGGGTGCGGCCGTCGACCTCGTGCACGTCGTGCACGCCGGGCAGCGCGTCCAGGCCGGTGACCGGGCGGGCGGTCTCGACGGTCACCGCCGTACGGGTGAGGTGGCGCAGCTCGGTGAGGGTGCCGGATTCGACGGTACGGCCCTCGCGGATGATGCTGACCCGGTCGCAGAGCGCCTCGACCTCGGCGAGCACGTGGCTGGAGAGCAGCACTGTGGCACCGGCCTGCTTGACCCGCCGGACCTCGTCCTGGAACACCGCCTCCATGAGGGGGTCGAGGCCGGAGGTCGGCTCGTCGAGCACGTACAGCTCCACCGGGGAGGAGAAGGCGGCGACGATGGCGACCTTCTGCCGGTTGCCCTTGGAGTAGGTGCGGCAACGGCGGGTCGGGTCCAGGTCGAAGCGGTGCAGCAGCTCGTCGCGGCGACGCCGGTCGAGGCCGCCGCGCAGTTGACCGAGCAGGTCGATGGCTTCCCCGCCGGTCAGGTTGGGCCAGAGACTGACGTCGCCCGGCACGTACGCCAGCCGGCGGTGCAGGCGGACCGCGTCGCGCCACGGGTCGGCGCCGAGCACCTGGGCGTCGCCGGAGTCGCGGCGGAGCAGCCCGAGCAGGATCCGGATGGTGGTGGACTTTCCGGAACCGTTGGGCCCGAGGAAGCCGTGCACCTCCCCCTGCTCGACGTGCAGGTCCAACCCGTCGAGTGCCCGGATGGCACCGAACGTCTTGACCAGGTTGCCGATCGAGATGACGGGCATGGCCCCTCCTGCCGTTGGCTACGTCGACCGTCACCACTCTACTGACCAACGGTCAGTAGAATCAACGGTGATCGTGCCCACCGGTCAGGGCGTCGCTAGGCTGGCCCCATGACCGCCGATCCCGCGGACGACACCCGCACCCGGATCCTGCGCGCCGCGCTCGACCTGTTCGCCGAACACGGCTACCAGCGCACCTCGCTGCGCCAGATCGGCGAGCGGCTGCGGCTCACCAAGACCGCGATCCTGTACCACTTCCCGGCCAAGGAGAACCTGCTCGCCGCCCTGGTCGAGCCCCTGGTGGCCGACCTGGAGGCGCTGCTCGACTCGGCCCGGGGTCAGCCCACCGAGCTGGCCCGGTGGACGGTGCTGGAGGGCTGGGTGGACATCATGCTCGCCCACCGCCGGCCGCTCGGCATGCTCTTCCACGACATCGCGCTGATCGGTCGGGGCGACACCTACCACCGCCTGATGGAGGTCGCGATGCGGGCCAACGACCTCATCGCCGGGCCGGACGCCGGGCGTCTGGAGCGCGTCCGGGCGGTGCAGGCGGTCGCGGCGTGCAGCGATCCGATCGTCTTCTTCACCGACGTGTCCGACGAGGTGCTGCGCGCCGACATGCTCGACGGCGTACGCCGACTGCTGGCCCCGCTGCCCGCGGACCCCGCGGCGGCGCCGCACCTGGACCCTGCGACCGGGGCGCGAACGGACGCCGCAGTCGGGGCGCGCACGACCGCGACGGTCCCGCCGCCGACGCGGGAGACCCCGACGCACGTGAGCGCGCGGCACGCGGCCTCAGGGAGCGCGACCCCGACGCTGCCAGCGGGGGCGGCCAGCGGGCCGGCGAGCGGCGCGGGGAGCCGCCGTCGGCGGCCGGGACGGCCGCCCGCGCTGGGCCGGGAGCAGGTCGAGGCGGCCCGGCGGATGCACGCGGCGGGCACCCACTCGGTGGACGCCATCGCCGCCGCGCTGGGGGTCTCGCGTGCCACCGTCTACCGCCACCTGACCGCACCATAACGAGACAGTTCCAAGACTATTTCGAGACGGTTTTGAGCCGACGTTCAGGCCGCCAGTGTGGCGTAGCGGCCGTTGTGGTCCAGCAGGCTGGCGTGGGTGCCGGCCTCGACGATCCGACCGTGGTCGAGCACCGCGATCTGGTCGGCGTCGCGGACCGTGGAGAGCCGGTGCGCGATGGTGATCGTGGTGCGCCCCTGGGCGAGCACGTCGAAGGCCCGCTGCACGGCGCGTTCGGTCTCGGTGTCCAGCGCGCTGGTGGCCTCGTCGAGAACGAGGATGCGCGGGTCGCGCAGCAGCGTCCGGGCGATGGCGAGGCGCTGCTTCTCACCGCCGGAGAACCGGTGCCCGCGTGAGCCGACCACGGTGTCGTACCCGTCGGGCAGCCCGGCGATCAGGTCGTGGATCTGGGCGGCGCGGGCGGCGTCCTCGATCTCGTTGTCGGTGGCCTCCGGGCGGGCGTAGCGCAGGTTCTCCCGGACTGTGGTGTGCAGCAGGTACGTCTCCTGGCTGACCACGCCGACGATCGCGGCCAGGTCGGCCAGGCGCAGGTCGCGCAGCTCGACGCCGTCGACGGTGATCCGCCCGGCGGTCGGGTCGTGCAGTCGGCTGATCAGCCCGGCGAGGGTGCTCTTGCCGGAGCCGGTCTCGCCGACCAGGGCGAGGCTGGTGCCGGCGGGCACGTCGAGGGTGATCCCGGCGAGGGCGGCGGTGTCGCTGCCCGGGTAGCCGAAGGTGACGTCCTCCAGGCGCAGGTGGCCGCGTACCCGGGTGGGGTCGAGGCGGACCGGCTCGGTGGGGTCGGCCACGTCGACCGGGAGGTCCAGGTATTCGAAGATCCGGGCGAAGAGCGCCAGCGACGCGGTGAGCGAGACGCCCACGTTGAGCAGGCCCATCAGCGGTCGGAACAGGCCGCCCTGCAGGGCCGTGAAGGCGACCAGGGTGCCGATGCTCAGCGTGCCGGCGGTGCCGGGCAGCCCGGCGGCGAGGTAGATGACCGCCGGTACGGCGGCGAAGATGATGCTCATCGAGGCCATCCGCCAGCGGCCGGCCAGCTCACTACGCAGCTCCAGGTCGACCAGGCGGGCCGAGGAGGCGGTGAAGCGGTCGATCAGCGCGGGGCCGGTGCCGAGGGTCTTCGCCAGCTGTACGCCACTGATCGAGAGCCCTTCCTCGACGGTGACGTTGAGGTCGGCGAGTTCGCGTTGCCGTTGGGCGGTGATCTCGCGGCGCATCCGGGCGACCCGACGGGTCAGCCAGATGGCCGGCGGCAGCACCACGAGCGAGACCAGGGAGAGCTGCCAGGAGAGCGCGACCATGGCGACCGTGGTGGCGACCACTGTGGTGAGGTTGGCGGCGACGGCGGTGGCGGTGGAGGTGACCACCGACTGCATCCCGCCGATGTCGTTGGTGATCCGGGACTGCACCTCACCGGTGCGGGTGCGGGTGAAGAAGCCGAGCGACTGGCGCTGGAGGTGGCTGAAGACGTCGGTGCGCAGCCGGTGCATGACCCGCTGGCCGACCTGGGTGGAGATCCAGGTCTGCACGACGCCGAGGGCGGAGGTCACCGCCGCGACGGCGACCATGCCGACGACCAGCCAGACCAGCAGCGTCACGTCACCCTGCGGCAGGGCCCGGTCGATCACGGCACGCAGCAGGAACGGGGTGGCCATCGCGATGATCGAGGAGATCACGATGATCGCGGTGACGCCGGCCAGCGCTGGCCGGTGTGGGGTGAACAGGCGGCCGATGCGTCGCAGGGACACCTGACGGGCCTGCGTCTTCTCTTCGGCGGTGAGGGTGCGGTGGCCGCGGTCGCGGCCCATCGGGGTGGGTTCCAAGGGGGTGCTACCTCTCGTCGACAACATTGCTGAGGTTACCTCATCATGAGGGAGCAACCACATATCCTGCTACCGTATTCCGGTGACCGAGCACACCGTCGACAGCGCCGACGACGAGAGCCTGGCGGAGACGTTCTGGGCGGTGGCGTCCCGTCTGCGCCGGCAGACCCGCGACTCACTGGCGCCCTGGGACGTCACCCCCAGCCAGTCCCGGGCCCTCGGCGTGCTGGCCCGGCACGGCGAGGTACGCCCCGGCACCCTCGCCGAGCACCTGCGCATCGCGCCCCGCTCGGCGACCGAGGTCGTCGACGACCTCCAGACCCGAGGGCTGGTCGAACGCCGACCGGACCCGGCGGACCGTCGGGCGACCCTGGTCGCGCTCACCGAGGAGGGCGACCGCGTCAGCACCGCCATCCGGGCCGCACGCCGGGCCGAAGCCGACCGCTTCTTCGGCCACCTCAACGACACCGACCGTGCCGAACTGGCCCGCATCCTGCGCACCCTGCGTACCTGAGACCTGCGGGTTTGTCCAAGCCGCGCCCGGGTAGCCAGCGGCCCCGTTCGCACGGCGGGGCCCCCGCCACCACCAAGTCGGGGAGACGCGACAGGAGGACGCTCATGTCTGCCCTGAACCCTCACCGTCCCGGCTGATGTGCGGGATCAGCGGGGAGGCACGATTCGACGGCCGCTCGCCCGACGCGTCGGCGGTCACCCGGATGACCGAGGCCATGCGCTCACGCGGCCCGGACGACGAGGGCCTGTCCGCCGACGGCTGGGTGACCCTCGGGCACCGCCGGCTGACCATCATCGACCTGTCCGACGCGGGCGGACAGCCGATGATCCGCGACGACCTGGGCCTGGCGCTGGTCTTCAACGGCTGCATCTACAACTACCCGGAGCTGCGCGAGGAGTTGCGCCGCGCCGGGTACGCCTTCCACTCCACCAGCGACACCGAGGTGATCCTGGTGGCGTACGCCCACTGGGGTGAACGTTTCGTCGACCACCTGGTCGGCATGTTCGCGATCGGGCTGGTCGACCGGGTCCGGCGGCGGCTGATCCTGGCCCGCGACCGGCTCGGCATCAAACCGCTCTACCTCGCCGAGACACCGGGGCGGCTCCGGTTCGCCTCCACCCTGCCCGCGCTGCTGGCCGCCGGCGACGTCGACACCGGCATCGACCCGGTGGCGCTGCACCACTACCTGTCCTGGCACTCCATCGTGCCCGCGCCGCGCACCGTGCTGCGCGGCGTGCGCAAGTTGCCGCCGGCCACCCTGCGGGTGATCGAGGCGGACGGGCGCAGCCGAGAGGAGGTCTACTGGCGACCCGACTACGTGCGGGAGCCCGCCGACGCGGGGATGGACGCCGCCGACTGGCGGGCCGCGATCGGCGACGCGCTGCGCGCGGCGGTACGCAGACGGCTGGTCGCCGACGTGCCGGTGGGGGTGCTCCTCTCCGGCGGACTGGACTCCAGCCTGATCGTGGCGCTGCTCGCCGAGGCCGGCCAGCAACACCTGCGCACGTTCAGCATCGGCTTCGACAGCCGCGACGGCGAGTCCGGCGACGAGTTCCACTACTCGGACCTGGTGGCCCGCGCGTACGACACCGACCACCATCGGATCCGACTGGCCGACGACGACCTGGTGCCCGCCGTCCGACGGGCCGTGCTGGCGATGACCGAGCCGATGGGCAGCCACGACGTGGTCGCCTTCCACCTGCTCTCCGAGCAGGTGGCGCAGCACGTGAAGGTGGCCCAGTCGGGTCAGGGCGCCGACGAGGTGTTCGCCGGCTACGGCTACCACCAGCCACTGGTCGAGGCGCCCCGGCACGGCGCCGCCGAGACGTTCGCCGCCGCGTTCTTCGACCGCGACCACGACGAGCTGCGCCGCATCGTCGGCCCGTCGTACGCGCTGGAGCACGACGCCAGCCGGGATCTGCTCACCGGGCACCTCGCCGCGCCCGGGGCGCAGACCGCGCTGGACGCCGTGCTGCGCCTGGACACCCACCTGATGCTTCCCGACGACCCGGTCAAGCGGGTGGACAGCATGAGCATGGCGTGGGGTCTGGAGGTGCGGACGCCCTTCCTCGACCAGGACCTGGTCACCCTGGCCGCGCACTGCCCGCCGGAGCACAAGGTCGCCCAGGGCGGCAAGGGCGTGCTCAAGGAGGTCGCCCGGGAGGTGCTGCCCGCCGAGGTGATCGACCGGCCCAAGGGCTACTTCCCGGTGCCGGCGCTGCGCAACGTGGACGGCCCGGTGCGCGAGCTGGTGGCCGAGGCGTTGCAGGCGCCGGCCGCGCGCGAGCGGGGGCTGTTCCGCCCGGAGTACGTGGCCCATCTGCTCGCCGAGCCGGACCGGGCGGAGGCCGCGGCCGGCAGCAACAAACTGTGGCAGCTCGGCCTGCTGGAGCTGTGGCTACAGACCCACGACATCCGTTGAGCCCCGGTGGGCTGTGCCGGGCAGTCAGCCGGCGGCGGTGCGGGCGACCAGGTCGTCGAGGACCGCGTGCAGTTCCCCGGCGCGTTCCAGCACCTGCCGTTGCCGGGTGGCACCGGTGCCGTCGCGGCGCAGCCGGGCCAGCTGCGCCAACACGTACCCGAGGTCGCCGTGGCGCAGCAGGGCCGGGGCGATCACCGCCATCAGCTCGTCGACGAGCGCCCAGGCCGGCCGGGTGCCACCGGCACGCAGGTCGATCAGCTCGCCGTCGAGACCGTCGTGGGCGGCCCGCCAGTGCGCCGCGGCGACCAGGCAGTCCCGGACGTTCGGGGCGCTCACCCCGGCGCGTACGTCGTCGGCGACGGTGGCCACGAGGGACCGGACCAGCGCCGCGACCAGCACCGCGTCGTCCACCTCGGTGCAGACGTCACCGACCCGCACCTCCACCGTCGGGTACGTCGACGACGGCCGGGCGTACCAGTAGACCATCGCCGCGTCGAGCATGACGCCGGCGGCGATCAGCTCGTCGACCGTGCGGTCGTAGTCGGCGACGGAGTCGAAGTACGGCGTCGGACCGATACTGGGCCAGCGTTCCAACTGCATCGAGCGCCAACTGGCGTGCCCCGTGTCGTACCCGTCGTGCAGCGGCGAGTTGGTGGTGATCGCCTGCACCACCGGCAGCCACACCCGCAGGTGGTTGCAGACCTGCACGGCCAGTTCCCGGTCGGGCAGCCCGACGTGCACGTGGCAGCCACACACCGCCGGATCGTGCGCCACCGGCCCGTACCGGCGCGACATCGCGTGGTAGCGCGGTTCGTCGGGGACCGTCCGGTGCGGTTCGGCCACCGGGGTGGCGCCGACCGCCACCAGTCGGGCCCCGGCCGCCGTGGCGGCCTCCG
Source organism: Micromonospora arida (assembly GCF_003857035.1). GTDB lineage: Bacteria > Actinomycetota > Actinomycetes > Mycobacteriales > Micromonosporaceae > Micromonospora > Micromonospora arida. The sequence goes on from NZ_QGSY01000291.1 coordinate 12,216, forward strand.
CGGCGGAGCAGCGCAGCGCCACCAGGTGCGCGCGCAGTTCGGTGAGGTCGGCGCAGACCGGGGTGACCATCTCCACCATGCTGTGCCGGAACTCCTGGCGGCTCTGGTCCCGGGCGGAGCCGCGCAGCGCGGCGAGCACCTGGTCGGCGACCGGCAGGTTCCGGCCGCTGTCCGGGTCGAGCAGCAGGTACTCCTCCTCTACGCCGAGCGTGAGGGTGGACAGGTCGGGCACGGTGTCGACGACGGTCCGGCGGTACGCCATGGCCCCTCCCATCCCCTGCTGCGGCGGTGCCTCGGGTTCCCGGCCGCCCCTGCGGCAAACGCGCCCTCAGGGCGTCGCCAGGGCCGTCGCGCGTGCGGTGAGAAAGGCCCGTTCGGCCGCGTTGTCCGTCAGGGCGACAGCCATCCGGTACGCCTCGACGGCCTCCCCGCCCCGGCCGAGCCGAGCCAGCAGGTCGGCGCGGACCACGTGGTAGACGTGGTAGCCGACCAGGTCGAGGCGGTCCACCTCGGTCAGCGCGACCGCCGGTCCGGACAGCTCGGCGAGCGCGACGGCCCGGTTCAGCGTCACCACCGGGCTGGGGGCGACGACCGTCAGCTGGTCGTACAGCGCAAGGATCTGCGCCCAGTCCGTGTCGGCGGCGCGCCGCGCGGCGCTGTGCACGGCGGCGATCGCGGCCTGGATCTGGTACGGGCCCGGCCGGTCGCGGCGCAGGCAGCGGCGCACCAGCGCCTGCCCCTCGGTGATCAGCTCGGCGTCCCACCGGGCCCGGTCCTGGCTCGGCAGCGCCACCAGCTGACCCTCGGCGTTGGTCCGTGCGTCGCGGCGGGACTCGGTGAGCAGCATCAACGCGAGCAGACCGAGCGCCTCCGGCTCGTCCGGCATCAGCTCGACCAGCAGCCGGGTCAACCGGATCGCCTCGGCGCACAGCTCGGTCCGGACCAGGTGCGGGCCAGCGCTGGCCGTGTACCCCTCGTTGAAGATCAGGTAGAGCACCGCGAGAACCGCGTGCAGCCGGTCGGGCAGGTCGGCGTCGCGGGGCACGCGGTACGGGATCCCGGCGTTCCGGATCTTCGACTTGGCGCGGACCAGCCGCTGCGCCATGGTCGGCTCCGGCACCAGGAAGGCTCGGGCGATCTCGGCGGTGCTCAGGCCGCCGAGCAGCCGCAGGGTGAGGGCGACCCGGGTGCTCGGGGCGAGCGCCGGATGGCAGCAGGTGAAGATCAGCCGTAGCCGGTCGTCGTGCACCGGTCCCTCCTCGACGGGACTGTCGGCGGCGAACAACAGAGCCGCCTGGGCGTGCCGGTCGACCCGGGACGCGTCGCGGCGCAGCCGGTCGATCGCCCGGTTCCGGGCCGTGGTGATGATCCAGCCGGCCGGACTGGGCGGCAGGCCGGTCGTCGGCCAGCGCGCCACCGCGACCACGAAAGCCTCCTGGACGGCCTCCTCGGCGAGGTCGATGTCGCCGAGGAGGCGGACCAGGACGGCCACCGCGCGGCCGTACTCCGCGCGGAACACCGCCTCCACGTCGGGCACTGTCAGTCGCCGGCCCCGCCCTGGAAGGGGCGCACCTCGATCGGCAGGGTGGTGGCCAACGCGTAACGGCGACCCCAGTGCAGGGCGGCGTCCAGGTCCGGCACGTCGATGATGGTGATGCCGCCCAGGAACTCCTTGCCCTCCACGAACGGGCCGTCGGTGACCAGGACGTCGCCGTCGCGGGCGCGCAGCACGGTGGCGGTCTCCGGGCCGTGCAGTCCCTGGCCGAAGACCCACGAGCCGGTGGAGGCCAACTCGGCGCGCAGCTCACCGAGCTGACGCATCACCCCGGCCAGAAACTCCGGGTCCGGGGGCAGCTCACCCTGCGGCTGATGAAGGCTGAGCAGGTACAGCGTCATCGTTCCTCCTCGCGGGGGGCCGGCCCGTCGCCGACCTCTCATCCTCCACACGATCGGCCGCCGCCCGAATCGACAGGCCGGCAGAAAGTTCTCGCGGCCGACCCGGCCCCGGTATTGGCGTGCCCTTTGCTCTGCACCCGCGGAGGCGACAGTGACTCGGCGACCGGCCCAGCCCCGTGGTCGGGTCGGCGTGCCCTTTGCTCTGCACCCGCGGAGGCGACAGTGACTCGGCGACCGGCCCAGCCCCGTGGTCGGGTCGGCGTGCCCTTTGCTCTGCACCCGCGGAGGCGACGGTGCCCAGGCCCGGGTGGTGCGTCGGCGGGTGCAGAGCAAAGGACGAAGGACGGGGGTACGGTCCGTCAGTGCCGCGACCGGAGCCGGTAGCCATGCCTGCGACGGTTGTGGGTAGACCCCGGTGTGGTCGACGGCTTGCGGGTGGTCGTGGTCGGCGCCGGCTTCTCCGGGCTCGCCGCCGCGCTGGCGCTCACCCGTGCCGGCGCCCAGGTGCGATTGTTGGAGGCCCGCGACCGGGTGGGCGGGCGAGTGTTGACCCGCTGGCTGCCCGAGCTCACGCAGCTCGACCTGGGGGCGCAGTGGATCGGGCCGACCCAGGACCGGATGTACGCGCTGGTCGCCGAGCACGGGCTGGCCACCTTCCCCTCGGCATCTGTCGGCGCGCCCACCCTCCTCTGGGCCGGTGCGCGTCGGGCCGAGCCGCCGGTGCAGGTGGGCCGGGTGCTCGGCCTGCTCGACGAGTACGCCGCACGACTGGACCCGGCCGCACCCTGGGCGACGCCGGAGGCCGCACGATGGGACCGGACGACCCTCGGCGGGTGGCTCGCCGCCACGGCCGGGGACGACGACACCGCCGACTACCTGGGGCGGGTGCTCGCCGGCGGGCTGCTGGCCACCGGCGCGGACGAGCTGTCCCTGTTGCACCTGCTGTTCTACCTGCGCAGCGCCGGCGGGACCGGGCCGTTGCTGGGGATGGCCGGCGGCGCGCAGCAGGACCGGATCGTGGGCGGGCCGGCTGCGCTGGCGGAACGGATGGCCACCGCTCTGCCGCCGGGCGCCCTGACCCTGGCCGCGCCGGTGCGAGCCATCGAACAGACCGTCGACGGGGCGACGGCGTGGACCGACACCGGGCGCGTCGACGGCGACGCCGTGGTGGTCGCGCTGGCCCCGGCACTGGCCGGCCGGATCCGGTACGACCCGCCGCTGCCCCCGCTGCGTGACGGGCTCACCCAGCGCATGCCGATGGGTTCGGCGCTGAAGGTGCACGCCGTCTACCCGGAGCCGTTCTGGCGTGCCGACGGGCGCTCCGGGGTGACCACCAGCAGCACCGGTCCGCTCACCGAGACGGTCGACAACTCCACCCCCACCTCGCCGCTCGGGGTGCTGACCGGGTTCAGCTACTCCACCGACGCCGCCGCGCTTCGCGGAATGTCCCCCGCGCGACGTCGGCAGTGCCTGCTGGAAGCGTTCGCCAACGTGGTCGGGCCACGCGCCGAGGACCCGGTGGATCTCGTCGAGTACGACTGGTCGGCCGACGAGTGGACCCGGGGCTGCTTCTCCGGTGCGCTCACCCCCGGCACCTGGCGGACGTACGGTCCGCACCTGCGGACGCCGGTGGGGCGGGTGCACTGCTGTCCCTTATACACATCT